>CAZVWN010000001.1:0-42167 GCA_964631065.1 uncultured Acetatifactor sp.
AAGAACAGGCTTCCCGTGTTGCCCCACATCTGCTGGAACTGGAAGATTGCAAGCGTCAGCCATGCCGGCTTTACGTTCGGCATGACGATCGACCAGAAGATCCGCCATTCGGACGCGCCGTCCAGTCTCGCAGACTCCATCAGGGAATCCGGAAGCTGCTCCATGAACTGCTTCATCAGGTAAAGTCCCATACCGAACGAGAACGCCGGCAGGATCAGCGCCGCATAAGTGTTGTTGATGTGCAGCCAGCTGATGATCAGATACTGCGGGATCTGCGTTACCGTCCAGGAGAACATCATGGAAAGGACGACCATGCTGAACAGGATGTTCTTTCCCGGGAACTTATGCTTTGCCAGCGGGTATGCCGCAAGGGAGGCACAGAGCACGTGTCCCACCATGCCGCCGCCGGTAATGATGATCGTATTTAATATGTATCTGGAGAAGGGAACCCAGGAATTGTTCATCAGGACGAACAGATCCGAGAAGTTCTCCAGCGTCGGGTTTCGCACAAAGATCTTGGGCGGGAACTGGTAGATCTCATCCAGGGGCTTTAATGCGTTGTTGATGATCATGACAAGCGGGAGCGCCATGAAGACGCCGCAGATGAACATCAGTATAAACAGGAGCGTATTTCCCGCCATGGAGCGGTTGAGCTTCTTTTCCTTCGGTTTTCTCCGGAAGAGTTTGCGCTTGGGAGCAGTCGTTGTCATTTCCGTTTTCTTTGCCATTATTCGCCAACCCTCCTTAACAATTTCTGTACCAGCTTATTCGTGCCGACCATCAGCAGGAACAGAACCGTTGCGATGGCGGAAGCATAACCCATCTCAAATCGCGTGGAACCGTAGTCGAGCAGGTGCGTTACCACCGTCGCGCCGGCGTAGTTCACGGAAGGGTTTCCGGCAAGCTGTATCGAGATATCCGCAACCGCGAAGGACTGCGTGATCTGCATGACCGCACCGAACATCAGCTGCGGCTTCATGGAAGGAAGCGTGACATACCAAAGCTCCTGCCAGCGGTTCTTTACGCCGTCCAGCGCCGCCGCCTCATACAGGCTCTTATCGACCGTCTGAAGACCTGCGATAAAGGAAAGGAAGCCGGTTCCCAAGGATAGCCAGAGCTGTACGACGATCAGCACGGGCAGAATGTATTTCTCCGTCTTCATCCAGAGGATCGCCTCGTCTAAGATCCCAAGCTTAATCAGGATACCGTTTAAGTATCCGTAGCGGTCGCCCGTCAGGATCAGATTCCAGACCATGTAGGCGTTTCCGCAGATACTGGGCGCATAGAAGATCAGGGTCAGGAAGGAACGGAACTTTCCCGAAAACTCATTGATGATCCATGCAAACAAGAGACAGAGGATGTAGCTGACCGGTCCGGTGACAACCGCGAAGATCAGCGTATTCTTTAAGGCGATCAGGAAAATATCGTCCTCCAGAAAGAGCTTGATATAGTTCTTCCAGCCGACAAAGGTCGGCATTTCCAGCATGTTAAAGTATGTAAAGCTTAAAATGATCGAAATGACTACCGGCAAAACCGTAAAGAGGAAGAATAAAATGAAATACGGTGCCAGCATCGCATAGGATACGCGGTTTCTCTTGATCTGATATTTCAAGGTCTTCTGCTTTGCCGCAATATCCAGCGCTTCCTGTGAAACAGTGTTCTGTTCAGCCATTGTTCTCTCCTCCTCCCTTAGTCTTCCGCGATCGGCAGCCCGAGCTCCTGCCGCTTATAATCAATTTCCGAGTTAATATAGATAACCTTATCCATCAGCTCTTCCCTCGGCGACGCGGTATCCGTCTCCGTCGTAACCGTGTAGAACGCGTTGTTTACGTTTCGCCAGGAGTAATATCCGCCCGGTACCTGCGGGATTCCCTTTACCCATTGGAACGCCTCTTCCAACGCCTCATAGTCGTCGATCGGCCAGGGCATGTTCGAGAATGCCTCGAGGTTCGCGGTGGGTACTCTCGCCGCAGAGCCCATCAGACTCTCCATCTCTCGTCCGTACTGCGTCTGGATCTCCGCTGATGTCCACCACTTCAAGAACTCCCAGCAGTCGTCCGGATATTCCGTGTCCGCCATGATGATGCTCGCAAGTCCGGTACAGCCTGTGCTGTGATCTACCGTGCCGTCCTCCTGTACCGTTCCGGGAACGGGAGCGAAATCCCAAAGTCCCGCGATATCGGGTGCGGATACGACTAAGTTGTTGTATGTCGTATAATCCGCAATGATGATCGGACACTCACCGGTACGGAAGCGCTCTTCCACGCTCGTTTCCTTGTCGAGCTTATAATCCGTATAGAACTCACAGTATTCCTTGAAGGTATTGACCGCGATATCGGAATCCAGCGCGGAGCGCGCGCCGTCCGCCGTATAATACTCTCCGCCGTTCTGGTACAATAACATCGCGAAGATCTGTTCGCTGGGCAGCATACCGAATTCCATCTGGTTCTTTGCAAGAACCGCCATCGCAACCTTTACGTCGTCCCAGGTCTCGGGGATCTCCATGCCGAGCTCCGCGAGAATGTCCTTTCTGTAGAACATGACGGGGAAGGTCGTCGTCTCGGGAAGCGCGTAGGTCGCGCCGTCGAACTCGAACGGTACCATTGCCGCCTCGGAGAAGCGCGTCCTCACCTCGTCGAGATCCGCAAACTGTGACAGATCCAGTACGGCATTACGGATACCGTAGTTGACGGGGGTATCGTTACCGGTATTTAAGACCGCGCCCGCGATACCGTTGGTATTCGCAACCTGGATCGCAACGTCCGGTCCCTCTCCCGCCAGCTCCGCGCGTAACAGCGTGTTCATGTCTACCAGCTGTACGTTGACGTTGACGCCGGTTTCGTTCGTAAATCCTTCGTCGATCATCTTCTTGATAATGTTCGCCTGATCACGTCCGGAGCCGATCCAGAGCGTGATCGTCGTATTGTCCGCCTTGTCTCCCTCGATGACGTTACCGATCTGGTTATAGTCGATGACGAAGGAGTAATACAGTCTCTTACACTCGTAGCCGAGCTTGCTGAAGAAGGACGTATTTTCGTAGGTCACATCCGTATCGGGGGAAGTGATGTTGATACGGTCGATCGCCAGCGGCTGCTCCGTTACCTGCGTCACCCAGTTACCGCAGGCTCTCACGTTGATCTTATAAGAGCCGATGACGCGGACGAAATACTCCGCATCCTCGATCAGCTCATCCAGCTGATCCCGCATCGTCAACAACGCCGTCAGACGGTCGGAATTTTTCCCCGTCAGCTCCTGCATCCGGTCGATCGCTCCCGCGAGCTGATCCCTTACCTGTACCAGCTCGTTATGGAGATTCGGCAGGGAAGCCTCCAGCTGATAGTCTCTGTAGGTATCCGGGGATACGCCCGTAATCTTGATGACTTCACGGTAGATGCCGTTTAACTGCTGTACGCAGCTCTGCACCTCGCTGATAATGTTGGAGAAGTCGCCGAGCACCGCCTGCATGCGCAGGGTGTGGTGTCCCTCGGTCAGATAGAACTGATACGCCTCTCCCGTCTCGTCGGACAAAACGTCCTCTCTCCAGCTCTGTCCATAGGAGAAGCCGTAGTCCTCCATCTCCGCAAACGGTACTTCACCGTCAATCGTAATCCTTCGGGAGACATAAATGCCGCGCACAAAGTTCTGGCAGTCATAGAGTGAAATATTGTAATATCCGGTCTCCGGAATGTCGAAATCCCATTCGATCCACTGTCCGACCAGTCTCCAGGAATTTCCGCCGATCGTATTGTTTAAAAGCTCCTTCGCGCTGGAAGGGGAAACGGACGGGGAAGACTGATCCTGCGTCGGATACAGCATCTGGGAAGAGGTTCTCGTCGCGTTCTCTCCCTCGATCGTGATCGTATGTCCGCTCGTCGCCTTCGCGCCCTGCGCATCCTGCGCTGCCTTTGTGTCCGCGTAGCTCTTTGCGTTCTCCGCGTTGCTTAAGATAATTTCATGGATCAGCATCGGCTCACGTAAGGAGAGCAGCGTAATGGTATGCGTGCCCTTTGTCAGATAAACGGAAAGCGGGGAGGTCACATATCCTTCGCTGTCGTAGACGTAACCCGTGATCCATTCCGGCGCCTCGACCATGCTCGGACGGTTATCATTTCCCTGATTATCCTTCTCCCAGTGATAAACTGCGGAGCCGTTCGTCGTCATGTTATCCTCTTCGAGGTCGAATTTCCAGATCCGGTAAAAGTCGATGGATGCCATCTCCCGATAAGGAAGCGCTCCGTCGATAAAGATGCTTCTCTCGATATCGGAGTTCTTGCCGGCGAGGGGATAATAGACAAGGGAGAGATTGTAAAAGCCCTCGTTCAAAACCTCTACCTCAAACTCCACAAGGGCATCCTCGCCCGTATAGACGCTGTCGCCCTGCATGCCCTCGTAATCCGTATAGATCACGGGCTCTGCCTCCTGATCCGCCTCGTCATAGCGCACAACCGCTTCCGCGCCGATCGTTACGGTCTCTGACGGATAATTCTGTGCAAACTGCGCTACATATTCCGTGTATCCCGGAATGGAATCGTCGATGGAATATGTACTGACAATGTCGTCATAGTCGTCCATGGAATAATCCGTTTTCGCAAGGGTATCCATGCTCACCCAAGGAAGCATGGTAAAAACCATTGTCACAAGAAGGACGGACGCTATTGATTTTCTTAACCATTTCGCTCGCTTCATCGTTTTCCCCGTTTCCGCGCCATGCGCTTAAAACTATTTGTCATACCATTGTTCCTCCCCTTCTTTTGCTTTCGGCATATAGGCACGCAGCGCTTTTTCCATCGGGAAGGTCAGCACGAGGCACCAGAGCCCCGGCACAAAGAAAAAGCACGGGATCGGCAGGAAGTAAACCAGAACCCAACCGATCAGCACCGTTCCCGCCAGCTCTAAAACCGTCAGCGGCAGAAACCGGATACTCATTACGAAAGCCAGCTTTAAGATCCCCGTCAGCTTCAGCTCAAACCGGGAAAACACCGGAAAGAGACAGATCAGGACACACGCGCTGACAAAGATCAGAAAACCGTACAGAACCGACATCGCCGTCCGCTCTCCGTCCGCTCCGGAAAAATAATCCCTTCCGAAGAACAGCGCCGCAAGCCAGAGCAGCCAGATCACCGTCAGTAAAATCCCTTTCGGGAGCGTCCGCTTCATGGAGGAGAAAAATTCCTTCAGCGGATATCCTCTCTCCCGCCGGATGCTTTTCATCGTCGCGTAGTAGAGAGAGGTCAGCGCCGGCAGGATCGTCACCACCGGCAGACAGCAGACCAGGAAAGCCATGTCCAGAAGAATGATCTCTCCCGTCTTATTCAGAAAGCCGACCAGCTTCCCGTCATAGGATAAAAGCCCTGTTTTCTTCTTTTTCAAAGCCCTTCTCCTTATTTTTCGCGGATGGGATATTCCTTTAAGTCAGGAATCTCATCCAGCGTAATGACCGCTTCATTTTCATAGAACCGCTTCAGCGCATCCTCTTCCGTATATTGATCGCTGTAGGAGTAGATCGCCGTGGACTTCGCGACAAACTCGCCGTTCCAGGTACACCAGAAGCCCCACATCGCGCCGTCGCGGATCGCCAGATCCGGATCAAACACGCAGCCGTTTTCCGAGAGGACGACCATCTTCGCGGGAGACGTATAATTTACCGCTTCCAGATATTTCGCCGTCTGCGCCGTATAAACGCGCTCGCCCGGATAGATGTCCTCGCCGATGATGTCTACATATTCATCGCCCGGATACCAGTCCTTATCCTGTCCGTTCCAGACCCAGATCAGGTTATTCAGTCCGTATTCATCCGTCAGCTTGTCATAGAGCAGTCTGTAGAGCTGTATGTACGCGTCCGCGCCGCTCGCGCCCCACCAGAACCAGCCGCCGCTCGCCTCATGTAAGGGTCTCCAGAGAACCGGCACGCCCGCATCCTGTAAGATTTTCAGCTGCGCGGCGATCGCGTCGATATCCGCCATCAGCAGATCGTAGCCCTCCTGATCCTCACCGTTCATGATCTTCGCAAGGTCGATATCCGTATGCTCCGTATAGAAGCCGCTGTACCAGTTTCCGGTCAGATATTTCGACGGTGCGTTCCAATGCCAGCAGAAGGTAACGATGCCGCCCGCCTCGTTAAACTGGATCGCAAGCTCCGTGGAATGTCCCGTGCTTCCGTTTTCAACGCGTGAGGGCGTATATTCCATAAAGTCAAGTCCGAGCACGGCAGGGGTCTTTCCCGTTACCTTGTTGATCACCTGAAATTCCTTGCCGTACATGCCGGTATCGCAATACTGTCCGGAGAGGATGTTCTTTCCATAATGATCGGCAAGGTAGCACATCAGCCGCTTCGCGTTCTCATCCGCATTCGGGTTGACCAGCTCGGTCGAGACCTGATAGATGGCATCTGAAAGCGGTTCTGCCGTCATAATCTTTAAATAATCCAGATCGATCCAGCCCCAGTATTTCGAGACCGTGACCGCATGCTCTCCTGCGGCGAGATACACCCTGTTAATTGCCGTCTCCGCCATTTCGCCGTCTTCCGTCACAAGATTTCCGAGCGCTTCCCCGTCGACGGTCACGTAATTTTCCTTATAGGAATTTCCCGCGCCGACGCTGGCAAACAGCAGATCGTAAAATCCCGTCTCGGAAACGCTGACCTGAAACGTACAGCTGTCTCCGTCCTGTTCAAAGCCGTTCGCACAGCCCTCGCCGCTGTAGCCGGTCTTTCCCGTCTCCGCCTTTACGTTTCCGGAAAACACGGCATCCTCCGCTTCATAGGTTCCTACGAGCGTGGGAACAAATTCCGCTTCCTGCTCTCCGTCTTCTCCGCCGCAGCCCGTCATTACACTGCCCATCGTCGTCAGCGCCATCGCACACACCATTGCCTTTTTCCATTTTTTCATTGCATCACTCCCCGCAGGGTTTCCTGTTTTTAAGTAATTTTAGCTTTCTATGGATTAAATTATAAACCTAACTCGCCGTTAATTCAATCTTTTTTCGATTTTTCTTCGTCAGTTTTACCATATTACTAATTTTAGCATGGCATTTTTGTACAAAATGACAGGGTAAATCAGGTTATATTTTTCAACACCCGATTTACCCTGCTTAAAATTAGTTAAATTTCCTTACTCTGCCGTCATCAGTCCCAGCAGATGGAAGATATCTCCGGTCGAATCCGCGCTGCGCCGAAGCTCCACCGTATGCTCTGCGACCTCATCCGAGGCGTACACCTCCGTCGCCTTGATCGCATTCCCCCAGCCGCCGGAAAAATCGGCATTGACCGTCCGGACTGCCTCGCCGTCGATCAGTACCTCAAACTGCCCGCTCTTTCCCTCGACCGTCGCATAATAGAGGATGCCGAGTCTGCTGAAGGATGCCTGAAAGACGATACCGCCCTCCCCGTTGCAGCCCCAGCCGTCCGGGAACTGCTGACAGACCGTTTCCTCCGTAAAATCGCCGTATGCTGACGGCGTAATATTGCTGCCGTCCAGAATATCCGCGTTCCGGTAAACCGCCTTTGTCAGTGCTTCCAGATCCGCCGCATCCTCCGGCGCTTCCAGGGTATCCCTTGCGCCGTAGACCTCATTCAGATAATTCCAGAGGATCTCTCCCGTCACGGCATGTCCGAGCGCCGACGGATGCACCTCATCCCCGGAAAGCTCCTTTTCGCTGTATCTGCCCGTCTCCATCATATCCGCGATCACGTTCGCATAGCTGAGCATCGGCACGCTGTAGTGATACCCGACGAGAACCTCGTTCGTCTGTGCCGTCGCGCCGTTCGTCTGCGCCATAAAAAGGCACATCACGGCGGGCGCGTCTTCTTCCGTCAGCAGATTATAGAGCAGATTATCGTAAGACTTCTTATAAAAAGCGTCGTTCGCATCATTGACCGCGTACTCGACCAGAACGAGATCCGGCTCCTTCGACAGGACATCTTTTTTCAGCCTGTGTACCCCGAGATAGGAGTCCGTCGCGCCGATCCCGGCGTTGACGAAGGTAAACGTCGTATCGGGGAAGCGCGTCCGCCACCAGTCAAAGAAATATTCCGCATACGCCTTCTTTGTTCCGACCTCGGAATCCTTACTGCCCTTCGAGACGGTTCCCTGCGTGATCGAGCCGCCGATACAGGCGATCGTTACATCCTCTCCCGCCGCAGCCTTTCGCATGACGGCGGCAACCGCCCGGTCGTCGCAGCCCGCCCACATATCGGCGAGCGCCATGTCCGTATCCGCAAGAAACGCCGTCGGGGCTGTCAGCGCATCCGCCTCTTCCCCGCTCTCCGTCTCTGCGCTGTCCGTTTCCGGTATCTGTTCCTCGTAAGCGTCCGGCGTTTCCGCAGACGCATCCCCGTCAGTGTCTGCCGCCCCGCAGCCCGTCAGAAGCGCCGCCAGCAGGATAAAGAGGCCGCTTTTATAGTTTCCGTTTTTCCGTTTCACAATTCTCTCCTTTGATCTTGCAGTCAGTCAGCGTGTTTCCATAAGTGTTTCCATAAGTGACGCTGCCCGGAAGGCACAGACCACCGCAGGCACGCTTTCGCTACCTTCCGCTCGCAGCGGTGCATAACACGCCAAAGTACGCCGTGTAAGCACCGGCGGCTCCAGAGTGCGCTGCTTGTGGCCATGTGCCTTTCGGGCAACTGTTTCCGGCAATTCCTATTTGGTAAACGTTTACAGCAGTCTCCGGATACTCTCCTTGATGACGAGCCGCCCCTCCACGATATGCGTACCGTAGCGGCAGGGTTCGTTCTCCATCCGTTTCACCAGAATTTTAACCGCCTGTTTCGCCATCGCCGTCTGGTCGACCTCATAGGTCGTGATCCCGACGTCGCAGATCCCGGGATAGATATAATTATCGAAGCCGGCGACGGAAATGTCTTCCGGAACGCGGTACCCGCAGGCGCGCAGCTTCTGGATCATCCTTCCCGCCGTAAGATCGCAGTTACAGAAGAACGCCGTCGGCATCTCCTTCGGCAGAAGCAGCAGATCCTCCTCGATATAACCGCTCTCCATATCGCGGTCGTTTAACCGCCAGTCCTCGCGCGGACGGATGCCGTGCTCCATCAGCGCCTTGACATAGCCGAAATACCGGTCCGTAATGGAGCCTGTCGCGAGAAGCGTTCCGACGTATCCGATCCTCGTATGCCCCTGCGACAGCAGATAATTTGTCAGATGATACGCGCCGTAATAGCTGTCGGAGACGATGGAATCCGAATTATGCTCCTCTTCCGTAAAATCCATATACACAATGGGAACGCCGCTGTTTTCCTTTAAGAGCTTCAGAAAGCCCGACGCCATCCTGCCGATCACGATCACGCCGTGAACCTTCTGTTCCCGTATTACCTTCGGCAGCTCCAGATTTTCCTCCATCCTCCGGCTGATGACCTCCATCAGCGTAAAGCACTCGTACCCGAGCGCACTGGTGGAAACGTGCTGATACATCTGCCAGTAAAAGGATTCGTACTTATCCAGATATCCCTCCTCGATCAGCACGCCGATCGTATGGCTCTGTCTGCCCTTGCGTTCCTTCTGAACGGCAGAGGGCTGTTTATAGCCGAGCTCGTCCGCAAGCTTTCTGATCCGATCCCGCATCTCCTCGCTGACGCCCTTTTGTCCGGAGAGCGCCTTGGATACCGTGACCGCGCTGACGCCGACTCTTTCCGCGATATCTGCCAGTTTTACTGCTTTTGCCATAACAAATCTCCTTTTTTCAGGATTTCCTACCCTTAGGGCTGCTTACGCTTCCGCTGTCAGCCGGATCAGCTTTGACTGATAATCTCCCCACATTGCGGGAACCGGAATACCGGCGTTCATCAGTGTATCGCCGAAGTAAGTCCTTCCCGTCTCCTCATCCCGGTATTTCTTCTGCGGATCCAGTCCGGCAAGACGGATGATGCGGCTGTGATAATTCGGGCGGTTCAAGACCTGTACAAAGGTGATGAGCGCCTCGGACTTATCCTTTGCAACGACCGCGTAACAGTCGTAAAAATGATTTTCCCGATAGGAAGCGATCCTGTAATAATCTCCGTTTCTGACAAGGTCGTTGTATTTATGATACAGGGCAATCTGCGCGGGGATCTGCGCACGGTCCTCCTCCGGAATCTTCGTGATATCCAGCTCATAGCCGAAGGTTCCCGCGAGCGCGACATTGCCGCGCGTCGAAAACGGTGTCGTCCTGCCGACGGTATGGTTCGGACAGTCGGAAACATGCGCGCCCATCGTGGACAGCGGATAAATTAACGCCGTTCCCTCCTGGATGGAAAGTCTCTCGATCGCATCCGTATCGTCCGAGCACCAGATCTGCGGGCTGTAGTAGAGCATGCCGGGATCAAATCTCGCCCCGCCGCCGGAGCAGTTTTCGAGGAGCAGCTTAGGAAATTCCTTCGTCAGTCTCTCCTGTAATTCATACACGGCGAGCACATAGCGGTGGCAGAGCTCGCCCTGATTTTCCTTCCCGAGCTTTAAGCTGCCAAGATCCGTGAGCTGACGGTTCATATCCCATTTTACATATTCGATGTTCGCGCTGTGCAGGATCTTCGCAACCGCATTGTATACATAGTCGAGCACCTCCGGGCGTGTCAGATCCAGCACGAACTGGTTTCTGGAACGGCAGGGCGTTCTTCCCTCAATGGCGATCGCCCAGTCGGGATGCGCGCGGTACAGCTCGGAATCGGGTGAGATCATCTCCGGCTCAAACCAGATGCCGAACTTCAGTCCGATCTTATTGACCTCGTCCACAAGATGCTTTAAGCCTCCGGGAAGCTTTTTCTCATTGACCGTCCAGTCGCCGAGACTCGTATTGTCGTCATTGCGGTACCCAAACCACCCGTCGTCCATGACGAGCATCTCGATGCCCGCCTTCTTCGCCTCCTTCGCGATGGCGATCAGCTTCTCCGTATTGAAATCAAAATAAGTAGCCTCCCAGTTGTTGATCAGGATCGGACGCTTTTTATCCTTATAGGGGCTTCTGATCAGATGCTGTCTGTAAAGGTCATGGAAGGTTCTGCTCATCCCGCCGAGCCCCTGCGCGGAGTAATTTAAGATAACCTCCGGCGCGGTAAAGCGCTCACCGGGCTTTACCTCAAAGCAGAAATTCTTGGGATGGATTCCCAGCTGTACCCGCAGACTGTCAAACTGGTTCTTCTCGACCTGTGCGAGGAAGTTTCCGGAATAGACGAAATGGAAGCCGTATACCTCGCCGCTCTCCTGCGTCGCCTTTTCAGAGACAAGCGCGAGGAAGGGATGCTCCTGATGGGAGGATTCGCCCTTGGTCGAGCCGACGCTCTGCTTTCCGTAGCCGATCTCCCGAAGGTCCATATGCCGCTCCCTCGCCCAGGAGCCGTGCAGGGTCAAAAGCTTATAATCCGCCTGATCCATGTCCACGCTCGCCGACATGATCCGCGTCAGAAAGAAGCTTTCCGCCGAAACATTTTTGATCTCCACGCTTCTTGCAACGACATCCAGTCCTTTAAAAATACTGTAACGCAGGGTTGCCTCCATCCCTAAGACCTGATCCTTCGCGTCGATCTCCAGCGTCATACATTCCGTATCGTCTCCAAAGGTCGCGGGAAGTCCGGCAAGACGGGGCTTTCCGTTAAAGATCCTGTGCGCCTGATACGTCAGCTCCACGGCGTTATGTCCCGCCGCATCCTGTACCTCGATGGCGCTCTCGCGGTAATCGCCCGTGTTGCTGCCCGGAAACTCCATCGGGAAGGTATCGAAGAAGGAGCTTCTGTCCCTGTTGTTTTTCGAGGGAACGAACGGATTTTCCTCCGTCCGCATCAGATACGCCGCGTCACTGTCGCTGATCGTTTTCCCGTAGTAAATATGTCCGATAAAGCCCTCTTCATCCGCAATGCCGATCAGATAGCTTGTATGTTCCGTGTCCAGTTTAAAAACTCTGTTGTTCTCATCATACCTGATATTCATACTCTCTCCCTTTCCAAAGCCTTTTACGGCATTTTTTGTCCGGCGCCGTCTTTTCGCCCGACAGTTCCTCTCTAACACTATCATATGGGAAATCCCTCTCTTTTTAAATAGATAAATTAAACAAATTATCTTTTCTATTTTATCAATTTTAACTAAAATTAAGTAATTTTAGTTAAGAAAAAGCTGCCCGGATTTCCCGGACAGCTCCTGCGCTTCTCTTTCTTTCTATTTTTATTTCTATTCCTTCTCTGCAATTTCCGTCTTCGTCTTATAGATGCTGTGCGGAGGAACAACGCCGCGCACCATGGAGGTCGGATAGATGTTGGATTCCCGCCCGATCACGGTTCCGGGGTTTAAAACGCTGTTACAGCCGACCTCGACGTGATCTCCGAGCATGGCACCCATCTTTTTTAATCCGGTCTCAAGACGGCATTCCCTTCCCTTTACGACAACGGGCGTCTTATCGCTCTTTACGTTGGACGTAATGGAGCCCGCGCCCATATGCGCCTTATAGCCGAGCACGCTGTCTCCGACGTAATTGTAATGCGGAACCTGCACCTTATTGAACAGGATGACATTCTTCAGCTCCGTGGAATTGCCGACGACCGCGCCCTTTCCGACAATGGCATTTCCCCGGATGAACGCGCAATGTCTGATCTCCGCGTCCTCATCCACGATCAGCGGTCCGTTTAACGCCGCCGTCGGCGCAATCTTCGCGCTCTTTGCCACCCAGACGTCTTCGCCGCGTTTTTCGTAAACGTCGGGGGAAAGCGTCTTTCCCAGCGCAAGGATAAAGTCATGAATCTTCGGGAGCACCTCCCATGGATATTTCACGCCGTCAAAAATCCCGGCGGCAATCGTCTCATTCAGATCGTAAAGCTCTGCAACCGTTATCTGCTCCACTTTTATTTCCTCCATTCCCTTCTGCCGCTTCGCCGGGCTTTTTCCTCTGCCCGGTCTTCCTTCCGCAGCCCTTTACTTCGTCTCGCCCTTCTTTACGGGCGTCTTATAATTTGCTGCCGCCGCGTCAAACATGCCGTAAAGCTGTCTCTGGTTATTCAGGCGCTTTACATACTCCGTTCTCCTGCCGACAAAGCCCGTCAGCTTCTCCATGTACTCATCCGCAGTGATCGTTCCGTCGGCAACCATCGTCAGTCCCTTCTCCCAGCTCGCCGTCAGCGCGGGGTCAAGAAGCGGTCTGATCGAGCCGCCGACGACATCATAGATCATCTCCCCCATCAGCGTCGGGGTCAGGATCTGTGATTTTTTATTCAATGCAAGGTACTCGATATTGACAAGCTTTTTTAAGATCTCCGCGCGCGTCGCGCTCGTACCGATACCGCTTCCCTTGATCTGCGCCCGCAGCTCCTCGTCCTCGATAAACTGTCCGGCATTCTCCATCGTCAGGATGATGCTGCCCGAGGTATAACGCTTCGGCGGGGAGGTCTCGCCCTCTCTGATCTCATAGGAGTCCGTCGAAAGCACATCGCCCTTCTTAAGCTTTTCCAGAAGTCCGGTCAGCTCGCCGTCACAGCGGATCTCCTTCTCTTCCTCGCTCTTTTCGTCTCCCGACGTTTCATCCTCCGCCCGGGCGCTTCCCTGCGCGGGGCCTTTCTCTTTCTCTTTTTCCGCACCCTTCTTAAAGACAAAGGCGACCTTCTGATACCCTTCCTCCAGCAGTGCCTTAAAGTTTGCAAAAAAGCATTCTTCCTTTACCCTGACGCAGAGCGCGATCTTCTGATACACCGCCGGCGGGTAAAAAATACTTAAAAACCGTCTTGCGATCAGCTCATAAACCTTCGCGGACAGCGGCGCGACGCTCCCGAGATTATTCAGTCCCTGCCCGGTCGGTATGACCGCGTAATGATCCGTGATCTGCTTATCGTTGACATACCGCGTCTTCGCAATCCCCTTAAAGCTGCCGTTTTCCAGAATTTCTGCGGCAAATCCGGACAGCGGCGCATATCTCTGAAGTCCGGCGATATTCTTATGAATCTCCTTTGCAACCGCCGTCGAGAGGACACGCGCGTCCGTTCGCGGATAGGTCACAAGCTTTTTCTCGTAAAGCTCCTGAATGATGCTTAAGGTCTGATCGGGGCTGATCTTAAAGAAACGGGAGCAGTCATTCTGCAATTCCGCCAGATTATATAAAAGCGGCGGATTTTTCTTTTCCTTTTTCCGCTCGATACGCTCCACCGTCGCCTCTGAAACCGGCCCGCTTTCGAGCTGCCCGATCAGCTTTTCGGCGCTTTCGCGCGTCCTGAACCCGTTTTCCTTATACAGCTCCGGAGACAGATACCAATGCGAGCCTTCCACCGCTCTCCATTCTCCCGTAACAGTCTTCTCCTGAAGCTTAAAATTTCCGAACACCCTGTAAAACGGCTGCTTTACGAAAGAGCGGATCTCCCGCTCTCTGTTTACGACAATGCCCAGCACGCAGGTCATGACCCTGCCGACGGAGATCACGGCGCGGTCACGCTTTAGGTAATCCTTCACCGTCCAACCGTATTTCAGCGTCAGCGCACGCGAAAAATTGATGCCCATGAGGTAATCCTCCTTCGCGCGCAGATAAGCGGCATCACTCAAATGATCATACTCGCTTAAATCCTTCGCTTCCCGGATGCCGCGCAGAATCTCTTCCTCCGTCTGGGAATCGATCCAGACCCTTCTGCGCTCCTTCCCCGTAACGCCGGAGAGCTGCTCGACAAGCCGGTAAATGTATTCTCCCTCACGCCCCGAGTCCGTGCAGACATAAATCGTCGTCACGTCGTTTCTGTTTAACAGGGAGCTGACGATGCGAAACTGCTTTTTCGAGCTCTCTATCACTTCATACTTAAATTCCTGCGGCAGAAACGGGATGGTGTCAAAGCTCCACCGCTTATATTTTTCATCATACACCTCCGGATAGCTCATCGTTACAAGATGCCCGACGCACCAGGTAACGATCGCGTTCTCCGACTCAAGATACCCGTCTCTTGATGCCGTGCTGATCTTGAGCGCATTCGCAAACTCTCTCGCAACGCTCGGCTTCTCCGCAATAAATAAACTTTTCCCCACGAATCTCCTTCACTTTCCCTGATTTCTAACGCTTTATCCGTCAGTCGGTTCCCGTCAGAAAACGCTCCTCAAACTCTGCCGGAAGCAGCGGCTTGCTGAACAGATACCCCTGAATGACGTCGCAGCCGATCGAATGCAGATAATGATACTGCTGCTCCTCCTCAACGCCCTCCGCAATGGACTCAAAGCCGAGGGATTTTACCATGTTGATGATGGATTCCGTGATGACCCTTGTCGCCGAATCCGTCATAACGGTGTCAATAAAGGACTTGTCGATCTTTAAGGTATCGATCGGCAGCTTTTTCAGATAGGAAAGCGAGGAAAAGCCCGTTCCGAAATCGTCCAGGGAAATACGGATGCCGTAATCCTTGAGCACCTTCAGCTTTTCAAAGACTGTCTTAAAATCATCGATCAGCACCGTCTCCGTGATCTCCAGCTCGATCTCGGACGGCTTTACCCGATACTTATTTAACAGCTCCACGATCGTATCCACAAAATTCTCTTTTTTATACTGGATCGCAGAAATGTTGATGGACATGATAAAGGGAAAGCCGAACTGCTTCCGCCATATGGAATACTGCCTTATGCTCTCCTCCACGACCCATCTGCCGATTGTGACGATCGAGCCGTTTTTCTCCGCGATCGGAATAAAGGTTGCGGGACTGATCATCCGTTTCTCCTCATCCCGCCAGCGGATCAGCGCCTCCACGCCGCGCAGTCTTCTGTTTCCCGCGTAGTACTGCGGCTGGTAGCACATATAAAAATCATTGTCATAGACGGCTTTTTTCAGCTTGTTTTCCAGCTCCACCGAATGCAGGAAATTTTCCAGAATCGGCGCATCAAAATACTGCAGCAGATTTCTCCCCTGCTTTTTACACTTATAGACGACCAGCTCCGCGCAGTTGATCAGCTCAAGGGCGGACGTGGATGCCTCGGGATACTCCGCGACGCCCACGCTCACCGTAATGCTGATATTCTGTCCCGAGCTGATATGGAACACCTCTGCGGTCCGTTTTCTGATCGCCCTGTATATTGTTTCCACACTTCTTGCCCCGGAAGGGTCATAGATCGCCATACAGAAAACGTCGCTGTGCAGATGGCATGCGATCACATGATCGTCACAGAACTCCTTCAGAAAGAAGCCGAACTGCTGTACCAGCTCGTCTCCGACGACAATGCCGAGACTGTCATTGACCTTGCGGAACTCGTCGATATCGAGAACGAGCACGCTGATCACATGCTGGTTCTCCGACGCCTTTCGCACATATTCCGTCAGCATCCGCACAAAATAATTGCGGTTGTACAGTCCCGTCAGTCCGTCGTAATACGCCATATACGTCAGCTCTTCATTCTGCGCGCGTATTTTCGTGACATTCTTGACATAGAGCACCTTCTCCGTCGGCTGCCCGTCCGCGCCATAGGTCACATGGATGCGGAACTCGTACCAGACCTTCCGCTCCTTCATCCTGCATTCCAGCGTCCGCGTCTCCTCTCCCTGCTTCTCCAGAAAAAGAAGCTCCCTGAGCGCAAGGAGAAAGGATTCCTCAACAGTCTCCGTCAGCGCGGTATACTCCCGCATCTCCCGTATCTCATGTCCGAAAAATTCATTCCACTGCCCCAGCGTATAAAAACAGTTCTTTTCAAAGGAATAGTACAGATAAGCGCCCTCTGCGCTCTCGCAGACCTTCGCATACATCTTATCCTTTTCCGTCAGTTTTCTGTTCATTGCCTTCAGCAGATCCAGTTGATAGCGCAGCTCGCTCATGTTTCCCTCCCTACGGGGCACTTTCGTTTCTCTTTACTTCGCGGTAATGTATCCCTGCGCCTTCAGAAGCTCCGCACAGAGTACGGCGCCTCCCGCCGCGCCTCTTACCGTGTTGTGGGACAGTCCGACGAACTTATAATCGTAAACCGTATCCTCGCGCAGTCTTCCGACGCTGATCCCCATACCGTTCTCAAAGTTTACATCCATGGAAACCTGCGGTCTGTTATCGTCCTCAAGGTATTGGATGAACTGCTTCGGCGCGCTGGGCAGTCCGAGTCTCTGCGGCTCTCCGGAGAATGCGCGGAGCTTTTCGATGAGCTGCTCCTTCGTCGGCTTCTTTTTAAACCTTACAAATACGGCAGCCGTATGGCCGTTCAGAACGGGAACGCGGATACACTGACAGGTAATCACGGGACTTGTCGCGGGAACGATCACGCCGTCCTCGATCTTACCCCAGATCCGCAACGGCTCCTTCTCGCTCTTTTCCTCCTCGCCGCCGATATAGGGGATGATGTTTCCGACCATCTCCGGCCAGTCCTTAAAGGTCTTCCCTGCGCCGGAAATCGCCTGATACGTCGTCGCAACGACCTCAACCGGCTCAAACTCCTTCCATGCCGTGAGAACGGGCGCATAGCTCTGAATGGAGCAGTTCGGCTTTACGGCGACAAAGCCTCTCTTCGTGCCGAGACGCTTCTTCTGAAATTCGATCACCTGCATATGCTCCGGATTGATCTCCGGAACGACCATGGGAACATCCGGTGTCCAGCGGTGTGCGCTGTTATTGGAGACAACAGGGGTCTCCGTCTTCGCATATTCCTCCTCGATCTTTTTGATCTCTTCCTTCGTCATGTCAACCGCGCTGAAAACGAAATCCACCTCGGCAGCTACCTTCTCCACCTCGTTGACATTCATGACAACGAGCTTTTTTACCGCCTCCGGCATCGGCGTATCCATCTTCCATCTGTCGCCGACCGCATCCTCATAGGTCTTTCCCGCTGAACGGGGGCTCGCCGCGATCGTCGTCACCTCAAACCAGGGATGGTTCTCCAGCAGAGAGATGAATCTCTGTCCGACCATACCGGTACCGCCTAAAATACCCACTCTCAGTTTCTTCTCGCTCATAATGTTCTCCTCTTTTCCGCGCAGTGCGCTTTTTCTATTCCTTATGCCGGCGTCTCTTCCGCAAGATATGCCCTGCATGCAGCAAACACTTTTTTCATTGCCTCCGGTCCGGGCGCTCCGATCGTCAGCCGCTTCTCCACACAGCTCTTTAAGGAGACCGCGTCATAGATATCCTCCTCAAAGAACGCACTGATTTCCTTCAGCTCCGCAAGGGAAAGCGCGTCGATGGAGGTCTTCTTTTCGATACAGTATAAGACCAGTCTGCCGATGATGCCGTGCGCGTCGCGGAACGGCACGCCCTTCCCGACAAGATAATCCGCGGCATCCGTCGCGTTCGTAAATCCGTTCATCGCGCTCGCCGCCATGCGGTCCTTACGGAAGCGCAGCGTGCCAAGCATCCCGGTAAACAGCGTCAGACAGTCAGCCACCGTATCAAAGGCATCAAAGGAAAGCTCCTTGTCCTCCTGCATATCCTTATTGTAAGCGAGCGGCAGCCCCTTCATCGTCGTGAGAAGGCTGACCAGCGCACCGTACACCCTGCCCGTCTTTCCCCGCACAAGCTCCGCGATATCGGGATTCTTTTTCTGCGGCATGATGCTGCTTCCCGTGGAATACGCGTCGTCAATCTCCACGAAACGGTACTCATCGCTGTTCCAGATAATGATCTCCTCGCAAAAACGGCTTAAGTGCATCATGACCGTTGAAAGCGCGGCTAAAAATTCAATCAGATAATCCCTGTCGGCAACGGAATCCATGCTGTTTAAGGTCGGTCCCGCAAAGCCTAAAAGCTCTGCCGTATATTCTCTGTCCAGCGGATAGGTCGTTCCCGCAAGCGCGCCCGCCCCTAACGGACAATAGTTCATTCTCTTATGGATATCCGCCATGCGCTGTCTGTCCCGCTTAAACATCTCAAAATATGCGCCGTAATGGTGTGCCAGCGTGATCGGCTGCGCCTTCTGTAAATGGGTAAAGCCCGGCATATAGGTCTCGACGTTTTCCTCCATTGTCGCAAGGATCGCCTCCAAAAGCTCCTTTAACAGCCGGTCCGTATGCAGGATCTGCTCCCTCGTATAGAGCCGCATATCCAGCGCAACCTGATCGTTCCGGCTCCTGCCTGTATGTAAACGCTTTCCCGCTTCCCCGATCCTGTCAATCAGATTTCCCTCGACAAAGCTGTGGACATCCTCATATTTCTTTTCGTCGATTGCAAGCGCTCCCGACTCCACATCCCGCAGGATTCCCTGTAAGCCGTCCGTGATCGCCTTCCTGTCCGCTTCCGTCAGGATGCCCTGCTTCGCCAGCATGGCAACATGGGCGATGCTTCCCTCTATATCCTGCGAAATCAGTCTCTTATCAAATCCTATGGACGCATTAAATTCGTAAACTTCTTTGTCTGTCTCCTTTGTAAAGCGTCCGCCCCAAAGCTGTGCCATTGCCGCTCCTTTCCCGCAAAGTCATACGCTCACCGGTCGTTTTTCTTTAAACTCAAATCTGATAATAGCATAAAGAATCCCGTTATGCAAGCCGTGTCACCTCTTTTTGTCCGGTCTCATATCTTAAGGTAAAACAAAAAAGGAATGGCATTTTCTTATGCAGAACATTCTGGAGTTGAAAAACATCGGCTATTCTTACCACAGTCTCCACGGCGAGACAAAGGCTCTGGAAAACATCTCCTTCGGCGTAAGGGAAGGAGAATTTGTCGCCATCGTGGGACCGAGCGGATGCGGAAAATCAACCCTGCTCTCCATCATCGCCGGACTGCTTGCGCCGGAGCAGGGAACCATCCTGTTCCATAATCCGGACGGCAGCCTCCACTATCCCGGGATCGGCTATATGCTGCAGCACGACCATTTATTCGAGTGGCGCAGTGTCTACCGGAATGTGACGCTCGGACTGGAGCTGCATCACATGCTCACGCCGGAGCGTTTAAAAAACGTCGACAGACTGCTTGAGGAATACGGACTGTCCGCCTTCCGCGACAAGAGACCGGGCGAGCTCTCCGGCGGCATGAAGCAGCGCGCCGCCCTGATCCGCACGCTTGCGCTCGAGCCGCAGCTTCTGCTTCTCGACGAGCCGTTCAGCGCCCTGGATTACCAGACGAGGCTCATGGTGTCCGCCGACATCTGCCGCCTGATCCGCAGAACGGGCAAGACGATGATCATCATTACGCACGACCTTTCCGAGGCGATCAGTCTCGCCGACCGGGTCATTGTTCTCTCCGGACGCCCCGCCGTCGTCAGGACACAGCTGCCGGTACGGCTGACCCTGACGGACGACTCGCCCCTCGCCGCGCGGAATGCACCGGAATTTCAGCTCTTATTCAACAGACTATGGGAGGAACTGACACATGAAGACAGAAACAGACCTTAAGCTGACCGGACAGGAGCAGTTCATCCGGGCACACAGACAGCATCATCATCAGATCTCCTCGCTGCGCTTTCTGATCTTTTTTCTCTTTCTCGCGCTCTGGGAGGCAGGCGCGGCGACCGGCGTAGTCGACAGCTTTTTCTTTTCCAGTCCCAGTCTCGTCGTCCGCTGTTTTATCCGGCTGCTTCTTACGGAGCATATGCTGACCCACATCAGCGTGACGCTGTTCGAGACGGTCGTAAGCTTTCTTCTCGTCATGCTCCTTAGTCTGCTCGTCTCGACCGTGCTCTGGTATTCCCGCAGACTTTCCGAGGTGACGGAGCCTTACCTTGTAATCTTAAACAGTCTGCCGAAATCCGCGCTCGCGCCGCTCTTTATCGTCTGGCTCGGCACCGGTACGAAAACGATCATTGTCGCCGGAATATCCGTCGCCATCTTCGGCTCGATCATCAGCTTTTACACCGGCTTTCAGCAGGTGGATCCCGAGAAGCTCACCCTCATCCGCACGCTCGGCGGCAGAAAATGGGACGCTTTTCTGAAAGTCGTTCTCCCCGGCTCGCTTCCCATCCTGCTCAGCACGGCAAAGGTAAACATCGGGCTTGCGCTGGTCGGCGTCATCATCGGTGAATTTCTCGCCGCAAGGCGGGGACTCGGCTATCTGATCATCTACGGCTCGCAGATCTTCCGGCTCGACATGGTGATCACCGGCATCCTTGTGCTGTGCGTGATCGCTCTTCTGTTTTACAGGCTGATACAGCTATTGGAACACAGGATCAAAAAACAGTTCCGCATGTAATTTTGTCAAAAAAAGCCCAAAAGCGTATGCTTTCAGGGCTTACATAGATCACGGAAGAAAAAAGCAAAAAAAATTACAAAAAATTAAAATTAGGACTTGAAATTTCTTTTCCCATCAGTTATAATACATTTGTTGCGCGTGAGAGACAGGATTTTATCTCACATTTTTATCTCATATGCTTCCGTGGCTCAGTTGGTAGAGCGACGCACTCGTAATGCGTAGGTCAGGGGTTCAAGTCCCCTCGGGAGCTTTTAAAAGGATGTGTCAGAGCTGACACATCCTTTTTGTTATCCTGATTCCTTTTTCTTTCGTATTTCCGGTATGTCTCTCCCATTTCCGCTCCCGGACAGCCCTTACACTGTCCGGGAGGCGGTCTTTCAGCTTTCTTTAAGCTTTGTCCGGTCTCCCGGCGCCTTTTTTGCCGTTATTCTTATTCTTATTCTTCTGCTCTGTCTGCTCTGCCGCTTCCCGCTCAGCGGGCGTTACGGGATAAAACCTTAAAATGCTCATCGACAGCGGCGCGAGCCTGATCGTAAGAGAATTTTCCCGCTCATCGCAGGAGACGGCGCGGGAGCGCTTTGCACGGCTGTTGACCACGCCGCTTCCCCCGTACTTCTCATCATCCGTATTCAGAAGCTCCTTATATTTTCCGCCCTCCGGCACGCCCGTTGTCAGCTCCGTAAAGTCGCCCGAGAAGTTTGCCGCGATCAGCAGCAGCTCCCCCGCGCCCTTCCGCACATAGCTCAGACAGCAGCCCGCCGCATCCATACTGTTGATCCATTCAAAATTCTCCGGCGAATCATCCGCATACAGCGCAGGATTCGTGAGATAGAGGCGGTTCAGATCGCCGACCAGCCGCATGATCCCCTCATTTTCCGGGAAGGTATTCAGCTCCCACGCAAGCTGTCTGCCCTCATGCCATTCATCCGGCTCGGCAATGTCCTGCCCCATAAAGAGGAGCTTCTTCCCGGGATGCGTGATAAAGTAGCCGTAGGTCAGGCGTAAGTTTGCGAACTGCTCCTGCTTCTCTCCCGGCATTTTCCCGAGCAGGGATCCCTTTCCATGCGTCAGCTCCTCGTGAGAAAAGCCGACCAGAAACTTCTCGCTGTACGCATAAACCGTACTGAAGATCAGCCCGTTGTGGTGATATTTTCTAAAAAACGGCGCATAGCCGATATAATCCGCATAATCCGCGGCATATCCCGCATTCCATGCAAGGTCAAACCCGAGTCCGCCGTTTTGAAGCGTATCCGTGATCTGCGGGAAGGTCGAGCCGCCGGATGCAATCGTGATCACGCCGGGATTCCTCTTCTTTAAAACGGAATTGAGGTGCTTCAAAAACTCCATCCCTTCGAGATTTTCCCTGCCGCCGTACATGTTCTCGCCCTGACTGCGATACAGCAGATTCTCGATCGAGCTGATGCAGATGCCGTCCGCATGATACTTCTCCACCCAGAAGAGCGCGTTCGCGATCAGGTAATTTAATACCTGCGGTCTGCCGAAGTTAAAATCCGATGTTCCCGGTTCCTCGTACAGCGCCGTTCCGTCAAAATCCGCAAGTCCGTGAAGATCGCGCGGGAAGGAGGCAGGGGACCAGTCAAGGATCACGCCGATTCCCTCCTTATGCAGCTCATTGACAAAATACATAAAGTCCTGCGGCGTTCCGTAGCGCGCCGTCGGCGCATAAAAACCGATCGTCTGGTATCCCCAGGAGGCATCCAGCGGGTGCTCCATCACGGGCATCAGCTGAACATGCGTATACCCCATCTCCTTCAGAAACGGGATCAGCCCCTCCGCAATGCTCCGAAAGTCCGCATAAGGCTGCCCGTCCAAGGGTTTGGTAAAGGAGCCGGCATACAGCTCATAAATGCTGACGGGCACATTCCCCGTCTGCATATCGGCGCGCCTGTCCACAAAAGGCGCATCCTCCCAGCGAAAATCGTACAGATCCGTGATCACGGACGCCGTCTCCGGACGAAGCTGCGCCGCATTGCAATAGGGATCCGCCTTCAGATACGTCAGACCGTTTTTCAGCTTCAGCTCGAATTTATAATTGTCGCCCGTCTTCGCGCCCGGAACAAAAATGCTGAAGATGCCGGAACCCAGGAGTCTCCGCATCTGGTGTACCCTGCCGTCCCAGCCGTTAAAATCGCCCGCCACGCTGACCCGGAGGGCATGCGGCGCCCAGACGGCAAAATAGGTTCCCGGAACGCCGTCCAGCGCCATCGGATGCGCGCCGAGCTTCTCGTAGACCGTATAATGGATCCCGTTTTGGAACAGCTCCATGTCCTTCTTTGTAATCAGCGGCGCATACCGGTATGCCTCGCCGCATTTCCGGACGCTGCCGTCTTCGCTCTTGACGACATAATGATATCCGGACAGCTCCTTTTCCCTAAAGGGCAAAAGCGCCGCAAAGTATCCGTCCGCGTCCGCCAGCTCCATCTGAAAGGTCTCCCCCGTATCATTCATTACGATCGCCACCCGCGTCGCCCCCGGGAAAAACGCCTGTACCAGTGTCTGACTGCCCGCCGCGTGCGGTCCGAGCAGCTCATGCGGATGATCCGATTCCGAATAAATGATCTCTTCAATCTTCGGCCAGTTCATCATGCCGTATAATCTTTTCTCCATACTTATCCTTATACCTCGATAAAACCATGTACTTTTTTGATAAAAGATGCTACAATAAAGGCGTTCCGCCCGCTGTAGCGGAGGAACATATTACTATTCTATCACGAAAATCGGAATCTGTGAACAGAAAGGACAGGAAAAATATGACTGAAGAAAACAAAAAGCTTCTGGCGCGGATCAATTCCTATGCGGAAGACGCCCTCGGCGAGACCGATCCGCAGAAGGTTCCCGTCTCCGTCCGGCTCGAGAAGCTTAAGCCCGTTATGGAAGAGATCGCAAAGGAACGGAACGTTTCCTTAGAGGATATCTTTATCCTGTATATGGATCTGCAAAGCGAGGCAACCCTTTCCGCCCAGAAAAAGCTGGAGGAGAGTCTGCAGGATATCAACGACGGGCCGGACGGCGGCATGCCGCTGCTGTTCCGATAACGACACCCTGCGGGCGGCGCGCGGACGCTGTAAAAAAGTTAAAAGTCGCGCTTTCAGCGCTCTGTAACTGCAAAAAAAGATTCCGGAGCATCCGCTAAGCTGCCCCGGAATCTTTTCATATGCTGAACTATACTGAAACCTCTGATTTTTCTGTACGCTGCGGCATCCGTTATTTTACGATTCTTACCCGGAATACGCCGTCAATCTTCTCAAGCGCCTCAAGGATCTCCGTCGTCGGCGTGCTCTCCACGTCGATCATCGTATAAGCGACATCTCCCCTGGACTTGTTCGTCAGCTCACTGATATTGATGCCCTTTGCACCAAACTCCGCAGTAAACTGCGTGATCATGTTTGCAATGTTCTTATGGAAGATTGCAACACGCCCCGCCTTTGTGCAGACACCCATATCGCACGCAGGATAGTTTACGCTGTTGCGGATATTGCCGTTTTCCAGATAATCCATGATCTCCGCAACCGCCATCACCGCACAGTTGTCCTCAGACTCTTCCGTGCTCGCGCCGAGGTGCGGGATCACGATACAGCCCTTCTGCCCCGCCGTCGTCGGATTCGGGAAATCGGATACATAGCGCGCGATCTTGCCGCTCGCAAGTCCCTCCAGCACGTCCTTCTCATTTGCGAGAAGATCTCTCGCAAAGTTTAAGAGCACAACGCCCTCCTTCATCTTCGCGATGGAAACCGCGTTGATCATGCCCTTTGTCGAATCCATAAGCGGCACATGGATCGTGATATAATCACATTCCGCGTAAATATCATCCACATTCAGGACATGCTTTACCGAACGGCTCAGATTCCATGCCGCATTGACGGACAGATAGGGATCGTAGCCGTAAACCTCCATGCCGAGCGCTACCGCGGCATTCGCAACCTTAACGCCGATCGCGCCGAGACCGATCACGCCGAGCTTCTTCCCCATGATCTCCGTTCCCGCAAAGTTCTTCTTTTCCTTCTCCGCCGCCTTCGCGATGTCCGCGTTATCCGCAGAAGCCTTTACCCATTCGATACCGCCGACAACGTCTCTTGCCGCCAGAAGCATGCCGGCGAGCACAAGCTCCTTGACCCCGTTCGCATTCGCGCCGGGCGTGTTGAACACGACGATACCCTTCTCTGCGCACTTATCCAGCGGGATATTGTTTACGCCCGCTCCGGCTCTCGCAACCGCAAGCAGTCCTTCCGGAAGCTCCATCTCATGCATGGAAGCGCTTCTGACGAGCACGCCGTCCGCTTCGCTGATATCCGCCGTAATCTGATACTGTTCACTAAAATTCTTTAATCCCACATCCGCAATGGGATTCAGGCAATTGATCTTAAACATAGGCTCTCCTTTACTTTGCATTCTGCTTCTCAAATTCTCTCATAAATGCAACCAGCTTCTCAACGCCCTCGAGAGGCATTGCATTGTAGATGCTCGCGCGCATACCGCCGACGGTTCTGTGACCCTTTAAGTTCACAAACCCTGCCGCTGCCGCTTCCTTGACAAATTTCGCATCCAGCTCCTCATCCCCCGTGACAAACGGAACGTTCATCAGGGAACGGTCCTCCTTACGCACGGTTCCCTGAAACAGCTTACTCTCATCGAGGAAATCATACAGGATCTTCGCCTTTTTCTCGTTGTGCGCCTTCATCGCTTCGAGTCCGCCCATCTTCTTAAGCCACTTGAAGACCTTGCCGCAGATATAGATGCCGTATGCGGGCGGCGTGTTGTAGAGGGATTCATTGTCCGCATGGATCTTATACTTTAACATGGTCGGCGTGCCCGGAAGAACGTCCTCCGTGATCAGATCCTCGCGGATGATGACAATGACAACGCCGGCAGGTCCGATGTTCTTCTGTACGCCGCCGTAGATCACGCCGTATTTCGTGACATCGACAGGCTCAGACAGAAAACAGCTGGAAACATCCGCTACAAGGGGCTTTCCCTTCGTGTTGGGCAGCGTCTTGAACTTTGTACCGTAGATCGTATTGTTTTCACAGATATAGACATAATCCGCATCCTCGCTGATCGGAAGATCCGAGCAGTCGGGGATATAAGAAAAGGTCTGATCCTCCGAAGAAGCAATCTTATTTGCCTTACCGTAAATGCACGCCTCCTGATATGCCTTCTTCGCCCACTGTCCCGTAACGATATAATCCGCAACCTTATTCTTCATCAGGTTCATCGGGATCATGGCAAACTGCTGGCTTGCACCGCCCTGTAAAAAGAGCACCTTATAATTGTCCGGAATGTTCATGAGATCCCGCAGATCCGCTTCCGCTTCCTTGATGATCGTATCGTAAGCCTTAGATCGGTGACTCATCTCCATAACGGACATTCCTGTCCCCTTGTAATCAAGCATTTCATCAGCAGCTTCGCGCAGAACTTCCTCCGGCAGCACCGCAGGCCCCGCAGAAAAATTGTACACTCTGGACATCTCACATTCCTCCTCAGATTTTGTATATGTAGTCTTAGAATAATCTTCTTTTTTGCTTTAGTCAAGTAAATAATTAACTTTTTACATTGATAAATCCAACCGCTTTCTCAATAAAACGTTATGACAGGCGTTCCGATCTCCACCATCTCATACAGCTCCTTCATGACATCGGGCGGCGTATTGATGCAGCCGTGGGAGCCGCCGTTCTTATAAATCTCCCCGCCGAATTTCTTCCGCCAGTCCGCATCATGGATCCCGACCCCGCCCTTGATCGGCATCCAGTATTTTACCGGCGTCGCGTAATCCGCTCCGCGCAGGATCCTGTCCTTCTGTTTATTATAAACAAAGTTGATCCCCTCCGGCGTTCCCATCCGCCGCGACGTCTTTCCCGTCACGACATCCGTATCCAGCTTCAGCGCGCCGTCCTCGTAATAATACATATGCTGCTGCGTCATGTCTACTTCAATATAAGTATCCCCGATATCGTCAAGTCCCCGCGCAAAGCCCTCCTGCTCATAGGCGGGAATATGATTCTCCGGCTCCTTATGCTCTCTTTGCAGAGCCTCCATGAGATACGCGGTCTCCGCCTCTGTATCGAGCTTCGTGCCGTAGGTGACGTAGCTTACCGTAACGATATCGCCCCTCGTAGACTGAAACTCCCGCTCCGTTTCTACGGTATCGTACCGGCCGGCAAGCGCCTCTACCCACTCTGCAACGCGTTTCTCATCCACCACCGGGCAGCCGTTTTCGTCGGAGAGCAGCCCCTGCTCTTCATCCGCGGCAAGAAACGTACTTAAGATTTCCGGGGTCAGCACAATGGTCTCCGCTCCCATGTCATAGACGATGCCGCAGTCCAAAAATTCCTCCACGCTGCTCCAGAGCGCCCTCTGCGCGGCGTCTTCTTTACTGTCCTCTGCCGTCCGGTAACAGCCGCCCGCCGACAGATCTATCTG
This sequence comes from uncultured Acetatifactor sp., assembly GCA_964631065.1. Lineage (GTDB taxonomy): Bacteria > Bacillota > Clostridia > Lachnospirales > Lachnospiraceae > Acetatifactor. The sequence goes on from CAZVWN010000001.1 coordinate 27,455, forward strand.
TGCCACACCCGCCGCAAGCTTTTCCCGTATCAGCTCCTGCATGCGCTCCACGTCCGGCCGCGCACTGTTTTTATCCTCCGCCGCATAGCCGTTTTCCCCGAGGACGATCCGAAAACCGCCCTCGCTTTCCGCCTCCTGAACGGGTTCCAATGCGGACAGCGCGTCTGTAAGCAGCGCCTCATCCCAGGTATACCGTGCCTGCGTGAGCCGCTCCCTGACGGTGTCCTGCATGGAAAACAGCCAGAAGCCCGCCGTATGCGTCCGCAGATACTCCCGCAGGGAAGCCGTGTAATCCGCAGCCAGCCCGACTTTTTCCGGCGCAATCTCCCATTCCTGCCCCTGCGCGTCCTTTATGCGGATGACCGGAAGCTCTGTCTGCGCGATCAGCTCCGCGTTTACCTCTTCCAGCGTCTTTCCCGTACAGTATATGCCGTTGATCCAGGTATTGACCGGAAAATGATCCCGGTAATACAGCGTCAGCGCAAGAAACCCCGCAAGCAGCAGAAGCAGTCCGCACAGCGGTATCAGAATCAGAATTTTGATTGCTTTTTTCATGCTTTTTTCGCGTAATCATCCCCGTCAAATACTTCTGCGATCGGCGCGCCGGCAGGAACCATCGGAAATACCTTGTCATCCTCCGGAATCATACATTCGATCACAACGGGGCATTTCATCGCGATCGCCTTTTCCAGCGCGGGTTTTACCTCTTCCTTCGTCGTCACGCGGATCGCCGCGCAGCCGAGTCCCTCTGCCACCTTGCAGAAATCCGCCTTGTCATTGAGCACGGTCTGGGAATAGCGCTTCCCGTAAAACAGGGTCTGCCACTGCCGTACCATGCCGAGCACATGATTGTTCATCACGACCTCGATGACCGGAATGTTGTAGCGGCTCGCCGTCGCCAGCTCGTTCATGTTCATGCGGAAGCACCCGTCCCCGGAAATGTTGAAGCAGATCTTATCCGGCTGTCCGACCTGTGCGCCGATGCACGCGCCGAGACCATATCCCATCGTTCCGAGCCCGCCGGAGGAAAGGAAGGTGCGGGGCTTTGTGTAATGGAAATACTGCGCCGCCCACATCTGATGCTGTCCGACATCCGTTGTGATCAGAGCGTCTCCGCCCGTTACCTGATCGATCATCTCAATGATGTACGGACAGGAAAGCTGCCCGTCGTCGTACTTTAACGGATACTTCTCCTTCAGTCCGCGTATCTGCGCCATCCATGCGGGATGCTCCTGCTTTGTCAGCTTTTTGTTTAACTGCGCCAGAACCGTCTTTAAATTTCCGACAACGCCGGCATTGACACGGATATTCTTGTTGATCTCCGCCGCATCAATGTCGATCTGGATGATCTTCGCGTGCTCCGCAAACTTCTTCGGATTTCCCGTAACACGGTCGGAAAATCTCGCGCCGAGCGCGATCAGAAGATCGCAGTCGCTCACGCCGAGGTTGGATGCCTTTGTGCCGTGCATACCGATCATTCCGGTATAACGGTCGCTGTTTCCGTCAAACGCGCCCTTCGCCATCAGGGTATCGCAGACCGGCGCGTCGATCAGCTCCGCGAACGCCGCGACCTCCCCGCACGCATCGGAAATGACCGCGCCGCCGCCGAGATAAATGAAGGGCTTTTCTGACGCATTGATATATCCTGCCAGCTCATCCAGCTCATCCTCCGTCCAGGTTATCTTCTCCTGTCGCCCGACAGGCTTCTCGGGCGTATACTCGCACACGGCAGCCGTAACGTCCTTCGTGATATCGACCAGCACGGGACCCGGGCGGCCGCTCCTTGCAATGTCAAAAGCCTTTCTTAACGTCGGGGCGAGATCCGCGACATTTTTTACGATATATCCGTGCTTTGTGATCGGCATGGTAACGCCCGCGATATCCACCTCCTGAAAGGTATCCTTGCCGAGCATCGGCAGCGTGACATTCGCCGTGATCGCAACCATCGGCACGGAATCCATATACGCCGTCGCGATTCCCGTTACCAGATTCGTCGCGCCCGGTCCGCTCGTCGCAAGACAGACGCCGACCTTTCCCGTCGCCCTCGCATACCCGTCCGCCGCATGCGCCGCACCCTGCTCATGGGACGTCAATATATGGCGGATCTCGCCGCTGTGCTTATAAAGTGCGTCATAGATATTTAAGATCGTGCCTCCCGGATAACCGAAAACCGTATCCACTCCCTGTTCCTTCAGGCATTCCACTACTATTTCCGAACCGTTTAACTGCATGTCTGACCTCCGTTTATCACTGATTGCTTCCGTTTTTTCCCGGGATCTCCAGAATCGCCCCCCGGTTTCCGCTCGTTACCAGCTCGCAGTACCGGGAGAGATATCCCGTCGTCACTGCGGGCGTTCTCGGCTGCCACTTTGCGCGGCGCGCCGCAAGCTCCTCGTCCGAAACCTTTACGTTTAACGAAAGCTTAGGAATGTTGATGCTGATGATATCGCCCTCCTCAACCAGTGCGATCGGTCCGCAGACCGCCGCCTCGGGAGAGACATGTCCGATGGAAGCGCCTCTGGATGCGCCGGAAAATCTGCCGTCCGTGATCAGCGCAACGCTGCTTCCCAGTCCCATCCCCGCGATGGCAGAGGTCGGATTCAGCATCTCGCGCATACCGGGTCCGCCTTTAGGACCTTCGTAACGGATGACAACGACATCCCCCGCAACGATCTTTCCGCCCTTGATCGCCGCGATGGCATCCTCCTCGCAGTCGAAGACTCTCGCCGGTCCCTCATGAACCATCATCTCCTCCACAACCGCGGAACGCTTGACGACGGAGCCGTCCGGCGCAAGATTTCCCTTTAATACCGCAAGCCCCCCTGTCTTACTGTACGGATTGTCAACGGGTCTGATCACCTCGGGATTTTTGTTGACGGCTCCCGCAATGTTCTCGCCGATCGTCCTTCCGGTCACGGTCATGCAGTCCGTATGCAGCAGTCCGATATCCGCAAGCTCCTTCATGACGGCGTAAACACCGCCCGCCTCGTTTAAGTCCTCCATATAGGTCGGACCTGCCGGCGCAAGATGACAGAGGTTCGGTGTCTTCTCACTGATCGGGTTTGCAAAGCTGATGTCAAAGTCAAAGCCGATCTCATGCGCGATCGCCGGAAGATGCAGCATGGAGTTCGTCGAGCAGCCGAGCGCCATATCCACGGTCAGCGCATTCAGAATGGCATCCTTTGTGATGATGTCGCGCGCGCGGATATTTTTCCGAAACAGCTCCATAACTGCCATGCCCGCGTGCTTTGCCAGCCGGATCCTGTCGGAGTAAACCGCAGGGATCGTTCCGTTTCCGCGAAGTCCCATGCCGAGCGCCTCCGTCAGACAGTTCATGGAGTTTGCCGTATACATGCCGGAACAGGAGCCGCAGGTCGGGCAGACCTTGTTCTCAAATTCGCAGACATCCTCTTCGGTCATGGTTCCCGCCGCGTAAGAGCCGACCGCCTCGAACATTGAGGAGAGGCTTCTCTTCTGTCCCTTGACGTGTCCTGCGAGCATCGGTCCTCCCGATACAAATACCGTCGGCAGATTCAGTCTCGCCGCCGCCATTAAAAGTCCCGGCACGTTCTTGTCACAGTTCGGCACCATGACGAGCGCGTCAAACTGATGGGCGATCGCCATACATTCCGTAGAATCCGCGATCAGGTCGCGCGTTACAAGGGAATATTTCATGCCGACATGCCCCATGGCGATGCCGTCGCAGACCGCGATCGCCGGGAAGACAACGGGTACGCCGCCCGCCTCGGCAACCCCGAGCTTTACGGCATCCACGATCTTGTCGATATTCATATGTCCGGGAACGATCTCATTATAGGAGCTGACGATGCCGACCATGGGCTTTGTCATCTCCTCCGGCGTAAAGCCGAGTGCGTTGAACAGACTTCTCGCCGGTGCCTGCTGCATGCCGGCTCTTGCATTATCACTTGTCATCATTTCTTCCTCCCTTTATCCTGCACTTCAGACAGCTTCAAAATTTGTGCTGCACAGACCGCCACAGTGCATTTTTTACTTCACGATCCGCTCTGCCAGCAGACTTCCCATCTTAGAACAGCCGACCCTTACGCAGCCCTCGGACATGATGTCGCCCGTGCGGTAGCCGTCCTTTAACACCTGTTTTACCGCCGCCTCCACGGCATCCGCCTCCCTGTCGAGGTCGAAGCTGTAGCGGAGCATCATCGCCGCGCTCAAAACGGTCGCGATCGGGTTCGCGATATCCTTTCCCGCGATATCCGGCGCGGAGCCGTGGCTCGGCTCGTAGAGCCCGAATTTCGTATCGTTTAAGCTGGCGCTGGCAAGCATCCCGATCGAACCCGTCACCATGCTCGCCTCGTCGGAAAGGATGTCGCCGAACATGTTCTCCGTCAGGATGACGTCAAACTGCGCGGGATCCCTTACGAGCTGCATCGCACAGTTGTCAACCAGCATATGCTCCAGCGTCACATCCGGATAATCCTTCGCAACCTCCTCGACCACCTTTCTCCAGAGTCTCGAGGAATCCAGCACGTTCGCCTTGTCCACGCTCGTCACTTTCTTTCTGCGCTTCCTTGCGATGTCAAAGCCCTTGATGGCGATCCGTCTGATCTCATTTTCATCATAGGAAAGCGTGTCGATCGCCTTTTTCACGCCGTTTTCCTCGATCGTCTTTCTCTCACCGAAATACAGACCGCCGGTCAGCTCCCGCATGATCAGCATGTCAAAGCCCGCTTTGCTGATCTCTTCCTTTAACGGGCACGCCGCAGCCAGCTCGTCGTATAAAACCGCCGGCCGCAGATTTGCAAACAGATTCAGCGCCTTGCGGATGGCAAGCAGTCCCGCCTCCGGACGTAAATTGGGCGGCAGCCGATACCAGGGGGAGGTGGTCGTGTCGCCGCCGATCGAACCCATCAGCACGGCATCCGCCGCCTTCGCCTTCGCAACGGCTTCCTCCGTCAGCGGTACGCCGTGAACATCAATGGATGCCCCGCCCATCAGAATGTCCTCAAAAATCATCTTATGGCCGAACACCTCCGCCACCTTTTCCAGAACCTTTTTCGCCTCCGCGACGATCTCCGGACCGATCCCGTCTCCGGGAATACAGGTAATATGCAACTCCATACGCTTCTTCTCCTTATGCTCTGCCGTTTCACAGTGTAAAAGACATTTTCCTACTATAATAACGGAAAAAACGGCAAATTTCAACCTTATCTTACAATGAATCAAAGAAAAGGACAATGCCTTACGGCACTGCCCTCATAAATTGATCTTTCTTTATTTCCGGCTGTTTTTAATTTGCCTGACCGTCAGCGGGCTTCTCCACCCTGCTGATCGCCTGCTTGTCCATCGGGATACGGCAGTTTTTGTTGTTGCCGAACTCCACGATCACGGTCGTATCATCCGGAATGTCGATGATGATACCGTAGAAGCCGGACGTCGTCAGTACGCAGTCGCCGATCTCCAGCTGCGCCAGCATTGCCGCCATCTTCTTCTTTTCCTTGCTCTGGGGTCTGAAGAAGAAAAACCACATTGCGAAAAAGAAGATCGCATATACCGCTATCATCATAATCAGGCTTCCGACGGAGCCTCCCTCCGCTGTCGTTCCATCTGTCAATAAAATTCCCATTCTGTTCTCCATCCTTCTTTTATTTTACAGCCGCATTTTGCCGCTTTCCAAAAGACATGATACACAAAAAGCGTCCGTCAGGCAAGTAGTTTATGCTTTTTTAATGGTTTTGCGTTCCGGAATCAGGGCATTTTCCGCCTTTCTCATTCCTGCGGCAGAACGCACGCAAGCTTCTGCTTCTTATATGCCGCAAAGCGTCCCTCATCCAGCGCATCCCGGATCTCTTCCGTCATCGTATTGTAGAAATAAAGGTTATGCAGCACGCACAGACGCATCCCCAGCATTTCCTTCGCCTTTAAGAGATGTCTGATGTACGCTCTGGAATATCTCCTGCACGCCGGGCAGCCGCAGCCCTCCTCGATCGGCCTCTCGTCCGTCTCGTACTTTGCGTTAAAGAGATTGATCTTTCCATGGTTCGTGTAAAGATGCCCGTGTCTGCCGTTACGGCTCGGGTAAACGCAGTCAAAGAAATCCACGCCGCGCTCCACGCCCTCAAGGATGTTTGCCGGCGTTCCCACGCCCATTAAGTAAGTCGGCTTCTCCTTCGGCAGGAAGGGGACCACCTCATCCAGAATATGATACATCTCCTCATGCGTCTCGCCGACCGCAAGCCCGCCGACCGCATATCCGTCCAGCTCCAGCTCGGAAATCCGCTTTGCGTGCTCAATCCGGATATCGGGATAAACCGCGCCCTGATTGATGCCGAAGAGAAGCTGATTCTTATTGATCGTGTCGTCCAGCGAATTTAACCGGCGCATCTCCCGCTTACAGCGCTCCAGCCATCTTGTCGTGCGCTCGACGGAATTCTGTACATAGGCTCTGTCCGCCTTACTCGGTGCGCATTCGTCAAACGCCATGGCAATCGTGGAGGCGAGATTCGACTGGATCTGCATGCTCTCCTCCGGACCCATGAAAATCTTATGTCCGTCGATGTGGGAATGGAAATACACGCCCTCTTCCTTGATTTTTCTTAAGCCCGCGAGAGAAAAAACCTGAAATCCGCCGGAATCCGTCAGAATCGGCTTATTCCACGACATAAACTTATGCAGACCGCCCAGCTTTTTTACCACCTCATCCCCGGGGCGTACATGGAGATGATAGGTGTTCGACAGCTCTACCTGTGTTTTGATCTCTTCCAGATCGGAGGTGGCAACGGCTCCCTTGATCGCGGCGACCGTTCCGACATTCATAAATACCGGCGTCTGAATCACGCCGTGAACCGTCGTAAGCTCCGCTCTCTTCGCCCTGCCCTCCTGCTTCAAAATCCGATACATATTAAAAATATTCCTCCCAAAATTCTTCCAGCGTAATTCCCTGCGCCGTGATCAGGGTCGCCGCCTCCACGCCGACATAGCGGAAATGCCACGGCTCATACTCGATTCCCGTGATATCCTCCTTCCCCTTCGGATAACGCAGGATAAAGCCGTAATCACAGCTGTTCTCTGCAAGCCATCTGCCCGCGTCCGTATCCGCAAATCCCTCGTCCAGAACCACATAGGTATCCGTTACGATATCTAACGCCAGTCCGATCTGGTGCTCACTGGCATTCGGTACGGTGACTGCCTGACCGGTAAGCTGATATGCCTCCATGTAGGACAGTCCGCGGTTCATATACTTTTTGATCTTTCGGTTAAACAGCATCTCCTGATATTCCAGATCCCTGTACGGGGAGCAGATCTCAAGCGTCACGCCGTCGTCCTTCGCCGCCCGGATCATATCAAGCAGATCGTCGATGATCCGCTCGTCGCAATGCATGATGCCCTTCATCGTATGAATGTTTCCCAAAGGCACCTGCTCCTCATAGCCGTCGGGAATGGAATGCTGCTTATTGATCAGGATCAGCCGCCAGTCATCCTCCTCAAAGCAGAAATCGGAATAATCCTTCCCGTCGTTCTCCCGCTCTCTTTCCTGCTCTTCCTCCGCCGCAGGGCGATCCTGATTATATTCCAGAATATCCGCAGTACTGTAGCGGGTTCCGGCATCCGTGCCGTGCGCCGTCTCCGGAAGCTCCTCCCCCTCCAGCAGGACATCCTCATCCTCCAGCAGCCTGATCCGCGTCAGATCGATCTCCTCCACTGCCGCCAGCTCGATATCCTGCGCCTCATCAGAGATGGGATTCCATACGTTTTCCGCGCTGTCTCCCGTCAGAAACGCCGGAAAGGAAAAGCTGCTGTATACCACGGAAAACAGCAGGATAACGCCCAGCGTGGCAAAGCGCTTCCCGTTCCCCCGAAAATACGAGACGGCATGAAAAAAGAACATCCCCAGAGCCAGGACGGGAATGACCGGCAATCTGCAGAACCTATTCTTTTTTCCAATCACGGAAAGCTTCCTGCGAAACCTCTCCTCCGGCGACATTTTCATCCGTACTGTTATCCTTATCCCGACATAAATACGCTTTTTCTTTCAAAACTATATTCAGCATATCATACTTTTCCAAAAAGTACACCCATTTTTTCAAAAAGTCCGTAAAAGTGCGCCTTGTCATTTCCGGCAGGATACGGTAAAATGAGCCGTAAAAAAAGACGGCTTCCGCAGACTCTTCACGGCAGACCGCACAGAAACGAGGCTTCATATGGCAGGTTCAACATTCGGAACATTATTCAGGATCACGACATGGGGAGAATCCCACGGCAAAGCGCTCGGCGTCGTCATCGACGGCTGCCCTGCGGGGCTTTCCCTCTCGGAAGCAGACATTCAGAGATATCTGGATCGCCGAAAGCCCGGAACCGGCAGCCTGACAACCCCCAGAAAAGAGGACGACTGCGTTGAAATCCTCTCCGGCGTGTTTGAGGGCAGGACTACGGGTACCCCGATCTCGCTGATGGTCAGAAACACCTCCCAGCGCTCCGCCGATTACGGTGAGATCGCTTCCTACTACCGCCCCGGTCACGCCGACTATACCTTTGACGAAAAATACGGCTTCCGCGATTATCGCGGCGGCGGACGTTCTTCGGGAAGAGAAACGATCGGACGCGTCGCAGCGGGCGCGGTCGCGGCAAAGCTCTTATCGCAGCTCGGGATCCGGGTCTGCGCCTATACGCGCTCCATCGGTCCGGTCGAGGCCGACCCGTCGCGCTTTGATCCGTCCTGCATCCTCTCCACCCCGACGGCAATGCCGGACAGCGAGGCGGATAAAAGAGCCGTCGCCTGGCTGGAACAGAAAAAAGCGGAAGGGGATTCCGTCGGCGGCTGCATGGAATGCTTTGTAGAAGGACTTCCCGCCGGCGTCGGCGATCCCGTGTTTGAAAAGCTGGATGCAAACCTCGCAAAAGCCGTCATGTCCATCGGCGCCGTCAAGGCGGTAGAGATCGGCGACGGCTGTGCGGTATCGCGCAGAACAGGCAGCGAAAACAATGATGCCTTCGGTCTCGACGAAAACGGAAAAATCAGAAAGCTGACCAACCATGCCGGCGGCATTCTCGGCGGCATCAGCGACGGCAGCCGCATTCTGATCCGCGCGCACGTCAAGCCGACCCCCTCCATCTTCCGCCCCCAGCAGACGGTAAACAAAGCGGGCGAAGAAATCAGCGTACAGATCAAGGGCAGACACGATCCCGTCATTCTTCCGCGCGCCGTCGTCGTCTTAGAGTGCATGACCGCGCTGACCCTGCTGGATGCCCTGCTGATCAACATGTCGGCAAGAGTTGACCGGATCGCTGATTTCTACGGACGCTGACCTATGCGCCATGAAAACCAAAATGCGCCGTCCGGGCGCACCGCAAAAAAAGAGCCGGCAATGCACAAAGCTGTGTATTGCCGGCTCTTTGGGTCTTTAGGAAATTTTATGGAAGATGATGCAGTTGGGCACATCCACCTTAATCGGCGCACCGTTCATGATCAGCGTTCCCTTCTCAATGTCCACATGGAAAAAGGTCAGGTCGTTTGATTCATGGTTCAGGGATACCAGATACTTATTATTCGGGAATAATGCCGCATCCTTCGGGTATTCCCCGCTGACGGGAAGCGAAAAGATCTTTGTCAGCATACCGCTCTTCTCATCCACGGAAAACAGAACCGCCGCATTATCTCCCGCAACCGTGCTCAAAAGATACTTATGATCCTCCGAAAACGTCAGGGCGCTGGTCGCGTTGGAGCTTCCGCGCTCGACCTTCGCCGTCTCCACGGTCTGGATCTTCTCAAACTCCGGCTGCCCGTTTCTGTCCTCATAGGAATAAACGTCAATATAGCATTTCCACTCATGCACGATATAGAGAAATCTGCCGTCCTTCGAAATCTTGATGTGTCTCGGCGCGGACTCCATCTCGCTTCTGATGACATCCGCGAGCACGACCTTTCCGTTTTCTGCATCAAAGCGGTAGACGTTGACATGATCCATGCCCTGATCCGCGACCAGAAGATATCTGTTGTCATGCGTCATTCTCGCGCAGTTGATATGCGGTCTGAAATTTCTGTCCGCAAGACTTCCCAGCCCCTTATGGAAAATCTCATCCGTGATCTCGCCGATCGAGCCGTCCTCCTTCAGCCTGAGCACCGTCAGCTTTCCGTCGTGATATCCCGCGACAAACAGATACCCGTCCGTATAATCCGTAGAGACATAGCAGCCTCTCATGCCGTTGATCGGCGCAAAATTCAAAAGCTCCAGCCCGCCGTCCTTCCGGATCCGGTAGGACTCCACGCCGAAATCCGTAATGGAGTAGAGATACTTCCCGTTGTGCGAAAGCGTCACATAGGATGAGTTGGTGATCTCGACCTGATCCTTCCCGATAAAGCGCCCGTTTTCCATATCGACGTCATATATTTTGATGCCGTGACTGTCTCCCTGCGTATAGGTGGAGACATATGCCACATACTTTTCTTTTTCCATGCCGGAAGCCCTCCTTTTTTTAGGTACTTTCGGAATCCTCTTAAAACAGATTGCAAAGACTCCGCACGTACATTTTTATCATAGCATAAAACGGGGCGCGGGTCAAAAAAAAATCATATGAAATATTCGTTGACTTTCTGTATGGAAATAGATACAATTTAATGCAGTATGCGTATGCATATTTACCGAAGAGGGATTCGTGTGAAGCTTCTTTTTCACACGCAGTTTTGTGCCTGTCAGCTCTTGTACGGACAGGTTACGGAAAGGCACGGTGTTAACATGAAAGATGCTCTTGTTGATCTGGTCAATATCTCAAAATCCTATGACGGACAGCTGATCCTGGATGAGCTGAATCTCTATATCCGCCAGAATGAGTTTCTGACCCTGTTAGGTCCCAGCGGCTGCGGAAAGACTACGACGCTCCGCATTCTCGGCGGCTTTGAAAAGCCCGACAAAGGACAGGTGATCTTTGAGGGAAGGGATATCACGAATCTTCCCCCGAATAAGCGCAACTTAAATACCGTCTTCCAGAAGTATGCCCTTTTTACCCATATGGATGTCGCGGAAAACATTGCCTTCGGCTTAAAGATTGCCGGGAAGAGCAAAGCTTACATAAATGATAAAATTAAATATGCCTTAAAGCTGGTAAATCTCGACGGCTACGAGCACCGTATGCCCGACTCCTTGAGCGGCGGCCAGCAGCAGCGTATCGCGATCGCGCGCGCCATCGTAAACGAGCCGAAGCTTCTTCTGCTCGACGAGCCGCTCGGCGCACTCGACTTAAAGCTGCGTCAGGACATGCAGTATGAGCTGATCCGCCTGAAAAACGAGCTGGGGATCACCTTTATTTACGTTACCCACGATCAGGAGGAGGCGCTCACCATGTCGGATACGATCGTCGTCATGAACCAGGGCTATATCCAGCAGATCGGCTCCCCCGAAAAGATCTACAATGAGCCGGAAAACGCCTTCGTCGCCGACTTTATCGGCGACAGCAACATCCTCGGGGCGACCATGCTGCAGGACAGGCTCGTCGAGATCCTCGGCGCGCGCTTCGCCTGTGTGGACGAGGGCTTCGGTACCAACAGACCGGTTGATGCCGTGATCCGTCCGGAGGATGTCGAGCTGACGGAGCCCGGCGGGGGCACCCTTGACGGCGTTGTGACAAACATCATCTTCAAGGGCGTACACTACGAGATGGAGGTTATGGCGAACGGCTATGAATGGCTTGTTCACTCGACAAAGATGTACCCCGTCGGAACGGCTGTCGGCGTCCGGGTCGATCCCTATAATATCCAGATCATGAACAAGCCGGAGTCTGAGGATGAGGAGGCGGTAGGTGTCAATGAATAAAAAACTGCTGTCGCTTCCGTTTCTCTTCTGGTCGGCACTGTTCATCATCGTGCCGCTCTGCATGGTCTTTTATTACGGACTGACCGACAAAAACGGAGCCTTTACCTTAAGTAATATCGCAGCGATCGCAACGCCGGAGCATTCCAAGGCGCTCCGGGAGGCGATCCGGCTGTCCATCGTGAGCACACTGATCTGTTTCCTGCTTGCCTATCCGCTTGCCATGATCTTAAGCCGGACAAGCTCCAACAGTCATTCCTTTATCGTGCTCATCTTCATCCTGCCGATGTGGATGAATTTCCTGCTCCGCACGCTTGCGTGGCAGACCCTGCTGGAAAAAACGGGCGTGATCAACAGTCTGTTAAAGCTGCTGCATCTGCCGACCTTAAATATCATCAATACGCCGGCGGCGATCGTGCTGGGCATGGTTTACAATTTCCTGCCGTTTATGGTGCTGCCGATCTACAATGTGCTGGTAAAAATTGACGTCAATATGATAAATGCCGCGAGGGATCTCGGTGCGAACAGTGTGCAGACCTTTTTTAAGATCATCTTCCCGTTAAGCATTCCCGGCGTGATCAGCGGCATCACCATGGTCTTTGTTCCCGCGCTGACAACCTTCGTCATCTCGAAGATCCTCGGCGGCAGCAAGATCCTGTTAATCGGCAACGTCATTGAGCAGGAATTTACCCAGACGGGCAACTGGCATCTGGGAAGCGGACTCTCTATCGTGCTGATGCTGTTCATTATCTTTAATATGGTGATCAGTGTCGTTACCGATAAGGACGGGGAGGCGAATGCCATATGAAAAACGCATTGAAAAACATTTATATCGGACTCATTTTTATCTTCCTCTATGCCCCGATCGTCACGCTGATCGTCCTTTCCTTCAACGCGAGCAAGACGAGGGCAAAATGGGGCGGCTTTACCTTAAAATGGTATCAGAGCCTTTTTGAAAATGAGGTGATTTTACAGGCGCTCTGGAATACGCTCGCCATCGCGCTGCTCTCCGCGGTCATCTCCACGCTTATCGGGACGATCGCCTGTATCGCCATGCAGTCCATGAACCGTAAGTTCCGCGCCATCAGCCTTGGGATCGCAAACATTCCGATGCTGAACGCCGAGATCGTGACCGGCATCTCCCTGATGCTGCTCTTTATCAGTCTCGGGATCAAATTCGGCTTCCTCACGATCCTGCTGGCGCACATCACCTTTAACATCCCTTACGTCATCCTAAGCGTCATGCCCAGGATGAAGCAGCTGAATCCCCATACCTACGAGGCGGCAATGGATCTCGGGGCTTCCCGGCTGCGCGCATTTTTTAAGGTGGTCTTCCCGGATCTGCTCCCCGGCATCCTTTCCGGCTTTCTGATGGCGTTTACGATGTCGCTGGATGATTTTATCATCACGCACTTTACAAAGGGACCCGGAATCGACACCCTCTCCACCAAGATCTACACGGAGGTCAAAAAAGGAATCAAGCCGGAGATGTACGCACTCTCCGCCATCATCTTTGTCTCGGTGCTGATTCTTCTGCTGCTGGTAAATTATCATCCGAAGCAGAATAAAAAATAAATCAGAATTTGAGGAGGAAACATTATGAAAAAAGTAACTGCACTGCTGCTCTGCGGCGCTCTTACCGTCGGCTGCCTTAGCGGCTGCGGCAAGGAAAGCGGCGGGGAAAACGGCGTAGTCTATGTCTACAACTGGGGCGAGTACATAGATTCCGCGACGATTGAGATGTTTGAGGAGGAGACCGGAATTAAGGTCGTCTATGATGAGTTCGAGACGAACGAGGCGATGTATCCGAAGGTCGAGGCAGGCTCTTCCGCTTATGACGTCATCTGCCCTTCCGATTACATGATCGACAAGATGATCCAAAACGACCTCTTACAGGAGCTGAACTTTGACAACATGCCGAACGCGAAGGCAAACATCGGCGAACAGTACTATGAACAGTGCCGGGAATTTGATCCGGAAAACAGCTACTGTGTACCCTACTGCTGGGGAACCGTCGGCATCCTCTACAATACGACCATGGTGGACGAGCCGGTAACGAGCTGGTCGATCCTTTGGGATGAAAAGTATGCAGACAACATCCTGATGCAGGATTCCGTCCGTGATCTGCTCATGGTCGGCCTGAAGCTAAAGGGGTATTCCATGAATACCTTAGACGAGGCGGAGCTTGCAGAGGCGAAGGAAGCCCTGATCGCGCAGAAGCCGCTTGTACAGGCGTATGTTGTCGATCAGGTCCGCGATAAGATGATCGGCGGTGAGGCGGCGATCGGCGTCATCTATTCCGGCGAAGCGATCTATACGAAGCGTGAAAATCCCGACCTCGAATATGTCGTTCCCGAGGAAGGCTCCAACGTCTGGATCGACGGCTGGGTCATCCCGAAGAACGCTCCCAATAAGGAAAACGCGGAAAAGTTCATCGACTTTATGTGCCGCGGCGATATCGCGCTGATGAACTTTGAGTATATTACCTATTCCACGCCGAACACGGTCGCACAGGAACAGATTGCGGACGAGGACATCCGCAATTCCAAGGTTGCTTTCCCGGATCTCTCCCAGTACAGTCTGGAAACCTTCCACTATCTCGGCGAGGACGGCGACGAGCTTTACAACAACGTCTGGAAAGAGATTATGTCAAACTAAACAGACCCTTATAAAAACAGGATGATTCCGACAAAAAAAGACGGATGAGGCAGCCGCTTCATCCGTCTTTTCTTTTTCCAAAGCTGTTTTTAATTTCTCCCGCAGTCACAGTCGCCGTCGCGTCTCGGCATCGGCGGATACTCCTGCCAGGGCGGAGGAACCATGCCGTCGCACGCCGCCTGTTCCCGCTCTCCGGCATTCCTTGCATCCCGGATTGCCTCTCTTACATCCTCTCTCGCTTCCCTTGCCGCTTCTCTCGCGCACGCGCATTCCCG
>CAZVWN010000002.1:0-24970 GCA_964631065.1 uncultured Acetatifactor sp.
GCTTCCGCCGCCCGGCTTCGCCGTTCCCTGCGGAAGATCCGAAAGCTTCAAGGATTCACTCTCTACCATGCCGAGCTTCAGCGCCGCCGCCTTGATCTCCGCATCCGTCAGCGCACCCTGCTCTCCGGTGACAATTCCCATGATGAGAGCCGTCACGACCATGCCGATCCCCAGCCCTCTCAGATAATATTTCAGCTTCACTTCTCTTATCTCCCGTCTGACTGCTGCTCCTGAAACAGATTGAGCACAAGCGCTACCTCGCCGACGCCCAGCCCAAGCTCCTGTGCAATCGCGATCTTTGTCTTTCCCTGCCTGTACAGCTCCAGAATGCTGTCGTTGCTGTTGCAGCGTTCCGCCTCCGGAAGCTCCTCTCCCGTTTCCGGTACCGCTTCCGCAGCCGCCTCTTCCGCTACGGGCATCGCTTCCGCAGACACATCCTCCTGCGGTTTTTCCTCCGCCACAAGAAGCCGGATGCCGGACACGGCTTCCTCCGCTTCCTTTACGGTACGCGTTACCTCAGACACCGTATCCTTCAGATTGCTGTGCTTACTGTTGAGCATGTCGTACAGGAACATGGCTTCCTCATGGTTTTTATGAATCTCGGCAAGCACCGTATCCGAATACTCATTTACCGCCATGATCTTCTCATTCGTCAGACGCTCTAACGCCCGCTCCGCTTTTTCCGTCGCATCCCCTGCCGCTTCATCCGCAGCCTCACCGATCTGCCCTTTGAGCTTTTCCATCTCGGCTGCGATCCTGTCAGACAGCTCCTTTTCCGCCATCTCCTTTGACAATCCCGATCCCGTTTCCTTTCCGCCCGGTATCAGGAAGCTCAATACAAATATGATTCCGCCTGCAGCCAGCAGGACGATTTCCATGATTCCCATTTCCGCATTCCTTTTCGTATCTGCCGCGCACGACAGGATCAGATTTTTATGTCAAACCCCTGCCGCACGCCGTTCTTTCCCTTTGCCGCCTGTTCTCCGGCAGTTTTCTTCCGTTTTTTCCCGCCGTCGCCGCTGTAGGAGCCGTTTCCCTTTTCCCTTGCATCCGGGCGCTTCTCATACCATTCGACATTGCTGCCGCCGTGAACCTCTCTCGTCTGCTGCTGTTCATGCTTTTCCACCTGAACCATGCCGTTTCCCTGAAGAAGCTGTCCCTTATTGTCCTCATTCTGCTTTACGGCAGAATAATCCTGTGCTCTTGAAATTGTCGTCAGTTCAATGGAACCGAATGCCATACCTACACCCCCGGACCGCCCTTTGCGGCTCTCTTATTTTCATTTCCTGCTTTACCGCGCCGCCATTCTGACCTCTCCCTGCTCCCTGATAAATTTGCAGTAATGATATCCGGTCTGTATGGTACGCGCCGCATCCCCTATGATGATGGTCGTCCCCGGGAACATCTCGTTGTTGACGACAACCTCTGCCGCCCGCTGCGTCTCCATCATTTTGCGCAGCTTTTCCAGACGGTTCTGCAGCTGCTCCAGCTCAGAGGATTTCTGCTTCACGGTCTCATTCACGGTTCTGATATATTCCAGCTGCGCAGGAGAAAACTGTACGCCCTGCGCCTGTTTTTCCTTCGCAGACTTCGCCACGGGTTCCGCATTCTGAAGCGCCTTCGTCGTCTCCGCGACAGCCTTCTCCAGCTTATTGTACTGCTCTCTGACGAACGGATTGACCCCTACCTCGAGAACGGTCGGTGATCCCATGCTTGCCCCGATGTTTTTTGCCTCGATCCGGTTCGCCGCCTGGACATAGCCGCCGACGATCAGACCCTTTCTGCCTTCCACAACGACCTCGCTGCCAGCCGAGACCCTGCTGTGCAGGATCGCTTCCGTATGGATATAGCCGCCCGCGATCACACGCGCATTCTCCAGAAACTTTACAACGACATCCCCGCCCGCCTTCAAAAGTCCGGTCGAAGCGCCGTTCATGCCCTTTGCAATCACGATATTGCCGCCCGCGACGATCTTCGCGTTCTCGACAAGTCCCTCGACAACGACATTGCCGCCCGCCTTGACCTCAAATCCCGCCGTGACATTTCCGTGAATCTGAATGCTGCCCTCGTACTCCAGATTTCCCGTGGAGACATCGACATCATTCACCGCATAGACATCCGATACAAAGACCTTTCCCTCCGTCAGCGTCACATGTCCGTCCACCATCGTATGGATCGTCCGCCGATCCTCCGAAAGCGAAATATTTCTGCCGAATTTCAGTACGGCGCGCTTCGGCTCCTTCGCACGGATGCTCTTCCCGAACACATCGCTTCCGTCAATTCCCGGCACCTCCGGAATGATCCGCGCCAGCGCATCTCCCTTACGGCACTGGTTGATCGTCGTAAGCTTATGATAATCTACGCTGCCGTCTTCCCGAACCTGCGGACGCCGATGCTCCTCCGTGTCAAAAAAGTATTCTATCCCGGCATCCGTTCCCGGAACGGGTTCCTTACCCTTTGCCAGAAGCATATCCGTGCAGTAAATACCGTCCGACTGGAAGTGCTGCTGAATCTCCTCCATCCGGATACCGAATACGATATTGCGCATCCTGAGATCGCGCAGAAAATCATTGTAGCTTAAGCGGCTTCCGCCCTCCGTCGGCGGAAGGAATCTGACCGTGACAAGCATCCCGTCCCCCGAGATATCCAGCTTATAGGATTCCGGATAACAGGGACACGCTCCCTTTCCCAGACGGCATACGCCGTCCGCAGGATCCAGCAGAAACAGCTCCAGTCTGCTTCTCTCATAGGCAATTCCGAAGCCGTCCAGATATTCCAGGATCTCCTGTACCCGGACCTCTTCTCCTGCCCCCTCCGGCGGATACACTCTCAAGCCATAGCCGCCTTCCCAATTCACCAGCCGAAAATACCCGTTTTTCATAGCCGTTTCTCCATCAGCACATCATCAGTTATCTGTCAGAATGCCCATGTAACTTCCCATTTTCTGCTTCATCTTCTGAAGCGCCCGCGTGTGGAGCTGCGAAACCCGTGATTCCGACACCTCAAGGATATTGCTGATCTCCTTTAAGGTCAGCTCTTCGTAATAGTAGAGCGTAATGACCTTCTGCTCCTTCTCGGTGAGGAGCTTTAGGGCTTCTCCCAACACCTTTGCAAGCTCTTCCTTCTCAACCTTTTCCTCCGGCGCTTCAAAGCGTGACGTGGTATGTCTGTTATAATCCTGCGCCACATCGCTTCCCTGCTCCATATACTCATTCAACGAGACAATCCCCGTGATCTTCATCTGCGTCTGCCAGTCGAGGTATTCCTCCTCGGAAATCCCCAGCTTTTCCGCAATCTCCGCTTCCGAAGCCGCATGTCCGGTGCTCTGTTCGATCTCCCGCATGACCGTCTCGATCTTTTTCTGTTTCTGTCGGATCGTCCTGGGAATCCAGTCCATTTTGCGGATCTGATCCAGAATTGCCCCTCTGATCCGCAGACTGGCATACGTCTCAAATTTTACGTCCTTTAAGCAGTCAAACTTATCTATGGCATCGATCAGTCCGAAAATCCCATAGCTCACCAGATCCTCATATTCCACATTGTACCCCAGATACATTCCGAGCCGCCCCGCCACGACCTTTACAAGCGGCGCATACTCCAGAATGATCTTCTCTCTGGTTTTCGGTGATTTCGTTCCGGAATACTCCTCCAGAAGTTTTTTTCTGGCTGCCTCATCCATGAACCCCGTCGCCCCTTTCGTTTATCCTACGCTTCCCCTCTTGTCCGAATCTTCCTTTTCCTCTTCCTGCGTCTGCGCGTCTGCTTCCGCTTCCGCCGCAGCCTGCTGCGCTTCTTCCTCTTTCCTGCGCTTTTCCTCATTCTGATCTTCAAAAAAGGTAAGCGTCCAGGAGAGAAGACTTCCGAGAAGATAAAACAAAACCAATACAAACAGCAGAAGCATCAGCCTCTCCGACAGCGTATATTCCTGTATAAAAGTAATGATACATGTAACCGCTCCTGCCAGAAGCATCAGCAGCAGCGGTAAATTTCTTCTGTTCATAGCCGTCTTCCCCTTGTCAGATGATTGTCTCCGTCTTCCCGACCGCACGGATATGAAACTCCCCGCTCTCCGGATAAAAAACGACCGTGCGCCCGTAATTTGCGCCTGTATCCTCAGCCAGAATCGGTATCTTCATCTCCTTCAGCTTCGCCTTAGTCGCCTCAACATTCCTGTCGCCGACCTGACCGACCCCGCTGCTGCTTCCCTGAAAGGCGAACATCGTTGCCCCGCCGGCAATCTTTGCAACCATACGCGCACGCTTCGCGCCGAGCTGCTCCATCTGCCGTACAAGCTCTTCTATCCCGGTATCCGCAAATTTTGCTATATTCTGCTGCGCATTCTTCATCGTCCTGCTGTCCGGCAGCATGATATGCGCCAGTCCGCCCACCTTTGTCATCGGATCGCGGATAGCAATCCCGACACAGGAGCCCAGACCCAGCGTCGTCACGCCGTCAGGGCTGACGCAGGTCTTTAAATCAGCCATTCCCACCTTAATTATTTCGCTCATATCTTTATCCCGTTCCTCTATCCCGAATTCGTTTTACGCTACAGGCAGCCCTAAAGCCGTCAGAATCTTTGAATAGGACTCCATATCAGGAATCAGTATAAAGTATCCGTCCAGTTCCACCTCATCATAAAACTGCGACTGGATCAACAGGATATTGTCTCCGTAAACGCCGAACTGGATGGCAGGAACGCTTAAAATCGCTCCCGCCATATCCACGGTCAGCGCCGGAGGCGTCGGGAAAATCTTCAGGTTCGTGAGCGTGGACAGCGCGTTGAGATACGCGCCGGTAATAATGTTTCCAAGCTCCTTCATGGCTGACAGACCCATTTCCTCAAACTCAGCGCCCTCAGGCAGCATTCCCATCGTGATCTTCTGAATCAGGTGTCTTGCGCTGCTCTCTTCGACCATGAACATCATGCTTCCGGTGATATCTCCTTCCACACCGAGCAGCACGCCCGCCATGATCTGCTCCTCGCCGCCCATCAGCTCGCCGACCTCTGAAAATTCAAGCAGCCTGACCTGCGGCACCCTCATGTCAACTTTGCTCTGCAGCATCTGCGCCAGCGCGGTCATCGCATTGCCGGCGCCAATATTTCCTATCTCCTTCAGGACGTCGTAATAGCTCTCCGTAACCTGCTCAAGGCTCATGTCTCCCATGGACTTATCTCCTTTGTGTAAACCCTAGTTCTCCTCCAGGCTGATCGTATTCAGATCAAACAGGGAGATCAGCTCGCCGTCATGCTTTCCTACCGCACTGATCAGGCTTCCCTTCTCCTCCTTGGCGTTATAGGTGATCTTTTCAATCTCGTCCGAAGTCAGCTCCACGACCTCCTTCACCTCATCGACCAGAATGCCGACATTGCCCTCCTGCTCCAGCTTGAGCACAATGATTCTGGTGGCTTTCGTGATCTCGTCGTCCGCCAGTCCCATCTTCCTGCGCATACTGATCACGGGAATCACCTCACCGCGCATATTGATCACGCCCCTTAAATAGGACGGCATCTTCGGGATTCTCGTAATGGGCTGCATCCTGACAATGTTATCAATGTTGCGGATGTCGATTCCGTACTGCTCTTCGCCCAGCCGGATCACGATAAACTGTGTCGTCTCAAGAACATGCTTTTCTCCTTCGGGCAGCCCCTTCTCCGTATTCATAGCGAGTTCCATATTGTTTGCATCCCCTTTCTAAATCAGTGCGTTGGCATCAAGGATCAGTGCGATCTCTCCATCGCCGAGAATGGTTGCACCGCTGATAAACTTGCACTGTCTGATATATTTTCCGAGTGACTTGATAACGATTTCCTGCTGTCCGATCAGCTCGTCAATGACCAGACCCGCCATCCTGTCGCCTTTCTTGACAATGACAACGATCAGATTCTCGTCCTGTGCCTTCCTGCTCTCAATATCCAATACCTGATTCAGACGGATCAGCGGAATGACCTGACCGCGGAGATTGATGACCTCCTTATTCTGTACCAGCTTGATCTCCGAGGGAGAAATATCCTCCAGCGTCTGGATCGAGCCGAGGGAGATCGCATACTTTTCGTCGCCGACCACAACCATCAGCGCCTGAATGATCGCAAGCGTCAGCGGCAGACGGATCGTCCATGTACTGCCGACACCGAGCTTGGACTTTACCTCAACCTCGCCGCTTAAGGATTCGATCTTGGAGCGGACGACATCCAGTCCGACGCCTCTTCCGGAAACGTCCGTAACCTGCTTTGCCGTAGAGAAGCTGGGAAGGAACAGCAGATTGATGATCTCCTTCTCGCTCATGCCCGCCGCCTGTTCCGGCGTGATCGTTCCTCTCTCGATCGCTTTCGCCCTTACCGCTTCCGTATCAATACCGTTACCGTCATCCCTTACCTCAATGACAACGTTGTTGCCGTCCTGATAAGCATCGAGGAAAATAGAACCCTGCGCCGGCTTTCCTCTCTGCGCACGCACTTCCGCGGACTCGATGCCATGATCTGCGGAATTTCTGAGCAGATGCATCAGCGGGTCGCCGATCTCGTCCACAACGGTACGGTCAAGCTCCGTCTCCTCACCCGACATATACAGCTCCAGCTTCTTGTCAAGCTTCTTTGACAGATCCCGGATCATTCTGGGGAATTTATTGACAACGCTCTCGATCGGCACCATCCGAACCTTCATGACGGACTCATGCAGATTTGTCGTAACCTGCTCCAGATACTCTATCTCCTCGTTGAACGCGCTGTTCATGTTCGTCTGTTCCTGACTGGATACGGATACCAGCGAATTTTTCGCGATGATCAGCTCGCTGACAAGGTTCATCAGGGAATCCAGCTTTTCAATATCGACGCGCACGGTACGGTTGACGACCGGCTTGGACGGCGTCTGCTTCTTCGTCTCCTGCTTTGCGGCAGCCTGTGTGCTCTTCGCAGGAACAGCCGCAGCGGTCAGCTCCGTCTTACTCTCCGTATGTACCTCGGTCTGCGCCGCCTTTTCCTCCTGATTTTCCTGATAATGCGTATTGTTTTCCAGCACGATCGGCGCTCCCGTTACCTGCTCGATCTCGGATACGTCCTCGGCAGCCCGGATCACTTCCTCAAGCCCGCTGTCGGACAGCACGATGAGCGTGAAATCCCGGTCAAACTTCTCGTCCTCCACATCCTGTGCGCTGGGCACGGAGACGATGATCTCCGCCTGCTCCTCAACCGCCTTGAAGACAAGGAACGCCCTCGCCGCCTTCAGAATGCAGCTCTCCTGAATCCGGATGTTCAATCCGTAAACCTTCTTGCCCTGCTTCTGCGCCTCTTGGATGACCGTGATCTGGGAGTCGTTGAGTCTGATCTCATTCCACTTTTCTCCGGAGACATCCGGCGCTTCCTGTTTCTGCTCCTGTACGGGCGCCGCTTTTCCCGCGCCGCTTCCGTTTAAGATGTCGTTCAGCTGACGGATCAGCTCCTCATTTCCGTTCGTTCCCTCATCCGCCGTGCTCTGTATGTTATCCGTGTATTCCTCCAAAGCGTCAAGGCAACGGAAAAGCACGTCAATCATCTCCGGCTGAACCTTAATGTTGCCGTTTCTCACCTCCGAGAACACATTCTCCATGTCATGGGTAAGCGTCTGCATCCTCTTATACCCCATGGTTCCCGCCATTCCCTTCAGCGAATGCGCGGCACGGAAAATTTCGTTGATCGTCTCCGCAGCCTCCGGGTCTGCCTCCAGCTCCAGAATCCGCGTGTTCAGATTTTGTAAATGTTCCTTGGTCTCATCAAGGAAGATCTCGAGATATTGACTTACGTCCATACTTCTTTCCCATTCCTTTCTTCGTTGGTCACGATCTTACGTCTGTCTGCTGTGCCCTGACTCCCACATGCAGAATAATTTCCTGTGCGATCTGCTCTAACGGCACCACCTGATCGGAAAGCCCTGCCTGTGCGACTGCCTTCGGCATACCGTAAACCGTGCAGCTCTCCTGATCCTGTGAGATCACATGTGCCTTTTTTCTTGCCTCCAGATTTCTGATGCCCTCTGTTCCGTCCGCGCCCATGCCCGTCATGACGACACAGACGATCCTGTCGTAGCCGGTATCCGCAAGCGACTCATACATATAATTCGCGCTGGGTCTGACCCCTTCCCGCGTGGGCTCGTCCGTGTAATGAATCAGGTATCTTGTTCCCGCACGGCTGACATTCATATGTCTTCCGCCCATCGCCACATAGACCGTTCCCTTCTGAAGCTCCTCGCCCTCCTCCGCTTCCTTGACGCGGATGGGGCTTAAGTCATTCAGACGCTCGGCAAGGGAAGCCGTAAACCCCTTCGGCATATGCTGTACCAGCAGCACCGGCGCATCCAGCTCGGCCGGCAGCCTCGGGATCACCTCCTGAAGCGCCTTGGGTCCGCCCGTAGAGCTCGCTATCGCGACAATCTTCGTCCCGGGCGTCGTCTTCGTGGAAAACTTCTTCGCGATGTCCGCCACCCTGTTGGCGATCTGCCGGTTTTCCTGCCGCTTCTCCTCCGTCTCAAACTCCGGATCCCTGCTGTCCGCGACGACCTCGAGGATCTGTAGGAATTTCTCCCTGAACTTGTCCACGCGGCAGTCCTTTGCGGAATCCGGCTTATGGATGAAATCGAGCGCGCCAAGCTCCAGCGCATCCAGCGTCAGCTTTGCCCCCTCGCGCGTATCCGTGCTCGCCATCATGACTCTCGCCGGAATCTTAAACTTCCGCAGCTCCTCAAGAAGCTGCAGCCCGTTCATCTTCGGCATGTTTACATCCAGCACGACGGCGTCATACCGGTTTCTGCTCAAGAGGTCGAAGGCCTCCAGACCGTTTGTCGCTCTGGCGACGACATGAAATCTTTCGTCTGAATTGATTATATCACAAAGCACCCTTCTCATGAGTGCAGAATCATCAACAACGAGAATTTTTTTCGGCATCATAGCCCTCTTTCCTTTCTTCGGCTCTTTCTTTCCTCTTCAAAAATATATTTAATGATCTCTTCCCTTGTCTCAACATCCATGTCATAATACTGAACCCTGTGCTCCCACATGCCCGAACGGTTCTCCATCTGCTTTACGCTCAATACCTTACCGATCACCTCATATTTCTTCCGCGTATTCTCCTTGATGAGATGATAGCTGATATAGAGCATGCTCTCCGGCTCATATTTCTGCGAAGAAATAAACCGCAAGCCCCCGCCGCTGATATCGACGATCACGCTCTGCTTCAGCGGCAGTCCCGGCGTCAGCGCATAGGGCATCCTTGTCTCCAGCGCCTGAAGCTCCTCTTCCTCGAGATTCCGCGCGCACATCTCCAGCGCACAGCTGAAACGATAGTACTCGCGCCTCTGGTACTTCCGCAGATTGCTCGTCAGCTCAACGACCAGAATATAAACATTATTGCTCTTATATCGGTCAATGATACGGGCAAAGCACTGATACAGTCCGGACTCTCCGTAAAACACAAGATCATATTCCCCGTCCACGGGCAGAAGGATGAGCTTCGTCTTCTCCATGGGCATCGTGATCTCCAGCGTATCCTCCGACAGGATATCCTGCACCGTACTTTTGTAGGTTCTTCCTCTTGTATCTGCCGTCTCCTCGCTGCCGCGCTCAACCGCCTGCAGCTCAAGCTTATCTCCCGCCTTAATAAATCTTGATAACATAACTCTTTCGTCTCCTGTTTTTCGACTTACCTTTTGACCCCGGAAATGATATGGGAGAAAAATGCCGCCATTCCGCGCTTCGGCTGCCTTTCCTCTTCCTCCCTGCCCAACAGCTTCTGCCCGATCCGCTCATAAGCTACCGCCGATTTCGCGCCCGGGTCCTGAATGGATACCGGCATCTGCTGCATAACGGCGCGCACAAGCCGGGCATCCTCCGGCACGCAGCCGAGATATGTCATGGGAATCTTGAGATACCGCTCCACGACCGCGTTCAGCTTCTGAAAGAGAATCTCGCCCTCGCTCTCCTTCTCCACCCTGTTCGCGATCATCTTTACCTTTGTGGCATCCTCGTCAAACCTCGGGTGCCTGTATAACGCCTTCAGCAGGGAATAGGAATCCGTGATCGAGGTGGGCTCCGGCGTCGTAACCAGAAGGATCTCCCCGCTCGCCACAAGAAATTCCAGAACCGCATCCGAAATTCCCGCCCCCGTATCCACAATGATGATATCCGCGATCGAATCCAGCTCGGCAAGATTCCGGATGATATAGGAAAGATAATCGCGGCTGAGATTTGACATTCCCGCGATACCGCTGCCTCCGGAGATAAAGCCGACCTCCATCGGTCCCCAGGTAATGATATCCGTTATGCTCTTTCCCTGATAGATCAGATCGCAGAGATTATGCTTCGGCACCGCCCCGAACATGATCTCGATATTTGCAAGTCCGAAATCCGCATCCAGAATGATGACTCGCTTTCCCATCCTGCGGAATTGGATGGCAAGGTTGATCGACGTATTCGACTTTCCGACTCCTCCCTTGCCGCTGGTAACAGTGATGACTCGGGCTAAAGATCTCGACTCCTGCTGACTTGCCTTGATGATTCTTAACTGTTCTGCCTGATCCATGCCTTACCTCCTCACTAATGTTTCGTACTTAACAGCGATTTTACCACCTTCTGCGGATTAAACAGCTCGATATCCTCCGGAACGTTCTGCCCGCAGGTAACATACGCGATATCCGCCTCCGTAAACAGCTTCAGATTCAGAAGACTTCCCAGCGTTACCGTCTCATCCAGCTTCGTCAGAATGAGCTGATAATCCGTGATCTCCTTATAGTTCGAGGAAATCCGCTGCAGATCGCGGTACTTCGTCGTCACGGAGAGCACAAGAAACGCCTGACTTTCCCCTGCCTGCGCCGCCGTCTCGAGCAGCTCCTTCATCTTCTCAAGCAGCTCCTCATTCCGATGGGAATGCCCGGTCGTATCGACAAAAATGTAATCATAGTCCTGAAAATCCGAAATCGCCTTTTTCAGCTCCTCTGCCGTATAGATCACCCGGAAGGGAACCTCAAGGATGTTCGCGTAGGTGCGCAGCTGCTCCGCCGCAGCAATCCGGAAGGTGTCCGCCGTAAGCATGACAACCTTCTTCTTTTCCTCCACCGCAAAATAGCTCGCGATCTTTGCGATCGTCGTCGTCTTTCCGACCCCCGTCGGTCCCATGAACAGAAGCGTCTTCGGTCCGTTCTCCGCCGGAGTGATCCCCGGAGCCTTCCCAAACTTAAGGATCATCTTCTGATAAACGCCCGCCAGAATATAGTCGAACGGAAGATTCGGCTTTCTGTTCTTTTCCGCATCCTCTATCATCTGGTTCGCGTACTTTTCCTCAACCTCATTCTCCAGCATGGTATTGTAGAGCAGTCTGACAAACCGCTCCTGCTCCTGCGTCTCTTTATCCGCAGCCGTCTCGGGCGTCTCCTTCTTTTCCTCCTCGGAAGGGGAACTTTCTGCCTCTGCCTGTTCCGCTTTCTGGGCTTCCTCCTCCTGACGGAAACGGCTTACCAGAAGCGTCTGCAGACTGTCTAACTTTTTCTCGAGGTTCTGCGAGCTCTCGCTCATCAGATTTACGGCAGACTGCGTTTCATGCATCCTCTTCTCAAGCTGTATCGCTTCCCCGGAGAGCGCTATAGGAGTCTCCCGCCGCAGCGTCTTCACGGTATCTCCCTCTTCCTCAAGCGCCACCGTCATCTCCATCTGCTTCCCGCCGAAAATTCCGGCAAGCCCCTTCTTCTTTGCCGTGCGCACATTCATCACGACAACGCCGTCTCCAAGCTCCTTCTGCGCCGCCGCCAGCGCTTCCTCTTCCGTTTTCCCGACAAACTTCCTGATAATCATTATGCTGTCACCATCCCCACAGACTGTAATTCCACATTAGACTCCACCTCATTGTATGAGACGACCACAAGATCCCTGTAATAATCCTCCGTCAGCCGTTTGAAATACATACGGACGATCGGCGAGGTAATAATGATCGGGCTCTTTCCCAGATTCTCCAGCTTCTGAATCTCCTTCCCCACCGAATCAATGACCGCGCGGGATCTCGCCGGATCAAGGTTTAAGAAAGCTCCCGTCTCCGTCTGCTTGACGCTGCCCATGATCTCCTGCTCGATCTTCGGGTCGAGCGTCACAACGCTGGTCGTCTCATGCGCAGGAAAATATTTCGTGGAGATCGCACGTTTTAAGCTCTGCCGCACATACTCCGTCAGAATGTCC
This sequence comes from uncultured Acetatifactor sp., assembly GCA_964631065.1. Lineage (GTDB taxonomy): Bacteria > Bacillota > Clostridia > Lachnospirales > Lachnospiraceae > Acetatifactor. The sequence continues at coordinate 12,190 of CAZVWN010000002.1, forward strand.
GTATCCCGCGTCGTAGGCGCGTAATCCGCCAGCGTCTCCGCGATGGTTACAAGATCGCGGATCGAAATGCCCTCACGCAGCAGATTCTGCAATACCTTCTGCACCTCGCCGATGCCGAGCTGCTTCGGAATCAGCTCCTCGATAAGGGAAGGATTCGTCTCCTTTAAGTTGTTTACAAGGTTCTGTACATCCTGTCTCGTCAAAAGCTCCGCGATGTACTGTCGGATGATCTCCGTCAGATGCGTCGCAATGATCGACGGCGGATCGACAACCGTATATCCGAGACTCTCCGCACGTTCGCGCTGTCCCTCCGTAATCCAGATCGCCGGAAGATGGAAGGAAGGCTCAAAGGTCGGAATACCGGTGATCTCCTCCTCTACATATCCGGGATTCATCGCCATGTAGTGATCGAAAAGGATCTCTCCCTCGCTCACCTGAATACCCTTGATCTTAATGATATACTGGTTCGGGTTCAGCTGAATATTGTCGCGCAGACGGATGATCGGCACGACCGTTCCAAGCTCAAGCGCAATCTGCCTTCGGATCATGACGACACGATCCAGCAGATCGCCGCCCTGGTTGACATCCGCCAGCGGAATGATGCCGTAGCCGAATTCCAGCTCGATCGGATCCACCTGCAGCAGACTGTTGACATTCTCCGGCTGTCTGATCTCCTCCGCAGCAGCCTCTTCCTCGTCAATCTCCTGCTCAATATGCTCCGTCTCGAGATTTCCCGCCATCATCCTTCCGCCGACAATAAAGAGCAGTCCCATACCGACAAAGAGGATCGCATTCAGCTCCGTGAACAGTCCGAGGAAGGAAAGCGTCGCGCCGACGAGATACATGACCTTCGGCACGCCGAAAAGCTGCTTTATGATCACGGGCCCGAAATCCGCTTCCTTGCCGCCCTTTGTTACCAGAATACCGGTGGAAAGCGAGATCAAAAGCGACGGGATCTGGCTGACCAGTCCGTCACCGATCGTGAGCAGTCCGTAAGTGTTCAGCGCCGTCGTGATATCCGTGCCGCCGCGCAATACGCCCATCGCGATACCGCCGATCAGGTTGATCGCCGTCAGGATCAGTCCTGCGACCGCATCTCCCTTTACATACTTTACCGCACCGTCCATGGAACCGAAGAAGCTGGATTCCTGCTGAATCTTCTCCCGCCTTTTCTTCGCCTCCTTATCGTCGATCGCGCCGGTATTTAAGTCCGCGTCGATCGCCATCTGCTTACCGGGCATCGCGTCCAGCGTAAATCTTGCCGTTACCTCAGCAACACGCTCAGAACCCTTGTTGATGACAAGGAACTGGATCATGATCATGATGATGAAAATGATCGCTCCGACGATCAGGTCGCCGCCGCCGACAAACTCACCGAAGGTTTTTACGACGTTTCCCGAGGTACCCGTCGTCAGGATCAGTCTCGTCGAGGATACGTTCAGCGCGATCCGGAAGATCGTCGTAAACAGCAGGATCGTCGGGAAATAAGACACATCCAGAACCTCCTGCGTAAACATACATACAAAAAGAATCACAAACGACAGGGCAATGTTGAATGCCATGAATACGTCGATCAGTCCCGCCGGAAGGGGAACGATAAACATCACAAACGCGATCAGCATGTAAAGCGCTACAATCGCATCCGTCTTCGCCATTTTCAGATTCATACGTTTCCCCTCTTTCCCCTTATCAGTCTCTCATTTCTCATTCTCAGATTCGTCCTTTTAAGTGATATACAAAAGCGAGAACATCCGCCACCGCCTGATACAGCTCCGGCGGGATCGCCTGTCCGATGTCAACATTCGCGTACAGCATCCTTGCCAGCGGCTTATTCTCTACGATCTCTATCGAATTTTCCCGCGCGACTTCCTTAATACGCGCCGCCATGTAATCTTCCCCTTTTGCGATCACGACCGGCGCATCCGCGACCTCCGGATCATACTTTATCGCCACGGCATAATGCGTCGGGTTCGTGATCACGACATCCGCCTGCGGCAGCTCCTGCATCATACGCCGTCTGGACGCCTCCTGCATCTTCTGCCGGATCTTTCCCTTGATCTGCGGGTCTCCTTCCTGCTGCTTATACTCCTCCTTGATCTCCTGCTTTGTCATCTTCATGTCATTTTTGAACTTTATCTTCTGATAGGCAAAGTCAGCAAACGCAATGACCATATAAACCGCAGACACCCTGATGCCGAGATCCACCACCGTCTCCGCCGCGAGATTGATCGCCTGTAAAAGCGACATGTCGTAGAGCGCGAGCAGCAGCCCCCATCTGTCCTTCAGATAATTATAACAGATCAGCACGATCAGTCCGATCTTCGCGATGGATTTAACCAGCTCGACCAGGGAATTTACCGAAAACATTTTCTGAAATCCCTTCAGCGGATTGAGCTTGCTGAATTTCGGCTGCAGCGGCTTTGCCGTCGGATGCCACTTCACCTGTACCAGATCGCTTAAAAAAGCGATTGCAAACCCGATCAGCAGAATCGGCGCAACGATGATCAGCGCCTCTGCGAGCATCAGCGTAAAGACGGTTCTGACATCCTCCACCGGCATCTCCCCGCCGGGATACGCCGCAACGTCCGTAAATCTGTCATAGACGTTCGGAAACACCTCCATCATCTGCACGGCAATCCTGCCGACCCAGAGCTTCAGAATCAGAAAAAGCGCCAAAAGGCTGAGACCGTTCCCGATCTCGCGGCTCTTCGCAACCTGACCCTCCTTGCGGGCATCCTCCAGTTTTTTCTGGGTAGCGGGCTCTGTCTTCTCGCCGCCCATCCCTTCCTTTGCAAAAAATTGCAGATTATACCGAATCATTGAAGCGCTCCCACAAACGCACTGATCATCTGTTTCATCTCTTCGAAAATAAAATCGGCGATCCCCGGCATAAATCCCGCCGTCAGGAAGAACACGGAAAGTCCTACGATGATCTTCAGCTGGATACCGACGGAAAACATGTTCATCTGCGGCGAAACCTTCGTTAAAATACCCAGAACGGCATTCAGCAGGAGCATGGCGCAGAAGATCGGCAAAACGATCCGAAAACCGATCACGACATAATCCCCCAGAAAAGCGATCATGGCATCGACCAGCTTATCGCCGTGCAGCACCACGCCGCTGACCGGAATCAGCCGGAAGGAGTCTGCCAGCGCCGAAAAAAGATAGCGGTACATTCCCGTTGCGATCATCAGAAGCATCAGGACGTATTGATAAAACACGCCCGAAATACTGCTGTTTTCACGGGTCGTCGGATCCATGAGCGTTACCATGGACAGTCCTGTCTCCATATCCGCAATGGAGCCGGCAAAATTCATGATGGAGGTGCAGATGGTTGCACCAAAGCCGATCAGCAGCCCGGCAACCGCCTCCTTCATGACGATGACGGCATACTCAAGGATTGTATCATACGCTACCGCTTCCGCCGGCGAAAGCGCCTGATACAGAAGCATCGACGTAAAGAAGCTGATCCCGACCCTGATCCGCGCCGGAGTGTTCTTCATGCTGAAGAACGGCGCGACAAACACAAAACAGGAAACCCTTGTCAGAATCAGCAGGAAATATTCCAGATCATAAATGGAAAACGATAACTCAACCATAGCCGCTTATTCCTGTCTATTGGTGCACGTACACACTGAAGGAAGACCAGAGCCGTGTCATAAATTCCACCATGCTGTTCATCATCCAGGGGCCGAACAGGATCAGTGCAAGAAATACACAGATGATCTTCGGCACAAACGTCAGCGTCTGCTCCTGAATGGACGTCACGGTCTGAAAAATACTGATGATCAGACCGATGATCAGCGATACCAGAAGCACAGGCAGCGACACCTTGATAATCAAATACAATGCTTCCCCTGCGATATCCGCAACTGAATCAATTGTCATCCGAACACCTCTCCTTCATCCCGCTTCGTCAGTAAAACGTCTTTACCAGATTTCCTATGACAAGACTCCAGCCGTCCGCAACGACAAAGAGCAGAATCTTAAACGGCATGGATATCGTCGTCGGCGGCAGCATCATCATACCCATGCTCATCAGGGTTGACGCCACTACCATGTCGATCACGATAAACGGTATATAGATCAGAAAACCGATCCAGAATGCAATCCGCAGCTCGCTTAACATAAAGCTCGGCAGAAGCACCGAAAGCGGAATGGAATCATTCTGTCCGTCCCACTCCTGTCCCGCGATATCCATAAAGAGCTGTACGTCCTTCACCTGGGTCTGCGGGTACATAAACTCCCGAAGCGGCTGTATGCCCGCCTCAAACGCCTCCTCCTGCGTCAGCTCTCCCGCCTCAAAGGGCTGAATCGCCTGTTCATTGATCTGCGTGATCGTCGGCTCCATGATAAAGAAGGTCAGAATCAGCGACAGACCGATCAGAATCTGGTTCGGGGGAGCCGTCTGCGTATTCAGCGCAGAGCGCGTAAAATGCAGTACGATCAATATTCTGGTAAAGGAGGTCATCATAATGATGATGGTCGGCGCAATGGAGATCAGCGTCAGGATCAGAAAGATCCTGAGCGACCCGTTCACCTCGCCGTTTCCGTCATTATATGTGACCGTTACGGTATTTGCCGTATTCAGCCGGTATAAGTCCTCCGGCGTGTCATAGGTTCCCGCCGGATCCACGACGGTCGAGATCTCACTGTCTCCCGTCAGGTGCTGCTCCGACGCATGAACCGTTATCGTGTTTTGAATGCACAATATGCCCACCGTGACCAGCAGGCATATTGTAATGAGTATTTTCTTACATTTTATCATCTGACTGATTATCCTCTGCTTCAGCCGGCTTTGAGACGGCGCCCGCCTTTGCCTTTTCGAGAAGCTCGCGAAAACGCACGCTCCGGGAAGGATTCCCCGGATTCCGTACCAGCTGCTCCTCCGGAATTTCTCCGAGACAGGTAACCGAATCTTTACAGACTGCAAGCGCCATATAGGTTTTTCCCAGACGCACGATCTGAATGTATTTATTGCCGGAAAGCTGCGTCGTCTCAATCACTTCAACATTTAAATTGGCATTCTGCCGTTTCCGGTAGTCCGCAATCCATCCGGTGACAAACGCCGTGACGGCGAGAACCAGAACAAATAGGATGAGAACCGTGATAAACTGTGCATAGCTGTCCGTTTTCCCCGTCAGAAGAATCATCAGCCGACAACCTTCTTCACAGCCTCCAGAACACGATCCTGCTGGAAGGGTTTTACGATGAAGTCCTTCGCACCCGCCTGAATGGATTCAATGACCATCGCCTGCTGACCCATCGCGGAGCACATGATAACCTTCGCGCCGGCATCCAGCTTTCTGATCTCCTTTAACGCCGCAATACCGTCCATCTCAGGCATGGTGATGTCCATGAGCACAAGATCCGGAGAAACCTCCTTGAACTTCTCGACAGCCTTCAAGCCGTTCTCCGCCTCGCCCGCAACATTGTAGCCGTTCTTGCTCAGGATGTCCTTGATCATCATCCTCATAAACGCCGCATCATCACATATTAAAATATTCTTTGCCATCACTGCTTCCTCCTATTTGATAATCTCCGTGATTCTGACACTGAAGCTCTCTTCAATTACAACAACCTCACCCTTTGCAACAAGCTTGCCGTTCACCAATACGTCGATCGGCTCTCCTGCAATCCTGTCAAGCTCGATGATCGTTCCGGGCGTGAAGCTGAGAATTTCGGATATCGACTTGGTCGTCCTGCCAAGCTCTACCGTAACCTCAAGCGGCACATCCATGATCAGACCGATGTTTTCCTGACCGGGAACTGCCTTCGCATCCCCGCCGAAGCTCTGGAACTGCGCCGGCTGGATATTGACATTCTGCATGCCGGGCATCATCTGGGGATTCATCATCTGCGGCATTCCCTGCGGATACATGCCCTGCGGGGGATACATCATCTGCGGATTCATCATGCCCTGTCCGGGATTCATCATCTGCGGATTCATCATGCCCTGTCCGAGGTTCATCATCTGCGGATCCGGCATGCCCTGTCCGGGATTCATCATCTGCGGATTTGCCATGCCCTGTCCGGGGCTCACAGCCTGCTGATTCATCATGCCGTCCATTCCCTGCGCCAGCGCCGCGGAGACAGATTCGTCCGTCTTTTTCTTCTCAGCGGCGAGAACCTCTTCCGCCCTGTTGCTGCCGAGGAAGGTCTCTACGAGCTTTCTTGCAAATTCAATCGGGTAAAGCTGCATAATCGTGCTGTCTACCAGCTCTCCAATCTGCATACGGAAAGATATCTTAACGAACGTGCCGCCGAGGAAAGGCGCCACCTCCACACCGTTCTTCACCTTCGTCAGGTCAAGCAGCGAGGATTCCGGCGGGCTGATATCTATCGTCGTCTTCAGCATGGTGGAGAGTGAAGTGGAAGCGGAGCCCATCATCTGGTTCATTGCCTCCGAAATTGCACTCAGATGAAGTTCCCCGAGTTCTCCATCCGTATTAGTGCCGTCTCCTCCCATCATCAGATCCGTTATGACCTGAACATCATGTTCCTTGAGCACCAGTATATTGGTGCCGTCAAGTCCCTGGGTATACTTAATCTGAATGAACACACATGGACGCTCATAATCCCCCATAAGCGTATTCCATGTTGCCAGTTCCACTACAGGCGTCGTAATATTGACCTTCCTGTTTACAAGGGTGAACAGCGTCGTTGCCGATGAACCCATGCTGATATTGGCGACTTCCCCGATCGCATCCTTCTCAACGTCCGACAGAAGATTCTGGTCTATTTCCACCGTCTGCTCCGGGCTGTCTGCCGCCGGTTCGTCGCTGGGAATCTCAGTTACTTCTTCATCACTGCCGATGCCCCCTGGAACTCCTTCCTCAGACAGATCCATGCCGCTCAAGAGAGCGTTAATCTCGTCCTGCGACAGCATTCCATCCATTGTCTACTCCTCCTCTCTGAGTACCGATGTGATCCGGACAGCATAAGAATCCTTTTCGGTGCCGGGCAATGCGGTAAACTTCTTAATATTTCCCACAAATATGTTCATGTCCTCATCCACTCTGGAGTCAAGGCGGATGCAGTCTCCTATCTGCAGGCTCATAAAATCACTCACAGAGATCGTACTCGTTCCGAGCACGGCTCTGATCGGGATATCCACCTTGCGTATCATCGACTCGATATATTCCTCATAATTCTCATCGCGATTCTCCTGCATGGTGGAAAACCAGTATTTCGTGTTCAGCTTATCCATGACGTCCTCCAGCGTAAAGAACGGAAGACAGACATTCACAAAGCCCTCCACGTCCCCGATCTTCATGTTCAGCGTTACAATCGCTATCATGTCGTTCGGGGCTATTACCTGTGCGAACTGCGGATTCGTTTCCATCCGCTGCAGCACCGGATTTATATCAATGACGTTCTTCCACGGCTCCCGCAGCAGCTGGGTAAACATCACTAATATCTTCTGTATGATCGACATCTCGATCTCTGAAAAGTCCCTGCTCTTTTCCAGCGGGACACCGCTTCCGCCCAGCATCCTGTCGAGCATTGCATACCCTAAGTTTGTCGCCAGATCTATGATGATCTGACCGTTGAGCGGCGCAAAATTTACAATCCCCAGAATGACCGGGTTCGATAATGCGTTGGAAAACTCGTTAAAGGTTACCGTCTCAGAGCTTGCCACCGTAACCTGTACGTTTTTCCGCAGATAGACCGGAAGATTTGTGGAAATCAGCCGGCTGTAATGTTCAAAGATTATTTCAAGCGTCCTCAGATGTTCCTTGGAGAACTTCGTCGGACGGCTGAAGTCATAATTCTTGACCTGCTTCTCCTCGTTCTCCTGCATCCTGTCCACGTCCAGTTCGCCGGAAGCCAGTGATTTGAGCAGATCGTCTATTTCATTTTGTGACAGCACATCACTCACGCAAGCTCACCTCCCGTCGTTTTCATGACTGCTGTCCGTATCAGCCGAACTTCACGCCGCTGATACCCACCTTAAAGATGAAATCAGATCCGAAAAGCCGCTGTATCTCCGTGAGCATCTCCGCGCGGATACTGTCAAAGCTGTTCTGGCACTCCTCCAGCGTATGTTCCCCGACAACGCTGTTTACGACGTCCAGTATCTGGCTCTCCCATTTCGCCATGTTCTCCGCTCCGCCCATGGATTTGTAATCCTTGTTCTTCGTATTCTGCGACAGAGACAGCGTAAAGATCATATAGGACTGCTTCGCGTCCGTCTCCGAAAGCTTTAACGGTATCATCAGCTCCTGCATGGTGTAGGTGTCCGTATTCTCTAACGGTACGTCCGTAACTGCCGTTCCTCCGGGACTGTACAGCTCCAGATTCATGACCGTCGCGATGCTCGTCACCAGCTCCGCCGTCTTTTTGTTCGTTCCGATCACACTGATCATCATCACGGATGTCAGGGCAATGTTTACGATCAGAAGCACGAGGATCAATACACTGAGTAAATTTTTCTTCATTTTCCCTTACCTCACTATTTATTTTCTCTCCTCAGAAACATTTTTCATCCGTCCTGTCTATTTTGACGGATTGTAGATTCTGATTTCAACCCGACGGTTTATGCTTCTTCCCTCCGCCGTGGAATTGTCCGCGACCGGATTTCTTTCACCCATACCGGAATGCTTCAGATTCGCGGGATCCAGCAGGGTATTCTCCGTCAGATAGTAGAACACGGACAGCGCCCTCGCATCGCTTAACTCCTCATTATCCGCATACGTCCGGCTGCTTATGGGCACGTTATCGGTATGACCGACGATCTCAATCTCGCCCTCTCCGTACCGTTCCAGCACGATACCGACCTTATCCAGAATCTGCTTTGCCTCTTCGGCAAGTCTGGCGCTTCCGGAATCAAAGAGCAGCGCGCCGTTCATGGAAAGCTGCACATACTGTGCGGTAAAGCTGACGTCCACCTCATCCCCGATCCGGTTTTCGGAAAGCGTCTCCTCCACTCTTTCCGTAAGCTCCTCATTCTCCCTAAGGTTATTGTCCTCGATCTGCTGTTCCAGCTTTTCCTGCGGCAGCTGCGAGAGATCATACTCCTCAAACTGATCGCCGTCCACGGCGCTGTCCGCCGTCTTCCCCGTACTGTTTATGTACTGATCCAGCTCATTCAGCTGGCTGACGCCGTTGCTGACAAGGATGCCGTCGCCGATCGCCGACGCCCCGCCGTCAAAGATGCTGAAGGTATTGTTCATCGCTGCCGTAAATTCCGCAACCTTGCTCTCCTCAATATTCGACATGGCAAACAGCATGACAAAAAAGCAAAGCAGCAGATTCATCAGGTCACCGAAGGTCGCTGTCCAGGCCGGTGCTCCCGGCGGCGGCGTATCTTCCTGACGCTTTGCCATTATTCTTCACCTCCCGTATTCTCTTCAGAGACATTCCTGTCCTTCGGAGCGAGGAAGGATTTCAGCTTTTCTTCAATGACTCTCGGGTTTTCGCCCGCCTGAATGGAAAGAAGTCCCTCGATCATGACCTCCTTGAGCATCATCTCTCCCGCATTGTCTGCCTTTAATTTATTGGCAATAGGAATACACAACCAGTTTGCGAGGATGGAACCGTACAGGGTCGTAATCAGTGCGACCGCCATGGAAGGTCCGAGCGCCGACATGTCGTCCAGGTTGTAGAGCATGTCTACCAGTCCGATCAGGGTACCGATCATACCCCAGGCAGGTCCCATCGAGCCCAGGGTCTCCCAGAAGCCGATGCACGCCTTATGTCTTCCCTCTATGCTGACAAGCTCCGTCTCCATGATCGCGCGGACAAGATCGGGATCCGTGCCGTCCACGATCAGAAGGATTCCCTTCTTCAGGAAGGGTTCATCCTCCATCTCCGCCGCCGCTTCCTCCAGAGACAGAAGTCCCTCTTTACGGGCAACGTTGGAAAGGTCAATAATCTTCTTAATCATTCCTCCGGTATCGATCTCGGGCGTCTTCAGAACCAGTTTAAAGCTCTTTATACCGTTTATGAAATCCTCCAGGCTGTGCGACAGCAGCGTCGCGACCAGAGCGCCGCCGAACGTGATGATTACGGAAGGAAAGTCCCCGTACTCATAAAATCTGTCGACACCCGCGCCGCTGATGATACCAAATACGATAACTACTACTCCAAGGATGAGTCCTGCTAATGATGCAATATCCACGAAAATCACCTAACATTCTGCTTTTTTCAAGATTCTTCAGCAAAAATATCCTTTCTGTACAATTTTACTAGATTTTTGATCTCTTGTCTACTTTCTTTTACAATAAATTTTTTCCCGGTCGTCAGCGTGATCACCGTATCCGGCGTTTCCTCCACAACTTCAAAGAGATTCGGGTTCACCAGAATCTTTACCCCATTCAGTTTCGTCACCTCGATCATCGTCTCACCCCTCCTTTACCCCTTACAGCTGCTTCCCTCAAAGCAGGAAAATAGGGACGAAATTGGATTTCGCCCCTATTATATCACATCTTATCGGATTATGGTACAAAAATTTAAGAAACTGTCACGTTTCCGTCCGTATTTTTTTGGCGGCATTATCTCTTCAGGTTGGTCAGCTCCTCCAACAGGGTATCCGACACCGTGATGATACGGCTGTTCGCCTGGAAGCCGCGCTGGGTCGTGATCATCTCCGTAAATTCCGTAGAGAGATCGACATTACTCATCTCCAGCTGTCCGGTGGACAGATAGTTTCCGTTCGCCGTGATATCCTCACCGATGCCGTCAAACTCTCCCGAGTTTAAGGTCGCGGAATAGAGATTGTCGCCCTGCTTCTCAAGACCGGACGCATTCGCGAAGGATGCCGTCGCAATCTGTCCCAGAAGCTTTGTCATACCGTTGTCGTAGCTCGCATAAATCTTTCCGTCCTTCTGCACGGAAACGCCGATCATGTCGCCGAGTCTTCTTCCCGCGCCGAGTCCGGTCTTCTCCTCACCGCTTGTCGCGCTAAGCGTCGAGGTTCCCTTGTTGTCGAACATCGAGATCGTCGAAAGGTCAATGTTGATATCGGAGAAATTACCGAAGTTCTCGGCATCCGCCGTCTTCATGCTCAGGTTCACCGTGAAATCCGTCGTCGCACCGTCGACCGACTGCAGATAACCCGTCTTTGCGTCAAACGTAACCGTATGTCCGTAATAACGTCTCGCGTTGGACGTAAACGCATCACCGTTGTTGCCAAGATCCGTGATGGCACGCCCCGTGGAAGTGCCTGTCGGCAGCGCCTGTGAAACCTGATAGGAGAGCAGATCGTTGATGCTCCAGGTCTCCGTCGTCACGTTCGGCGCCGTTCCCGTCTCAAAATCCACGCAGAGGTTCAGAAAATCGTCCGTCGACCCCTCAAAGCCGTAAGCCGCCGCAAGGGCATCCAGCTGCTTTTTCGCCTCAGCCGCCGCATCCAGCTCCGCCTGAGTGGCATTCGCTCCCGCCGTGATCAGCTTTCCGTCCTGACCGAAGATCTTTGTAAGATCCGCCACGGTCCCCTCGGCGTTGATCAGCGTCTTATTGTCATTCCAGCTGTAGCCCGTCTTCAGTGCAACAGCGGTGTTGACCTTCTGTATGGACATGCTGCCGTCGCTGTTTCCGAAAAGTGCTTTCTTGACCGCATCGGTCATCTCCACCTCCGCTCCGGTGGAATCTAAGATCTTCGACAGCTCCATGCTGTATTCATTGGTATCGGTGGACTGTCTGAACGTAAACTTCGCCGTATAGCTGTAGCCGAGCGAATCAAAGAAGTTCAGGTTTACCACGCGGCCGTTCGCGCTGGTCACATCCGTGTCATTCTTGTCGATGATGCCGGACAGATATGCCTTCGAGGTCGCCTCGGGCGGATAGGTCATGTTCGCCGCGCTCATGATACGCAGTGCAGAAACCGTATCCTTTTTAATGTCGCCCGTCTCCTCATCGACCTGCCAGCCCATGACGTTGTAGCCGATGCTCGTCATCGCAAGATTTCCCGCCGCATCCACATAAAAGGAGCCGTCTCTGGTAAAGAAATTCTCCTGTCCGTTATTTACGACGAAGAAATTGTCACCGTTGATCATGATATCAAAGGGATTTCCCGTGGACTGCGCCGAGCCCTGCCCCGTAATGTTGATGTTGATCGCGCCGCTCTTTACGCCGAGACCGATCTGTCTCGCATTGACGCCGCCTGTTCCGTTTGTCGCATTCGGACCGCTCGCCCGCTGCGTCGTCTGGCTCATCAGGTCGCTGAAGGTGATAGAGCTTGACTTGTACGCCGTCGTGTTTACGTTTGCAATGTTATTACCGATAACGTCCATCTTGGTCTGGTGTGTTCTAAGGCCTGCCACACCGGAATAAAGTGATCTCATCATAGTACACGTTCCTCCTGTATTGACCGAAGCCGCTATGCAATGACTGCTCCGTTGATATTTGTAAATATGTTCTCTTCCGTTGCCGTGCTGTCCATCGCCGTAACCACCGTCCGATTCGGTATGTTCACGATAAAGGCAAGCCGGTCAACCATGACAAGGGAATCTCTGATCCCTTTTTCCCCCGCTCTGTCCGCTCCCGCCTGCAGCCGTTCCAGCTGCTCAGAATCCAGCTCGATATTGCGGTCGCTTAGTCTGCTCAGCGCATGCTTGGAAAACTTCAGCTCTCCCGTCTCCGTCTTTGGAGCGCTGCTCTGCCGCAGAACCTCGCGGAAGGAAAGCCCTGCGGCGTTTTCACCGCTTCCGCCTCCCCGCGTCCTAAGCGGATACTGCTCCGCCATCTGCCCGATGGACGGATATCCGTTATTCTGAATATTCAATGTAAGCTCCTTCTTTTCTCACCGTTTCCGTCAGCCGGCTCCGTCCGGCCTCTG
>CAZVWN010000002.1:25070-38288 GCA_964631065.1 uncultured Acetatifactor sp.
CGTCTGACCTTCTCCCGCCGCCTGACGGACTGCCTTCAGACGGTCAATGTATGCGTTGAGCGTCTTGACCGTATCGCTTGCAACAAAGGTCTTCTCGTAGTCGCTCATCTCATTGTAGGTCTTCTCCAGCTCATCAATCGACTCCGCATCCGTCAGATCGACCGCAAGAAGCGCCGGAAGCTTATTCAGACTGACATTAAAGGCGAGCGCCTTGTCATAAGCGTCCAGATACTCCTTGTCCACCACGGTATCCAGATCATCCAGCGAATACAGGGATTCCTCTATGGAAAGATATGCCTTGCCGTTCTCATAAACGACATAATCCACCTTGCCCTGTACATATTTCGTCTCGCCGGAGGAGGTCGTCGTCTTGATATATACCTGCTCGCCGACCAGTGAGCTTGCCCGCGCAAGATCCGTGCTCGCCGCCATGTTCTGCATCTGCTCTACCTGTGAGAACTGTGCGTACTGGGATATGTACTCCGTATTCGAGGTCGGCTCCAGAGGATCCTGATACTTCATCTGTGCAACCAGGAGCTGTAAAAACGCATCCTTGTCCATCCCGGTGCTGCTTGTCTTTGATGTATTCTTCAGTGAATTCTGGGAAGCGGATTCCACAACCTTCCCGTCTTCAACCGCCGCTACCAATGCCATATTCTTCGTCCTTTCCCTATCCGGATGCTCTTAACCCGGATTGTCTTAAGCCGTGTAATCGACCGTATTGCCGTTTGCCCGCATAAGCTCTGCCGTCAGAAGATCTTCCTCGTCGGCTTCCGTCACGGTATCGCCGTCTATGCTGATCCTTCTGATCCTCGGCTTCTTTGCCGGCTCCTGCTCCTGACCGCTTCCCCTTCCCTGTTCCAGATTCTGCTCGAACTGGTGGGTCTGTACCGTCACCTCAATCGCGTCCACCCTGACGCCCTGCTCCTCAAACTGCTGCTGCAGCTGAATCATCTGGCTCTCGAGTGCCGCCTTTACCGTCTCGTTCTGCGTGATGAAATTTGCCGTGACGGCGCCGCCCTTTGACGCGACCTGGATCTGCAGCGTTCCAAGATTCTCCGGATGGAGCTGCATCTCCACGCTTGAAAGCTCCGGATCAGGGTTCAGCTTCATGTAATCCATGATCTGACGCATGATGTTCTGCGTGTCCGCGTCCCAGACCGCCTCCGTTCCATACCCTGCAGCCGGCGTCTCCGCCCCCGTCTGCACGGCTGTCAGCTCCTGCTCCTGAAGCGGGAACGCGGTCTCCTCCCTGTTTCCGACGGAAATTTCTTTCCTGCCCTCCGTATGCTCCGGCTGCTTCGCAGACTGTCCTGCGTTTTCTTCACGGGTTTCGCCGGACTCCGGTTTCCCCTCAGCCGCTCCCGCAGCTTCCCGTATCCGGCTGTTTTCTCCGGTCACGGGCTCCGGCATGTCCTCTCCCTCCTCAGAGGTAAGAACCCTGCCGTCCTCCGTTCGCAGCGCCTCCGGCTGTTTCTGAAGCTGTTCCTGCAAAAGCGCCTTTAACTGCGCAGGCTCCATATCCAGACTCTCCGCGCTTTCCGCAAGCGTCTCCTCCAGCTGTCCCATCAGCTCCTGAAAGTCCGTGTAAAGCTCCTCATCCGTCAATAGTGCCGTCGTATCCTCCGCTCCGGAAACGCTTAAGAAAAGCTGCGTCAGCTGCTCCGGATCCAGAACCTCCGTCAGCTCCATCCCCAGATCCTCCATCGCGGTCTGAAGCTCCTTCGTATCCGTTCCGAGCTGCTGTGCCAGCTGCTGAAGCATGGCGGCTGCCGCAGTACCCAGCACCTCCATCGCTTCCTCCGGGATGTCCGCACGTTCTTCCGCGTTTCGGCATGGCTCCCAATTCTTTGTCCGAGCCAGATGTTCATCCCGCGCCCTAAGGGAATCTCCCGGGCTGTTTCTGACAGTCTTACAGTCCTCCTTCGGCTGCGAACCGTCCGTCTGTCTTTGCGTGTGATCGTTCCAGACCGACTGAAAACCGCCGTTCTGAAGCTTATCGGTGTTCTGTGTACCGTTCTGTACCGGCAGCAGTCCGCCCTGTCCGAACCCCACACCTTTTACAGATGTATTGGTCATCTCTGACCTCCTTTCCTTAAAAAAATTATGGATAACCATTCGGGAAATATGCTCCCGAATGGATTATCGGCTGTCCGCCCCCGAAAATTAAGATTCCGGGTTCATAATTTTGGTGAGCTTTGCGGCAACCTCTTCATTCATCTCCGCAAGAATATCACCCCTGTCCTCCGCCGTCATGGCATTCAGAATCTTCGCCACAAGCTCGAGGTTATCCGTCATGGTATCAAAAATCGCAGCAGCCGCCTTCGGCTTCATCTCGGAGTATGCCTGTGCATAATCCTGCATCTCTTTGCTCTCCTCCTGCTGCTGAATCACCTGCTTATAAATATTCTCTGCCGATACGGCATCCATCTCCTCGTACCACTTGCGGTATTCCTCCGCTCCCGGACCGTTATCCGCATAGACCACTTCCTCATAAAACTCCTGTCTGATCCGCTGGAACTCGATCTGCTTCTGCTCGAACTCGCTCAGCCGCTCATTCTCGGCGATCAGTCTCTCCATATCCGTATCCTTCGCGTTGGATGCCGTGCGGACCTGTTCAAGCTCCACCTCAAGCTGCTTAATGTAATCCACCGCATCCTGCAGGCTGGAATACCCGCCGTAGCTTGCGGGGTCATTCGTCTCCGTCCGGGAAGAGCCGGGCAGGATCTTATTCACCACCGGAACATCCTTTAAGATCGGTGTCAGCACCGAGCTTCCGAAACCGCCGATATCCAGCTTTACGATCACGCAGATCACGGCAAGCCAGAGCACGACGATCAGGACCGTCGCGCCGAAGGTTACCATGCCGTTTCCCTCGTCCAGTCCGAGATCCTCTTCCTGTCTCGCGATCTCCTTCGCCTTTGCCTTTGCCGCCCTGCGCTGCTCCTTCTGCTGCTTTTTCAGCTGTTTCTTTTCTTCCTGTATTCTCTTTCTGTCGTCTGCCATGCCGGCTTCCGGCATCCTTCCATTCGCCATATCGTTCCTCATTTCCACAGGATTCAGTCAGCCTGTCTTTTCGCCCGCCCCTTCTCTGCTGCGCTGACCGTAGGTATAGCTGGTAAGCTCGTCCACTTCCTTGCCTTCCTCCCGCTTCAGCTCCAGCAGAAACTGCTGAAATGCCTTCTCCTTCAGGGTTTCGTGCGTTTTACGTTCCATCATCGCCTCGGTCATCCGCTGCCTTGCCTGCTCCAGCCGTTTCTCTGCCCGCTGCGTCTGCTTCCGCTGTTCCTCGATATACCCGTCCATACACAGGATCGCTTCCCTGTTCTCCTCAACGGCTCTCAGATCCAGAATCCCCGCCAGAAGCGCCTTTGCCTTCTCCTCATATCCCGTCCTTCTGTCGATCAGCCCCTTCAGCTTTGCCTCCTCCGCATCCAGCGCCGCTCTCGCCGCAGAAAACTCCTGCTTCGCCTGTGTTTCCATCTTCATCTTGATATTCAGAATGCTCTGCATCGAATACCGGAACTTTGCCATATCCTCTTTGCTCCTCAGTCAAACAGATGCATCAGCAGATCAATACTGGTCTCAAAATCAAATTTTTCATCCACATCCTGACACAGGAAGGCATTGACGGCATCAATCTTTGAGATTGCATAATCAATGCCCGGATTGCTCCCGCTCTTATATGCGCCGATGTTGATCAGATCCTCCGCCTCGTTATAGGTCGCGAGAACGTTTTTCAGCTTTCCCGCCGCCTGCTTATGCTCCTTCGCGGCGATCTGGCTCATACATCGGGAAATGCTTTGCAGAATGTCGATTGCCGGGTAATGATTCTTATGTCCCAGTTTTCTGTCCAGCATGATGTGTCCGTCCAGAATGCTTCGCGCCGTATCCGTGATCGGCTCGTTGAAATCATCGCCGTCTACAAGCACCGTATACAGTCCGGTAATGGAACCCGTCTGTGCCCTGCCCGCCCGCTCAAGGAGCTTCGGCATCTCCGAATATACGCTCGGCGGATACCCTCTGCTCACGGGCGGCTCTCCGCTCGCAAGACCGATCTCCCGCTGCGCCATGGAAAAACGGGTAAGGGAATCCATCATCAGCAGGACGTCCTTTCCCTGATCCCTGAAATATTCCGCAATCGCCGTCGCCGTCTTCGCCGCCTTATTTCTCTCCAGCGCAGGGCGGTCAGAGGTCGCGACAACCACGACGGAACGGCGCATACCCTCCTCGCCGAGATCCCGCTCGATAAACTCCCGCACCTCTCGTCCGCGCTCGCCGATCAGTGCGATCACGTTGATGTCCGCCTTTGTATTCCGCGCAAACATACCCATCAGCGTCGATTTCCCGACGCCGGAGCCGGCAAAGATACCGATACGCTGCCCTTTGCCGACCGTGATCAGTCCGTCAACCGCCTTGACGCCCAGCGGCAGAACGGTATCAATGATGGTACGCTTCATCGGATCGGGCGGCGGCGCTTCCACAAGGTACGCCGTACCGTCCGTCTCCGTGCCGTCCAGCGGTCTTCCCAGACCGTCCAGTGTCCTGCCGAGCAGCGACGCGCTTACCTTTACCTGCAGCGGATATCCCGTATTTTCCACAATACATCCGGGCGCAATCCCGTCCGTCGCATCATAGGGCATCAGAAGTGTTTTTTTATTCTTAAACCCTACCACCTCTGCCATGACCGGACTTCTGTTCTCCCCGCCCGGAAAAATCCTACAGATATCCCCCAGTCTCGCATCAGGACCCGCGGATTCTATGGTCAGTCCGACGACATTCGCCACCTTGCCGAGCTTCCTAAAAAAAGTCTGTTCCGTTATTTTTTTGTACTTTCCGAAATCCGTTACCGGTGTGTACAAGCGTTCCCCTCCGTCATTCCTTCTGCCACGACAGCAGCATCAGCTTTTTCCGCAGCTCCCCGAGCTGTGTTCCCAGACCGCAGTCAAAAATGCCGCCGTCCGTCTCTATCCTGCATTCCTGCGCCGCCAGCGTCACATCCTCCGCCACCTCGATGCAGCAATTCAACATCCCCTCTGCCAGCCGTTCCCTCTCCGCGCTGACATACGGATAATCCTCCTTTGAAACCCGGACGATAAAATTCCTCTCGCCGTCAATTTTATGCATCGTTCCTGCGATCAGATGCAGCAGGATTTCACGCTCCGATTGCAGATCCACGCGGAAAATCTGCTCGTATGCCTGGGTTATGACATCGACAAGCTGCGGTTCCATTTCGTCGATCAGCTGTCTGTAGTTCTCCTCCAGCCGGGCTTCCTTCTCCCCGTATTCCCGTAAAAGCGCCTCTTCCTTTTCCCGGATACGGTTCATGCCGTCGGAATACCCCCGTTTTTCCGCTTCCGCAAAAACCGCCTGCTTTTCCGTTTCAGCCTGTGCGCGCGCCTGTGCAAGGATCTGCTCTGCCTCAGCCTTCGCGCTTTCGATCAGCTCCCTGGAGCTTTCCTTCGCCTCCTCCAAGCGTCCTTCGTCGCTTTCCGCCTTTACGATATTCCCGTCAGCATTCGGATCCGCTTCCACGCATTCCACCTGAAGTCCCGAAAACGATACGCCGCCTTCGCCTTCCGCATCGGGAGACGCGGCAGAAAGCTCTCCGAATCTCTGCCGCAGCAGTGCGTTTGTATCAATGATCCGCTTCTCCTCGGACCCTACGACTGTATACATCCGTTTTACCAAACCACTAGACAACGATCTCGTCACCTCCGCCTCTGGAGATTACAATATCGCCGGTATCTTCCAGCTTTCTGATAACGTTTACGATCTTCTGCTGTGCCTCTTCCACGTCCTTCATGCGGACAGGTCCCATAAACTCCATGTCCTCTTTTATCATAACGGCAAGTCTCTTCGACATGTTGTTGAAGATTGCCGTCTGTACCTGTTCGTTTGCACTCTTCAGCGCCATCTCCAGATCGTCGTTGCCCACCTCATGCAGCACGCGCTGGATTGCCCTGTCGTCGAGCAGCAGGATATCCTCGAAGACGAACATCTTCTTTCTGATCTCGTCGGCAAGCTCCGGCTCTTCGATTTCCAGTGTTTCCATAATGTGACGCTCGGTTCCCCTGTCCACGGTATTCAGGATCTCTACCACGGCATCGACACCGCCGATGATCGTGTAATCCTGATTTACAAGGCTTGCCAGCTTGGACTCCAGCACCTTCTCCACCTCCTTGATGACCTCGGGGCTGGTACGGTCCATCACCGCGATACGTCTTGCAACATCCGCCTGTCTGTCCGGCGAAAGCGCGGATATGATCAGCGCCGCCTGACTCGGTGCAAGATAAGACAGAATCAATGCAATGGTCTGAGGATGCTCGTCCTGAATAAAGTTGATGAGCTGGGAGGCATCCGTCTTCCGTACAAACTCGAACGGCTTTACCTGCAGGGACGCGGTCAGCTTTCCGATAATATCCATCGCCTTTTCGCTGCCCAGCGCCTTTTCCAGAAGATCCTTCGCATAATTGATGCCGCCCTCCGCAATGTACTGCTGCGCGAGACAGACCTCATAAAATTCGTTGATGACCTCTTCCTTCACCTGCGGCGTGACGCTTCTTGTATTCGCGATCTCCAGCGTCAGCTCTTCGATTTCCTCCTCCTTCAGGTGCTTGAACAGTCCTGCGGAGCGTTCCGGACCGAGCGTGATCAGCAGGATCGCCGCTTTCTGTATTCCCTTAAGTCCATCCTCTTTTCCTGTTTTCGCCATCAGTATCCTTCCTCCGCTATTCCCAATCCTCGTTCAGCCAGTTTCTCAGCAGATTTGCCGCTGCCTCCGGATTCTCGTCCACAAACTTCTCTATCAGCTTCCTCGTCTCGGACTTCGTCTCGGGATCAATATCCTCAAGCGCATCCTCCGGCGTAGACTGCAGCATGGATTCCACGGAAAGATCCTCTTCCTCCGTCACTTCCTTCTTCGCGCGCATGCTTCTGATCACAACAAATGCAAGGAGCGCCAGAATGACAACGATCATGACGATATTAAAGATATCCGTTCCGGTAAGCGTGGCTTCCTTATCGTAAAACACCGGCGTTTCATACGCGACGATCGTGATGTTCTCCTCATCGATTCCCGTCGCATTTGCCGCCATGCTGTAAAACTCGGGGTCAACCTCCTTCTTGACGTCGTCCCGGTTGGCTTCCTTGAACTCCTCCCATGTAATGCCGTCGAGAAGTCCCTGCCGCTTCACCGTCTCCTCATGATATTCCCGCATTGTGATCATAGCGATCGCCATGGAGGAATTTGCATAATTGATACCGCCGGCCGGCGTGATCTTATTCTTTGCGGATTCATTCGGCAGATAATCCGTCGTGCTCTCCGTCTGCGTGTTCTCGCTGGAGCTGTAATCCGGATTCACATAGGTCGTCAGATTTTCCCCGTCATTGGAATCCGTTCCCGGAATACCGCCGCCGTCGTTCGTGCTGCTCGATTCAAACAGCTCCTGATGGGAATACAGTCCCTGCGTGTAACCGTCGTTGGCATAATATTCCTTCACCGTCTCCTGATACTCGGAAAAATCAATATCCAGATGGCTTGTAACCTCAATCATGGAATACTGCTTCGTTCCGTAGAGCACCCGCTTCGTCTGGTTCGCGAGCATGGCTTCCGCCTGGTTCTGCAGCTCCTGCATGGAGCTTGCGATCCCCGCCGAGGTATAATCGTCCCCGCCCGCGAAGAGCAGATTCGCCTCCGTATCCATGATCGTAATGTTCGCCGTCGTCGCGTTTCCAAGGGAGGTCGCCGCACATCTTGCAAGTCCTGCCGCCTGTGAGGAGGTCAGATTCCCCTCCAGCTCCAGTGTGATGAACGCGGAGGATTCCTCCTGCTGCGCCGCCAGCGTGCCGTTCTGCGGCGGAATATCCAGAATGACCGTCGCATTCTTTACGGAATTCTGCGCCTTTAAGGTCTGCTCCAGCTCCGCCTGAAGATAGAGCTGCCACTGTCTCTGCTTATCCGTCGAGGTCGTGGACATGCTGCTGTCGACCATATCCGAATACCGCAGCCTCTGCGTCGTATATCCCGCCGAGCCTAACGCAAGATTCGCCTGATAGAGCTGTTCCGAAAGAACCTCTATCGTCAGGGCGTTATCCGACTCCCTGTGCGTTACGCCGGCATTATCCAGAATTTCAACCACCTCTGCCGACTCCGCCGAGGTCGCATAAGTATCCAGCTTTGTATACTGCGGTCTGGAAATCACGCAGATAATAATGACAAAAGCAAAAACCACCGTCGCCGCAATGGCTATGATAACCGTCTTCTGCTTCGTGGTGAACTTATTCCACCATTCCTTTATCTTCTCAAGGATCTCTTTTAGCTTTTCAGGCATGGTATTTCTCCCTAAACGTTATTTGCCGCTGTCCGCTTTTTCTGCCGCAGGGCATTTCCGCAATGCGGATCAGATCTGCATCTGCATGATTTCCTTATAGGCGTCCAGAAGCTTATCCCTGATCGCCACCGTATACTGTAACGCGGTGGATGCCTTCTGCATCGCAATGGTCAGATCATGCGTATTGTCCGTCTCTCCCAGCGCAAATTTCAGCTTTTCATCCTCTGCGTCAGAGAGATAGCTGTTCGTCGTCTTCAGATTGTCGATCGCCGTATGCAGAACCGTGTCAAATAAAGTTCCGTCCGTCTTCTGCGTATCCGTTCCAAGGATTCCCGTCAGGGCATCCGTCCCCGAGATCCCGTTAATGCCCGTAAGCGTACCGATCTTCGTAATATCCATATTTATACCTCCGTGTCCGCCCCTGCGGACACTGTTCCCCTTCTATGTAAAATATCTGCACGGACCGTCATGCTCAGCTGTTCAGCTCAAGTCCCTGCAGGGCGATGTTCTTGCTCGCGGCAAATGCGGTTGAATTTGCCTCATAGGCGCGGCTGGCATCGATCATATTCGTCATTTCCGTAACAATGTTCACGTTCGGATAGGTTACATAGCCGTCGTCGTCCGCATCCGGGTGCGAAGGGTCGTAAACCTTCTTCATCTCCGTCTCGTAATCCTGATACAGACCGCTGACCTTGACGCCCTGTCCGGAATAGCCGTGGCTGTACGCCGCCTCGCCGAGCACGCGGCTGAACGCGGTCTGCCCGCCCTTTTCCTCAAAGACGACAACCTTTCTTCTGTAGGGCGTACCGTCCGAGGTACGCGTTGTGTTTGCATTCGCAACATTCTCCGAAATGACATCCATACGGTAGCGCTGCGCCGTCATGCCGGAGGCGTTGATGTTAAACGCGGAAAACATACTCATAGACTTCTTCTCCCCTTTGATTTCCTTTTCATTTTATCCTGTGCGGATCTACTTCATCGCGATCTGAAGATTCTGAAACTCGTCCTGAATGCAGCTGATCAGCCCCTGATACTTGATCTGGTTCTCTGCAAGCATGACATTTTCATTTTCAATGTCAACATTATTCTTATCCAGACGGTAGGAATAATTGTCATAATCCGTATATGTCCTGACCGACAGATTCTTTTTCAGTGCTCTGGAAACCTTCTCGTCCGTCGTCACATACCGGTTATTGCCCAGCGCTTTCTTCAGAACGGATTCAAACGCCACATCCTGCCTTTTATATCCGGGCGTATCCGCATTCGCAATGTTATTGGAGATTGCTTCGTTGCGCAGCCAGCTGCCGTCTGCCGCCTTATCCAGAATCCTGACATAATCAAATACGTTTGACTGTAACATACCCTGTTCCTCCACCCTGTAACTCAACGGGTCACAATCCACCCACTCTATTTTATTATAGTGTTTTTTGCCAAAAAAACAATAGATTTTGTGTTTTTTGGTTCAAAAATACGCAATATGGTACTTTTGAACCAAACCGGATTTTCAAAAATACGCGTTCGCTCCGACAGGGCGAAAGTCCGCAGCGGCAAAAAAGAGAGCCTTCTGACCGGCTCTCTTTCAAAGCATGTGATTTTCTTTATTTCTGCTGATTCTGTCTCTTCAGCTCCGCAATCTCGTCAAACACGACGTCATTGAGTACCTTGATATACGTTCCCTTCATCCCCGAGGAACGCGACTCTATCACGCCCGCGCTCTCAAACTTCCGCAGGGCGTTGACGATCACCGAACGCGTAATCCCGACCCTGTCCGCAATCTTGCTCGCGACAAGGATCCCCTCCATTCCGTTCAGCTCGTCAAAGATATGCGTGATCGCCTCCATCTCCGAAAAGGATAACGTACTGATCGCCGACCTGACGACTGCGAGCTTGCGGCTCTCCTCCGCGCTCTCCTCGTTTACGGCGCGCAGCATCTCCAGTCCGACCACCGTAGAGCCGTACTCGCAGAGAATGATGTCGTCGATATCATACTGCGCATGGCATTTATAGATAAACAGCGTTCCAAGTCTCTCGCCGGCAATCTCAATCGGCGTGATGACCGCCTGAAACTTATCCGTGTCCGTCTGCTCAAACCCCAGCGTCTCAAGGTTCACGTTTTCCTTCGTGGAAAGCACTCCCAAAAGCCGCTCATTCAGCATATTATCAATAAAACCGCCGATCGTGTCGTTAATCAGCTCCGTAATCGTTTCAACGCCCTCGGACTTTCCGATTCCGAGAACCTTTCCCTTACGGCTGATTACCAGAACATTTGAATTCAGGATCTCGCGCATCACCCTGCAGATATCATTAAACACTACCTTGCTGGAATTATTGTTGTGCAGCAGCTTTCCTATCTTACGGGTCTTGTCCAACAGTTGTACGCTACTCATATCTTCTTTCCTCCGTTCTCAACGACGCAAAGCCTTTACGGCTGTTTTCCGATAGTTCAGCGGAAGTTTCACTATATTCAGTTTAGCACACAAATAAACTGTTTTCAATGTATTATTTGTTGATTTATTTGTTTTTTTCAGGATTTATTTGACAATTCCGCCGCAACATGATAACCGCACGCCTCATTTGCACAGACAAGCCTGTTCCCCTTCTCTAAAAGAACCGAGCCGCACTTCGGACACTTCTGCTTTGTCGGACGCTGCCACGCCATAAAGTCGCACTCCGGATTGTCAATACAGCCGTAATATTTTCTGCCTTTTTTGGTCTTTTTCAGAACAATGTCCTTTCCGCACTTCGGGCACGCCACGCCGATCTTCTCAAAATAAGGCTTGGTGTTGCGACAGTCCGGGAAGCCGGGACACGCGAGAAATCTTCCGTGCGGTCCATACTTGATCACCATATTCCTGCCGCACAGCTCGCAGACCTCCTCGCTGACCTCGTCCTCAATCTTTACCTGTTCCAGCTCCGTCTCCGCCCGTTTTACCGCTTCGTCCAGATCGGGATAGAAGTTGGCGATGATGGTCTTCCATTTCACCGTCCCCTCCTCGACGCCGTCCAGAAGCGCCTCCATGTTCGCCGTAAAATTCACATCGACAATGGTAGGGAACGCCTCCTTCATCATATTATTGACGACCTCACCCAGCTCCGTGACATAAAGATTTTTACTTTCCTTTGTGATATATCTTCTCGCAAGGATCGTCGTAATCGTCGGCGCATAGGTGCTGGGACGTCCGATGCCGAGCTCCTCCAGCGCCTTTACCAGGGATGCCTCCGTATAATGTGCCGGCGGCTGCGTGAAATGCTGCTTTGCATCAAATGCCTCAAACGTAAGTCCGCTCTCCGTACTAAGCTCACCGCTTAAGACATTTTCGTCCTCTTTATCGTCCTCCGAAACATACACGCTCATAAAGCCGTCAAACCTTCTCGCAGACGCCGAGAACGTGAATATCTGCTCTGCCGCCCGGATTCTGACGGACAGCGTCTCATATTCCGCAGGACTCATCCTGCTTGCAATAAAGCGCTTCCAGATCAGCTGATAAAGACGGAAGAGGTCTCTGGGCAGCTCATCCTTGATCTTTAACGGGATTCTTTCCGGATCCGTCGGTCTGATCGCCTCATGCGCGTCCTGTATCTTCTGACTGTTCTTTTTGACGGCGTTCTCCGCATTCAGATATTCCTGTCCGTAATGCGCGCCGATAAATGCCGCCGCCGCATGCTCCGCCTCTTCCGAGACACGGGTTGAGTCCGTTCTAAGATAGGTGATCAGTCCGATCGTTCCCTCTCCCTTGATATCAACGCCCTCATAGAGCTGCTGCGCCAGACGCATCGTTTTCTGCGTCGAAAAATTCAGTGTCTTGCTCGCCTCCTGCTGTAGGGTCGAAGTCGTAAACGGCAGCGGGGGCTTTTTGAGACGCTCCCCCTTTTTTACCTCCGCGACCTGATAAACCGCATCCTTCAGCGACGCCTGAATCGCCTCTGCCTGTTCCCTGCAGGTAATCGTCTGCTTTTCTTTTTCTGTTCCATAGTACTTTGCCCGGATCGGCTTCTTCTCTCCCGCCACCTTCAGCGCAACGTCAAGACTCCAATACTCCTCCGGCACAAATGCGTTGATTTCCTCCTCGCGGTCGCAGATAATGCGAAGTGCAACAGACTGCACCCTTCCTGCGCTTAAGCCCCGCTTGATCTTCGCCCAGAGAAGCGGCGAGATCCTGTATCCCACCATTCTGTCCAGTGCGCGGCGCGCCTGCTGGGCATCCACAAGATTCATGTTGATCTCTCTGGCATTTTTCAGGGATTCCTTTACCGCCGTCTTCGTGATCTCATTAAAGGTAATCCGGTAAACCTTCTTATCCGCCAGCTTCAGCGCATAATACAGATGCCAGGAAATTGCCTCCCCCTCACGGTCAGGGTCGGTTGCGAGATAAATCTTCTCCGCCTTTTTTACTTCCTTGCGGAGATTTGCGAGGATATCCCCTTTTCCTCTGATCGTAATATATTTCGGCTCAAAATCATGCTCGACATCTATGCCCAGCGTACTCTTCGGTAAATCCCTGACATGTCCGTTGCTCGCCGCCACCTCGTAATTCGATCCGAGAAACTTCTTAATTGTCTTTACTTTCGCGGGAGACTCCACAATCACCAGATACTTTGCCATGCTGCCATTCTACCCTTTCTTCTCCGTCTCCGACGGATTTTTTCTGTTTCTTCTATATATAATGTGTCTTTTCTGTCGGGAAACTAATCGTGAATCACTATACACCAAAACTTTTCCGGACGCAAGGACTTTATTTTCTTTTCACTTTTGTGAAAGGCGAAAAAACAGACGGCACCCGACCCGAGGTTGAATGCCGCCTGTTTTACCCGGTCGCTGTCCGCAGTTGCCGATTTCTTATCCGCATACAGCTGAAGGATCTGAAATTTGGGCATAAAAAAAGAA
>CAZVWN010000003.1:0-9628 GCA_964631065.1 uncultured Acetatifactor sp.
AATTCTGAATATGATTTCAAAAAGGAACCTGCCGTTCCTGATGAATTACGATATAGCGACCAGGACAGATAAGTAAGATCCTGCTTTTCTCTTATCAACTGCATATCCAAAGTCTTCCACCTCCTCCTTTATTTTATTCTGTGGCTTGTCATACGTCAAGCATTGTTTTCCTTTTTCACTTGTCATACGACAAGTATACGCACCATTTTAATTTCCTATAAAAATGCTGCCAGGGTAAAAAACTTTACTCCCGACAGCATCCCCCTCAGCGCCTCTCCAGCGCCTCATATACCCGCAAAAGCTCTCCGACGCTCCACGCCTGTGCAAAGCAGCCCTTAGAGGAGACGGGCCGTCCGCCGTCGTAAATCTCCGGGAGCTGCCCGATGCAGCCCTCGCCAAGCGCTGCCGTAATGCTCTCCAGCTGTGCCCTGACATGCCGCTTTGCCGCCTCGGAATATCCGTTTACCTTGAGATAGGCAAGATAATATCCTCCCAGCGGAAATACCCACGTCGTTCCCTGATGGTAGGCAAGATCGCGATCCATCAGCTTCCCGCCGTATACCGGCCGGAACTGTTCATCCGCAGGGTCGAGCGTCCGCAGTCCGAGCGGCGTGTAAAGCTTACGGAAGACCGTCTCCACGACGCTTCGCTCCTGCTCGCTCTCCAGCAGGGAAAACGGCAGGGAAACCGCCCAGATCTGATTACAGCGGATCTGTCCGTCCGGCAGCTTCTTACGCGCTTCTTCCGCCGTCTGCGTCTCGTCCGACAGCACGTCCTTCAGGCAGCCCTTCTCCGCATCCCAGAACTTTTCCCGGAAGCTTTCCTTCGTGTGCTCCGCCATCGCCGCGTAATCCCTGTCCGAGGCGGGAAGCTCACCCCTGTATTTCCGGGCGAAGAAATCCATGATGCACAATACATTATACCAGTAGGCATTGATCTCAACAGGCTTTCCGTGACGGGGCGTCGGCAGGATGTCGCCGATACGCACATCCATCCAGGTCACCTGATCGTAACCGCCGCCCGCATGGATCAGCCCGTCCTCCTCCATGCCGATATGGAAGTCCGTTCCCGTCGCATAAGCCTCCACGATCTGCCGCATGGTCTCCCACGCGCTGATCACAAACGCCTTATCCTCCGTCCGCCGGTAGTATTCATAGACCGTGATGATAAACAATAGCGCCGCATCCACCGTATTGTACATCGGCTGATTCTTCCCCTCCGGGAACAGATTCGGCATCAGACCGTTTTTACAATACATCATAAACGTTCTCAATATACTCTCCGCCGTCGCATACCGCCCCGTGGAAATGCAGCAGCCCGGCAGGGAGATCATCGTATCCCGCCCCCAGTCTTCAAAGAACGGAAATCCCGCAAGGATCGTCTGCCCGTCCGTCGAGGCGCGGTAGGAGATAAACTGGTTCGCCGCCACGGCAAGCGTCTGTGCCGTCTCGTCCGAAAGTCCGGACTGCCGCCGCAGGGCATCCCGGTATTGCTTTAACTCTTCTGCCATCCGATCCGTCACACAGCCTTCCCTGTTTTCGCCGTTCTTCGGGCGGACGGTATTTTCCCCGACATTTTCCGGCGCGGCAGCTTCCTCTCCCGACGCGAGACTGCATTTTCCCGCAAACGGCTCTGCCGCATAGAGAATCTCCCCCGTCAGCTCCTCTCCCGCCGGCACTTCAAAGCTTATGCTGTGATTCTGCGCCGTGCAGCCCGTCTCCCTTCTGTCGTCACAGGCATCATACGCATAATAAAGATCGTTCCGGAAGGTAAGCGGCAGCTCCTCTACGTTTCCGTTTGTCTCAAAGGAAAGCGTCTGACCGTTTGCACAGATGCTCCCCGCGCACCGCTTGGCCGGCGCTTCTCCTTCCTGCCGCATCCCTTTTTCGTCCGCGAGCGTCAGCGTAAATTCCTGCCCTTCCCGTAAAAGCTCTCCCTTCGGCACAAATTCCAGCTGCGGCGTTACCCGGAGCACGACCCTTCTGCCGCTTCTGTTTTCCAGATGCCAGCTGACGCCGACCGTATTCTCTCCCTGTACCATGACGATCCGCTTCGTAATTTCCACGCCCTCCGTCTCATAACGCCAGACCGGATAATCCTCATAGACAAAGGACGAAAGATACCGGTAGCCGTCCTCCTGCTCTTTTTCGTCCGTGAAGCGCTGTGCGGACAGCCAGACCGCATGATCCGGAAACTCCAGACGTTCCTGCAGCCTGTGAACCATGTTATAGCGGTGGTTCGGCGCCTCCGATGCCTGACAGCTCATCAGCAGCGCGTGATCGTTTCTGCCGCAGGAGCCGGCCACGGTCATTGAAGAAAAGCCGCCCAGACCGTTCGTCATCAGGTAACAGTTTTCCTCTCCCCGCTCAAGCGTTTTAAAGTCCTGTCTTCCATAGATAAACTTCATCCCCATTTTCCTTCCTCCCGATTCCAAAAAAACGTTTTCTTTGCTTTCCATTCTAACACCTTCCGTTTTCCCTGAAAAGCGCAAGTTTTGAGTTTCGAAACCGTTCAATTCCCGTTTTCGTTCCTTCCCCGCTCATTTTTCTTGTTTTTCGGGTTATCAGCTGATATAATAACAAAAAACAGGAGAAGGAGTTTCGTGAATTTTATGGCAACCATAAACGATATCGCCGCCAGACTGGGCGTCTCAAAAAGCACTGTTTCCAAGGGACTCAACAACGCGACCGACATCAGCGATGAGATGCGGAAAAAAATTCTGGAAACGGCGGTTGAATTGGGATATAATAGCAAGCGCATGATGAACAGGGAGCAGAAGCTCTGTGTCTTCATTGAAAATATGGATTACAGCACGCCGAATCAGTTCGGACACGATATCATCCTCGGCTTTCGGCAGATGGCGGAGGCAGAGGGGCGGACCGTGGATGTCATTCCGGTGGACAAGGATTTTCAGCGGGAAATGCCGTACAGCGTTTATATGCTGCAGAACAATTATATCGGCTCCTTTGTCCTCGGCTTTTCCCTGATCGATCCCTGGATGTCGGATTTTCAGTCCTGCAAAATCCCGACCGTCCTCTACGATAACTGTATCAGCGGGAATCCGAAGATTGCCTCCGTCGGCTGCGACAGTCAGGAGGGGTTTGAGGAAGCCGTAAAATATCTTGTCAGTCTCGGACATCAGCGGATCGGTCTGCTCTCCGGGCCGCTGGAATCCTACATTATAAAAGCGCGGTATAACGCTTATCTGAATGCCCTCTCCAAGTACAATCTGGAGATCAATGAGGCTTATACCGGTCAGGGATATTATATCGCCGATTCCGCGAGGGATCATGTCATGCGGATGTATGAGCTCGGCGTGACCGCCATTCTCTGCTCTCACGACATCCGCGCCGTTTCCGCGCTCACGGAATGCGCCAACAAGGGCATCCGGATTCCGGAGGACATGAGCATCATCGGTTTCGACGATCTCCCGATCTCCCCGTTTTCCGATCCGCCGCTGACCACGATCCGTCAGGACCGGCTCGCCCTCGGAAAGACAGGCTACTATGCCATGTCCTGTCTTCTGGCGGATCTTCCCATCAGCTCCGTCATGCTCCGCGCACCGCTGATCATCCGGGGCTCAACCGGTCCCGCCGCGAAAAGATTTTAAGGAGGACTTATGTACACCAACTACATTTTTGATCTCTACGGAACGCTTGTCGATATCCGTACAAACGAGCGCAAGCCGTCCCTCTGGAAATACATGGCGCAGTACATGACGCTGCAGGGCGCTCCCTATGCGGCGGCAGAACTGAAAAAAGCCTGTCATGCCGCGATAGAGGCGGTACGCGAAGAACAGTATGCAAAACAGCGCACCCGCTTCCCGGAGCTTTCCTTATCCGAGATCGAGCCGGATTTTGCCGCCGTCGTGCGCCGTCTCTATCTCGCCAAGAACGTTACCCCGGACGACCGGATGATTTCTGCCTGGGCGCTGATGTACCGGACAGTCTCTCTCGATTATGTCCGACTCTACGACGGGGCGAAGGAGCTGCTGTTACGCCTGAAGCAGGACGGGAAAAAGGTCTTTCTGCTTTCAAACGCCCAGCGTCTCTTTACGGAACCGGGTCTTCGCGCGTTGGGAATCTATGAGCTGTTTGACGACGTTTTCATCTCCTCCGACATCGGCTTTCTAAAACCCTCCGCACATTTTTACGGAGCGCTTCTGGAGCGTCACGGACTTGTCAGAGCCGACAGCGTGATGATCGGAAACGATTGGAAAGCGGATGCCTGGGGCGCACACGACAACGGACTTGCCTCCATGTATGTCCACACGGCGCAGTCCCCCGCGCTTACGGGAGAGCTTCCGCCGGACTGCAGACGGTCGGATACCATCTCACAGATTTATCCGTAACCGCTCCGCCATGAAATGTTACGTTTTTAGGGGGTAGGAATGTATCAGGTATTGATTGCAGACGACGAAGCCATCATCCGCGAAGGATTGAAATGTCTTCTGGATTGGGAATCTCTGGGGTTTCAGATCACGGACGAGGCGGCAAACGGTGAACAGGCGCTTGAAAAGCTGCTGCACAGGAAGCCGGATGTCGCACTGATGGATATCCGTATGCCCGGCGCATCGGGTCTTGATGTCATACGGCGTTCCAGAGAAGCGGGTTACAACGGAAAAGTCATCATCTTAAGCGGTTACTCCGACTTTAAATATGCGCAGGAAGCGATCCGCTGCGGCGTGCAGTATTATCTGACAAAGCCGGTGGATGAGGACGAGCTTTCCCACATTCTGACCGGCATCCGCACCCGGCTTGACAGCGAGCGCGCAGTCGCGGATACCGCAGAGCTTTACCGCGCAAAGGCGCGCGACGCGATCGTAGAGGAGATTCTTCTCGGCAGGATTTCGGAGGAAAACCGCTTTTCCGGACCGGATCTCGCTAAGCTGCACATGGATGCCGACGTCTATCAGGTCGCCATCTGTGAAAAATATAATCAGGAGCTGCCGGACAGTCCGTATTCCTTCTCGGAGCTTTTACGCCTCGCCAATCAGGACAACAATTCCTTTGATTGCGTGACGCTCGAATACAGGGAAGTCTTTCTCTTTAAGGGGGCGTATGCCGTCAGCCGCTTTGCTTCCCTGCTGCAGCATTATACAGAGGAGAAAACACCCCCCCAGAAGGGCTCGCCGCTCGACCATTTCTTTATCACCTACGGGCGGTGCGTGGACTCCGTCGAAGAGATCTCCCGCTCCTACAGAGAAGCACAGGAGCTGATCGGCAGACGCTTTTTCTGTGATCAGGCGCAGCATACGATCGGCTGGCAGTCGCTGCCATCCTTAAAAGAAAGCGTTTCCTTCCCTGTTTCCGGACTGCTCGCGGAATATTCCTCCTCGCTGCTTGATTATATCCGGACCTTTAACCGCAATATGCTCGCGGAAACCTTAAGCAGCCTACAGCAGCAGCTTTACAACGCGACCGATTCCATCAGCGACATACGGCTTTTCCTCGCCGATCTCTACTTAAGCATCCGCGAAAAGATGAGCCGCCTCTACAGCAGCGCGAATATTCCCTTTTCCGGAAACGCAGAGGTGATCCGTTTCATCACCTCAAGGTATTATCTCTATGAGATCCTGCTGTATTTTACGGAGCAGTTTGAGGGCATGATGTCAGCCATCGGTAATTCCTCGCGCGAAAGCGTCATGGATGACATTCTTCACTATATCAACCACAACTATGCCGAAAATCTCACGCTGGAAAACATCGCGCCGCTGTTCGGATACAACAGCTCATATCTCGGGAAGCTTTTCAGTAAAACGGCGGGAGAAAACTTTAACTCTTATCTGGATCATATCCGTATCGAGCATTCCAAGGAGCTTCTCTTAAGCGAGGACGCAAAGATCTACACGATCGCGGAAAAGGTCGGCTACCGCAACGCGGATTATTTCCACACGAAATTCAAAAAGTACACGGGCATGAGTCCCGCAGAATACAGAAAGCGCAACCGTTTGTGATACCGGCTGCGCTTTCTTTGTTTCCGTTCCCTTATTTATTCTTCCTGCGACTTTTCCTGCTGCATCCGAAACGCCGCTTCCTCGCGGATCAGCTTTGTCATCGCATCGTTTGCCTCGTAAAGTCCTGCCGCCACAAGCTCCCTCTGCAGCTTCTTCCAGTACGCATCAAACGCCTCCTCCGGACAGACGATACAGTCGATCAGCCCCTGCCATGCCACGGCATCCAGCGCCCCGCAAAGCTCACTGATCTCAGACGGCAGCACCTTCGCCCAGATCGGGGAATAGTACCGCTTTTCAAATTCTTCCTTCCCGGGAAAGATATCGATCAGCATCTCTACGTCCCATGCCTCCAGCGCCGCACGCTGCGCCTCGTTGTATCCCGCAATGATCTGCTCTCTGCCGGTTGTCAGATAATGGTTTCCCGTGGAATCAAGCGCCATGTTCCCGTAACTCGGAAAGGGATAGCTGTGTCTGCCGACGCCTGTTTCCTCCGCATAATTCGGGTTGGTCGCCGCTTCCTTGATCTCTTCCTTCGTCCGGTACCGGACACCGTTCTTATCATAAAAGTAGTTGACACCCTCGATTCCCCAGTTTAAGAGGATCTGCGCCTCCTCCGTACACATCCAGTCGAGAAACTGCACGGCGCGCACGGGATCGCTGCACCCCATACTGATCCCGATTCCCCAGCCGACCCCGAGATTCTGCTCCCGCAGCGCGGCACAGGTAACGGATTCGTCAATGGTCACGGGAAGTCCCGCATAGGTTCTCTCATACATGCCGCGCGACATCAGGGAGCTTTCCGGCGTGGCGATATCCCAGTCCGCATCCAGCAGTCCCAGCACCCGCCCGGAGGCGATCTTATTGATATAATCCTCATGCGTCTGCGTCGCGAAATCCGGATCCAGAATGCCTTCCCGGTACAGACCGTTCAGCCAGTAAAAATATTCCTTCTGTCCCTCTGCCGCATGCTTATAGCAGACGCTGTTATCCTCCGACACGATCCACTGTCCGTCGTCCGTGGAACCGTTTGCGATATAGCCGGACGGATCGGACAGCGTCGTATACCAGTGCCAGTCCGTACAGGAGATCGAAAGTCCGATCGTCTTCTGTCCGTTGATATACGGATGCTCCGCGAGATACGTCCGGATCATCTCCGTATATTCCTCCAGCGTATAGGGGATCGCGTAATCATTCTCCGCAAGCACCGCCCACTGAAGCTGCGCGGTTCCTGCGGTCGAGAGCACCTCGTTCTGCACCTTGTTGCTGCAAAGCTGATAGATGGACGGATCCTCCGCACTGTAACGGAGACTGTCGTATTCCTCGCCGTACAGCTCCCTGATATGCGGTCCGTATTCGTCGATCAGCTCCGACATGTCGATCAGCACGCCCTGACTGATCAGAAAATTGCTGTCTCCCTTCGCAAAGATCAGGTCGGGATATTCCTTCGTCGCCGCTATAAGCTGAATCACATTATCCGTGCTGTTCGACGGATATTCCGTTTTAAGCGTTACGCCTGTCGCCTCCGTGATCTTCTTCGCCACGGGATCCGTCCAGGGATCCTCCGTTCCGTCCGCATTGTAAAAGCTGAAGGTAACGGGCTCTCTTTCGGTCTCATCCGCTTCCTTCCCGCCGCAGCCGCCAAGGCAGAAGGCGGCAGCCGTCAGCAGCAGCAAAGCAAAGCCTGTTTTCCGTTTTTTCATATTCTCTCCTGTCCTGCCGCCCCGCAGCCGTCCGTCTTAAGCCTCCGGCGTTTCCTGCCCGAGAGAGGTTTACCCCTCATTTTTCGCTTACAAAGTCAAAGGTCACGGAAAGCGTCTCCACATTGCCGAGCGTCTCCGCATCCAGCACGCACGGCGTCAGCTCCTGCCCGTTATCCTCGCGGACACGCGCCTCATCCGGCACCTTAGTCACCCATGCATTATAGAGATTGACCCGCGTACACTTTGCGTCGTCACTACAGGTATAAGGCTGCCCTTTCAGCTCATACGGTTCCCCGTTGACAAGCACCTCTTTGATCTCGATATAACATCCCGGATACAGAACCTCCGCATTGCTGATCGCAAGCGCACAAAAGACGGTACTGTTCGCATATCCGCCGTCAACTCCCGCAAAGTCAAGCGCAACCGTATACGTTCCCTCTCCCGTCACCTCGACATCCGTTGCAGCGATTCCCGCCGTCATGGACGCAGGATTATAGGTATCGCCGACACTGTACTGGACGTTCCAGTCGCTGCTGTTGAACATCAGCCATGCCATCGCGGTATCATCCGAAACGCCCGCGCCCTCCGATGCATCCGCATACGCCTGATCCATTTCCTTCTTTGCCTGTGCCGCGATCTCTTCCGCAGACTGCGCCGCCTGAATCTCAAGACTGTGCTTTGTATACAGTCTCGCCATACCCATGTCGATGATCGTATTGTCATTCCGGTTATAGAGATTATTGCAGTCCCAGAGCACCGGACAATACCCGTAAACATCACAATTGTTCAACAGATTCTGCGTGTAATCCGCCGCGTTCTCCTTTAAGCCCGCCGCCTCAAGGAGCACGCCGTACTCGCCGATGACAACGCCGTAGCCGGCATCCGTAAATTTCGTCATCAGCGCGAGCGTATCGTTCATCGTCTGATACTCCTGCTTTGTTCCCCAGGTTGCAAGGCTCGAATTGATACAATAGCCGCTGGGATCGTAATAATGCACGGATACCAGAAGCTTCTCCGCCGCCGTGTCCGTCGGCATTTTGTATCTGCTGTCGCAGGTATTTTTAATATCCGTTCCGAAGCCCGCGATCAGCAGGAATCTCTCCGCATTGTTTCCGCCCGTTGCGCGTACCGTATCGACGAACGCCTGATTGATCTCATTTGTCACCGTATAGCATTCCGCGTCGGAGAGCGTTCCGGAATCCGCTGCGATATCCGTATCGTTTAAGCGGAAGCCCAGCTCCTCATTTCCCGACTCAAAGATGACATAATCGGAATACCCCTGAAAGCGCTCCGCGATCTGCGTCCACATGGACTTATAAAGCTCCATCGCCTTTTCGCGGGTTTCCGCGCTTGCCGATCCGAACATCCCCCACCAGCCGCCGTCCCAGTGGTCATTGATAATCACATACATGCCGGCGCTGCGCGCATATCCGACGATCTCTTCCACACGGTCGAGATACGCGCTGTTGATCGTATAATCTCCGGTCTCAAATGCCATCATATTCGTCCACGCGACGGGAAGCCGAAGCGTGTCAAAGCCCGCCGCCTTCATGCCGTCGAGCATCTCCTGCGTCGTCACGGGCTGCCCCCAGCAGGTCTCATACTGCGTCGGGTCTGCATCCGTTCCGTAGCTCGCCCTGCCGTATGCCTCCATCGTATTGCCGAGATTGATGCCGTTTCCCATTAACGTCGTCACCTCAAGCGCCGTCAGCTCTAAACGGATGCTTCCGTCGTCGCCGCCCTTTAATGCAGCGTTCTCCGCTTTGCTGTCTGCGACAGCTTCCGCACTGCTGCCCGCGCCGGTCTCCGCACTGCTCTCAGCGCCCTGTCCGTCCGCAGCCGCCCCGCCGCAGCCGGCAAGCCCCAGAACCAGCGCCGCCGCCAGCGCCGCTGCCCTTCTCTTCCCTAAATATGGCTTTCTCATGCTCATTTCTTTCCCTTTCCTTCTCATTTCCTGTTTCTGCCGGTTTTC
>CAZVWN010000003.1:9728-31722 GCA_964631065.1 uncultured Acetatifactor sp.
ACTTCTATTCCGCTTCTTGCCGGTTTTTTATTCCTTCCCGGCTTCTGATTCCGGGCTTCCATTCCGGTCCGTCATTTTCTTCCTGCCTTTTATTCCTCCCCGGCTTTCGGCTCTTTCTCCCCGCTTTCTGATTCCGGTCTTCCGGTCCGGTCTTCCATTCCGGTCTTCCGTTCCGTCATTTTCTTCCCAGCTTCTATTCCTCCCCAGCTTCCGGCTCTTTCTCCCCGGCTTCTGATTCCGGTCTTCCGATCCGTCATTTTCTTCCCGGCTTCTATTCCTCTCCGGCTTCCGGCTCTTCCTCCCCGCCTTCCGTCCTCAGGGATCCCGGCTCCTTCTCGATCTCCCGGAAAATCCGGATTGCAAACGCGCAGACCGTATAGATGACGAGCGCCGGCGCGACAAACACCCCGATAAAG
The DNA here is from genome assembly GCA_964631065.1 of uncultured Acetatifactor sp. Taxonomy (GTDB): domain Bacteria; phylum Bacillota; class Clostridia; order Lachnospirales; family Lachnospiraceae; genus Acetatifactor. The sequence continues at coordinate 10,145 of CAZVWN010000003.1, forward strand.
AGCATCGTCTCATTCCAGAGAAACAGAACGATTTCCACCGCCGTGACAAACACCATGATCAGCGTCCGCAGGAAAAAACGGGTTGAGATATCATACGAATTTTTCAATGTCTTCCAAAAGGTATTCTCATACCTTGCCATCAGCGGATACGCATAGATCAGTCCGATTACAAAGATAAACGCCGCAACCATGCCCGCGATCAGAAACAATACGGATTCCGTCGCATTCCAGAACTGAAAATCCAGATACACCGCATAAACCGCAAGCAGTGTCAGCAGTCCGAGCGGGATGCCGCCCTTCAGGTTCTTCTTAAACTCCTGAAAGAAGGAGCGGACGATATACCCTTCCGTGTCCTCCGCCATCTTCAGCGCCACGGCGCACGCCGCCACGGTCGATGCCCCCGCCGTCACGACAGGCAGACAGCAGAGCAGCCAGCAGAAATTTAACTGCAGGATATCCCAGAGTCTGGTGATAAATTTGTAAAACGCACTGTCCACACTAAAAAATTTCATAGATACCTCTCTTCCGATCCGGTTTACTTTTCCAGAAAGGGCTGCCCGTCCCCGGACAGCCCCTCCGATCCTTACTTTAAATCCTTACTTTAACGCGTCCTCGCATGCCTTTCTGACAGCCGCTTCGTTCTTAGACCACTCTACACATTCCTGATAATAATACTCGTTTGCTTCCTTGATCATGTCATTGATGATCTGATCAAACGCAGCATCATCCTCCGCATACATTGCATTCCAGGAATACGTTACGATACATTCCTTGGTCTGATCCCACTTTGTCTGGAATTCATCGCCCTTGCTCGCCGCCGTATAAGAGGAAGCAGGAGAAACCTGATACTTGCCCTTTTCCATGTATTCCTCTGTCGTATCACAGCCGGTGTAATCTCTCCAGTCCTGCTCTACCGCATACTGTGCATCCGTCAGATTGCTCTTCCAGTAATCACAGTTGTATCTCTCGCCGTTGGAATCCGGATTAACCGCGTCAAGCGTCCAGGTCGTGTTGTTGATCTGAAGCTGTCCGTCATGGAAGGTTCCCTTATAGCCGGCGCTCTCCATGGAAGTCTCGATATCCGCATGGCAGCTCTTTCCGAGATCGGTAAAGTAGGTGTCGCCGTTCTCATCATAATCCCAGCATACGCCCTGAGGACCGTACTCCATCGTGATTCTTCCCTCGGGTGTGCAGAGGTAGTTGATGATCTCCATACAAAGCTCGGGATACTCGGTCTTCGCACCGATCGCCCAGATACGGTTGCCGCCCATCGTGCTCATACCGTATGCGATGGGAGCCGCCTCGGAGGGCGTCAGGGAAAGCATCATCTTACCCGCGTTCATGTGCTCCTCCGTATTGTACAGGGAGCGTCCCGCATAGTTAAAGATCGAGAAGAAGGTTCCGCCCGCGCTGACCTTTTCCTGTACATAATCGTAGGTACAGGTCATGGAGTCCGGATCCAGCAGATCGTTCTGGTACAGCTTGTTAAAGAACTTCAGCGCCTCGATATAGGGACCGTCCGGATCCAGGCAGTCGTAGAAGGTTCCTGTTGCAGGATCATACAGACCCATCTCGAACTCATCATAGCCGTAGTACGCAGTCGCCGTTGCCTTCGGATACATTGCCATCGTGCCGTCCCAGTCAGGCCATGCAACCAGCGCATAGGTCGGGTTGCCGTTGTCGTCCGTCGGGCAGATCTCCTTCATCTTCTTTAAGACCTCAACGAGATCATCATAATTCTTTACCTCAGGATAGCCAAGCTCCTTATAGAGATCCCAGCGGATATCCCATGTATAGAAGAAGGACTCATGATCCTTCGTATCCGTCGCCACGTTATGTCCGAAGCCGTAGGTCGTTCCTCCGGAAATCTCGGCATTGTGAGCCAGCGCGTTCTGCATATGCTCATAAATGTAAGGACCATACTCCTTGACAAGATCGTCCTCGTTCCAGTCAAACAGCAGTCCGGCATTGACCGCATTCAGATAAGGGTCGCCATCGCTTCCGAAGACAACGATATCGCCGAGATCTCCCGCCTCCATACGGGTCTGATAGGTACCGTTTAAATCCGGCACGATATTCAGAATGACATTAAATTTCTCCAGCAGAATATCGGAAGACCATCCGGACTGTTCTCCGGAATAGTTTGCCAGCTGGCTGAACACGGTGAGCGTAACGGGATCGCCGCTCTTTCCGTCCGCAGAGCTGCTGCCGCAGCCTGTAAGAAGTCCTGCCGTCATCGCCGTACAGAGGGATAACGCCGTCAGTTTTTTCATCCTCTTCATGATAAATCCTCCTCTTTTTTAACCCTTTACCGCTCCGAGCATGATACCCTTTTCAAAATACCGCTGCATGAAAGGATATACCAGCAGGATCGGGATTACCGTAACCATGGAAATCGTATACTTCAGCACCTTTGTCGACATTGCCGACTGCGCTGCCGCCGTCGCCGCAGAACCGCCCGTACTCATGATCTGCGCCAGATTTGAGCTGGTATTCAGATAGATGTAGAGTCTGTGCTGTAAGGTATAAAGCTCCGGCGCATTCTGCATCAGGATCAGGGAATCCGTAAAGGAATTCCAGTGTCCGACCGCGCCGAAGATCGCGATTGTCGCAAGGATCGGCTTACTTAACGGCCATATGATCTTCCGGAATACGACGAGGAAGCCCGCGCCGTCCATCAGGGCGCTCTCCTCCAGCTCACTCGGGATCGACTCAATATAGGTCTTCACCAGAATGATGTTATACGGGGCGACAATACCCGGAATGATATATGCCGCAAAATGGTTCGTCAGTCCCAGCATGGACATGTTTAAGAACCAGGGGATCGTTCCCGCATTGAAATACATCGTAATGACAAGAAAACGATACCAGAATTTCCTGTGCCACATCTCCTGCTTTGTCACAAGATATCCGACCAGCGCGGAAGCCGCTACCATCAGCGCCGTTCCGATCAGGGTTCTCGCGATGGAGACGATAAACGCATTTCCGAGATCCGATACATTCAGCATGGCGATATAGTTGTGGAGATTGATGCCGTGCGGAATCAGCGTGATCTGTCCTTTTTTTACCATGTCATTATCGGAGATCGTGTTGATGAACAGGTAATAAAAGGGGAAAATACAGCTTAAGGTAAACACCGTAAAAAACAAGTAATTCAGGACATTGAAGCATATGTTGCCCGGTGTGAGCTTCCACTTTTTCTTATGGGTTTTCGCATACTGCTTCTCTGCCTTTTCATTCAGCTTTTCCTGCTTTGTCTTTGCCATCTTCCACACCTCCTTACACAATGCTCTCGCCGCGGACTGCCTTGGAAACGCGGTTTGCAACGAACAGCAGGATGACACTGACGATCGACTTCACCATACCGATAACGGTCGAGAGCGGTATGTTTCCGTTCTGGATACCCAGTGTATAAACGTAAAGGTCGAGCACCTGTATCGTATCCAGATTCATCTTGTTACTGAATACGAAGTACTGATCCATACCGTTGCTTAAGATGTTCGCGATGGACATCAGCAGCATAACGCAATAGGTCGGAATCAGTCCCGGCAGCGTCACATGCCACATCTTCGCAAACCGTCCCGCGCCGTCAACCGTCGCCGCCTCGTAGAGCTGCTGGTCGATACCGGAAATTCCGGCTATGTAGATGATCGCACTCCAGCCGATTCCCTTCCACATTCCCCATGCAAGCATCTTGATCCAGATGTGGGAAGTGCTCATCAGGTAGTTCGTTCCCGTCGCACCCGCCTCGAGGATGCCGAGCTGGGAAGCCGCCGTGTTGATAAAGCCGTCCGTCGAAAAGATTGCAAACGCGATCGCGTATACCAAAACCCAGCTGATAAAGTTGGGAACGGTCGTGAAGGTCTGCACAAAACGGCGGAACCTTGTATTCTTGATCTCGTTCAGGAAAATGGCGAACGCCATCGCACACCAGCTTGTCGCAATGCCGAGTCCGCTCATCGCGAGCGTATTGCGGAGCACGCGGACAACGTCGCGTCTGGTCGCCGCACTCTGGAAGAGCGAGGTAAACCACTTAAAGCCGACAAAATTTTCCATGGACAGGGTACCGCCCGCCGAGTAATCGAAAAACGCATACCGCCATCCCCAGAGCGGCAGATAGCTGAATACGAAGCAGAGCGCCGCAAAGGGAAGAAAGATCAGAAACAGCTTAAATTTCGATTCCATCTCATATCCGCTGTCCGGTTCGGGCTTCGGAAGCAGGATCTGGATCAGCACGGCAGTCAGAAGCAGTACGGCAAGCAGCACAAGATACACGATATACCCGCCGGGGAATCTCGGCTCTACCTTCGCCGCATTTCCCGTTCCCTGAATCTGAAGATAGGAAACATAGATCAATACCATGCCGACAATCTCTACCGCTGCTCCGCCCAGGGAGAACAGATTGCCGAGTTTTTTAAATTTCAGGTTTCCAAGCGACATACAGCCGCCCGCGCCGGAAAGTGCGATGCCGATCAGCATGATCAGGGATGCCACAAAGAGCAGAATCATCGTTCCCTCCTGAATCCATCCCCTCGTAAAGGCACGCCCCATCTCCGAGGTCAGACTGCTGTAGGAAATACCCGAGGTAAACAGAGAGAGATTTTTATTGATCATTCCGCAGATTCTCGACGGGCTGGCTGCCGGGAAAAAGATCAGCGCGACGGCAAGAACTACGGCGATTCTCTGGATCACATAGATGATATCTGTTCGCTTTTCCTCTCTGGATTTTTCTTTTTTCATATACAGACTCCATTCCCGCGTGTGAAAGGGTCTCACACGAATCTCCTATTATAGTCCGGGCAGACACACCCCTTCAGAATATGTCTGCCCGACTTTTTCCTCTTATAAGGCTCTTATCAGTTCTGCTTTTTCTTCTTTCCTGCGAGAACAACCGCAACCGCGATCACTGCGATCACAACAACGACGATCACAACGATCACAACGGGAGATACCCCGCCGTCCTTCTCCGGTGCGTCAGCCGTCACAGCCTCGGAAGAAGACTCCTCTGCTGCGGAGGAAGATTCCTCTGCGGGCGTATCTGCTGCCGCAGACTCATTATCATATGCAAAGCCGGATACCGTAAAGGTAATGGACATCTCCTTGGGCGGTACGCTGTAGTAACCGATCGTTGCAACATCCTCATTCCAGATGTTCTGGATCAGCATGTTTACATAGTTCAGAGAATCAGGGCTCAAAATGGGGCTGATCGTTACGTCTCTTCCGTCCACGTTCAGCTTGATATCGGAGATGGTGATCTCTCCGGTATTCGGGATATCCGTGGAAAGGAAGATCAGGTTAAAGTAATCCTGGGAATCAAAGTCGCCCGTAAGATCCATGCCGCTTACGGATACGGTATACGTTCCGTTTCCTGCGATCACTGCATCCGTGAAGGTTCCCTCTCTCTTAACGGCATCGCTGCCCTCCCAGCCTGTAATCTGGTTAAAGTACTCTGTCTCACGACCGTAGGTCGCATCATCAAACGCGTTACGGAAAGAGAAAACAGGCGTCTGCAGTCCGAAGTACGCATTGTATGTACCGTTTAAGTCAACCGCCTCAACCTCTGCTGTCGGCGCCTCTCCTGCTGCCGCGATCTCACCGCAGCCCGCAACGGTAAAGGTAACCTCAATAGACTCTACAAGGAAGCCGCTTCCTGAAGAAGCATCTACATAATCAGAAGAGAACAGGCATGCAACCGCATCCGCAACGTTTCCTTCCGCCACACGGCAGTCAAGATGGTTGTCATCGCCCGCCGTTGCTTCCGGATCAGGCGTGTTCCACTCGTTGTAAAGGTTTACACGGGTATTGATACCGCCGCCGTCCGCAGAACAGGTGTAGCTGGGTCCCGCAAGCTCAACCTCTTCGCCGTTGATCTTAATGCTGTCTACCGTGATGGTATAAGCCGTTCCGAGAAGCAGCTCGCCGTTTTCAACCTCAAGGGCGTTGAACTGTACCAGCTTCTGTCCCTCTGTCGCCTTCATGGCTACCGTATAAGTACCGTCGCCCGTGATCTCTGCATCCGTGTACTCCGCCTCGTACTCAGACCAGTCGGAATTGTTGATGTTTAAGTGTGCAATCGCGGGACCTTCCGCAGGCTCCGTCACTGCCGCAGCCGCTGCCGCACCCGCCGTACCGAAGCCGGAAACGGTAAATGCAACCTCAAGGCTCTCTACAAGGAAGCCGCTTCCTGAAGAAGCATCCACATAATCAGAAGAGAACAGGCATGCAACCGCATCCTCTACGCTGCCTTCTGCCACACGGCAGTCAGCGTGATTGTCATCGCCCGCCGTCGCCGACGCGTCAGGTGTATTCCACTCATTGTAAATGTTGACACGGGTCGTTACACCGCCGCCGTCTGCGGAACAGGTATAGCTCGGTCCTGCAAGCTCAACCTCTTCGCCGTTGATCTTAATGCTGTCTACGGTCAGGACACAGCCTGTTCCGAGATAGGACTCACCGTTTACAACCTCAAGGGCATTGAACTGTACCAGCTTCTGTCCCTCAGACGCCTTCATGCCGACCGTGTAAGAGCCGTCGCCGGTAATCTTTGCGTTTGTCCACTCAGCATCAAACTCAGACCAGTCGCTGTTGTTGATGTTGAGGTATGCCGTGCCGTCCTCCAGCGCCGACGCATCCTGTCCTGCCTGTACAGGCATAACGGAAAGACCGGAAAGCGTAAGTGTGAAAGCAAACATGGCTGCTAACAACTTTTTGAACTTTTTCATCGTTCTTCCTCCTGTTTTTTTCTCCCCTTCGGGGAGCATATTTCCTTACAGAAAAAGTGTATCGTATCCGTGCGCGTAAAAAAACCTTACTTTTTTGACATCTTTTCTTTTAAAATTAAACATCCCTGTCAAAAAGCACAAAAAAACGGGCATTTCCACGCCCGTTTTTGTGACCGTTGCCGTTTTATTCATTCAAAATCGGCAGCTTAATCGTTACAGTTGTTCCTTTTCCCTCCGCGCTGTCTATCGTCACACCGTAGTTTTCCCCGTAGCGGATCCGTATTCTCTGGCTGACGTTGCAGATGCCGATATGCGTTCTGTCCAAATTGTCGAAATCGTTTAAGGAACGTCTGACCTCTGCCAGCTTTTCCGCATCCATCCCGCAGCCGTTGTCTTCCACAAGGATCAGAAGCTGCGCGCCAAGCTCCACGCGGATCCGTATCAGCCCCCCGTTCTCCTTCGATTCCAGACCGTGCGCATACGCGTTTTCCACAAAGGGCTGGATCAGTAACGGCATGACAAAAAGCTCCTCCTGCCGCGCTCTCTCATCCGTGATGATCTCATAACGGATCCTGTCGTGGAAGCGGTAATCCTGTATCTTCAGGTAATATTCCACAAGCTGAAGCTCTGCGCTAAGAGGCTGCAGACTGTCCGTCGCCTGAATGTTGCGGCGCATGAGCTTTGCGAGCATCTTCGTCAGCTCCTCGATCTCCGGCTGTCCGTTGACTCTCGCCTGCATCCGGATCGTCTCGAGGGTGTTATACAGAAAGTGCGGATTGATCTGGCTCGCCAGCATCTTAAACTCCACTTCCTTCTGGCGCGTATTCAGCTGTTCCTTCTGTACCTGCTCCTGTACAACCCTGTCCATCAGCTCCTGTATGTCCCGGATCATGGAGATCAGATCGTCATGCAGCTCTGCAATCTCATCCCTGCCGTCGAGCTCCGCCGTGACCGTAAAATCGCCGGTCGCCGCCCTGTGCATCTCATCCTTAAACAGATTGATCCGCCCGCTGAAATAGTTGGAAAAGATCAGGATCAGGGCGACGGCTACCGCAACGCACAGAAGCATCGGCACGATATTGCCGAACGCCGTCGCCGTCGCAAGCGCCGCGATCTCCCGGTAGGGGCGCAGACTCGCCACGGTATAAAAATCCCCGCAGTAGGGCGGATGAATCTTCACAAATGAGAGCAGATAATCCTCTCCCCGATAGACGACCCTGCCCGCATACGAATCCCCGGACTTCTGCTCCATCAGCCGCAGCAGCGCCTTTTCATCCTTATCCGTCGCGTTACTGTGGAGCACGATCTCATCATTATAGAGGAAAAAGGTATCCTCCTCCCGTTCCGTGATCGGCAGCTCCGAGCGCTTATTCTGCATCTGGAGCACCGCCACGCCGACCCGCTCCATCTCCGTCGTATACAGCACGCGCGCAAGGCGGAGATGATACTTTCCCGTTACATCATCATAAGCGTAATACCAGTAAGGCGCCCCGGCACGGCTGACCGCCTCCACATAATGCAGATCCTCGCGCTTCTTCTCGTCCGCATAAACAAAATATTCGTTATCGGAGATCGTCGGGTTATACATATAGATCGTAATTCCGGCGATCTCCTGATAGTAGTACCGGATAAAATCCGTGACCGTGTCGCAGTCGCGGTAATCCTTCAGGATCTCGTCATAGCTCCGGTATGAGGTAAACGCAATGTGCTCGATACTCTCGTTAAAATAGAGCCGCTTCGAGATCTCCTCCGTCACGGAGATGCATTCGCTGATGGAATCCGCGATATTGGTAAGCTCATTGAGCGTCGCCTGCTTTTCCTGCTCCAGCATGACGCTGCGGACGGAGGAATACATATAAACATCCGCCAGCACAAGCGGCAGGATACCCCCGATCAGATAAAACAGGAGCAGCTTTTCCCGCAGCCGTATGTCCTTAAAGAAATTTTTCAGCTTATTCATAGATCGGATAATCTTTGCCGTCTCTGAGCATGACCGGAATCACATCGATCGGCGCGGGAACCGTAACGGTCTGACCGCCCTGATACGTCTTTCCGGTATAGGCATCCTTCCAGTCTGCCCCCGCAGGAAGATAAAGCTTCCGCTGTGTCGCTCCCGCTTCCATGACGGGCGATACCAGAAGATCCGGCCCGAACATATAAGAATCCTCAACGCTCCAGCACGCCTTATCCTCCGGGAAATCATAGAACAGCGGACGCATGACGGGCGCGCCCGTCTCACTCGCCGCCCGCATACACTCCCTGATGTACGGACGCAGCCTCTCACGGATAAAGAGATACTTCGTAAGGATCTCGTAATTGTCCTCGCCGAAGCTCCAGACCTCGTTGTCCTGTCCGCTTGTCAGCTGGCGCACGCCGTTTCGGAATTCCTCCTCGCGCTCATACCAGGGAGAACGCTCGCCGTGCATACGGAATACCGGACAGAAAGCCCCCCACGCAAACCAGCGCACTAAAAGCTCCTTAAACGCGGGATCTTCAATGTTTCCGCCAAGAAAGCCGCCGATGTCCGAGGTCCACCAGGGAATCCCCGCCATGCTCATGGAAAGTCCCGCCTGCAGCTGTTCGCGCATGGAACGGAACGAAGAATAGATATCTCCCGACCATGTCAGCACGCCGTACTTCTGGCTTCCCGCCCACGCGCAGCGCACAAGGCTTAAAATCTCCGTCTCGCCCGCCGCCTTCAGTCCGTCGTAAAAGCCCTTCGCGTAACCGACCGGATAGACATTGCTGCACTGCAGGGCAGATCCCGCATAATACCGGTAATTGTCAAAATCATAAGGACCGTACTCCGGCTCCGCCTCGTCCAGCCAGAAGCAGCGGATCCCCTTCTCATAATAATTTTCCTTACAGCGGTCCCAGACAAACTGCTGCGCCCCGGGATGCGTCGCGTCATAAAAGACGGTATTCCCCATCCATGTCATATGATTGCAGTTTCCGCGATCCGCGTTGACAAGATATCCTCTGTCCGCCATCGCGCCGTAATTTTCGCTGCGCTCGTCGATCGTCGGCCAGACGGATACGACCGTCTCGATGCCAAGCTCCTTTAACTCCTTTACCATCCCCTCGGGATCCGGCCAGTCCAGCGGCTCGAACTTAAAATCGCCCTGTCTCGTCCAGTGGAAGAAGTCGATCACGATCGCGTCCATCGGCAGCCCTCTTCTCTTATGCTCTCTCGCAACCGCCAGCAGCTCCTCCTGCGTGCGGTAGCGGAGCTTGCACTGCCAGTAGCCGAGCCCGTACTCCGGCATCATCGGCGTGCGCCCCGTCGCAAGCGAATACTGCGCTTCAATCTCCGCAGGGCTGTCGCCCGCCGTCAGAAAGTAGTCCAGCTTCTTCGTACTCTTTGCATGCCACTGCGTCTTATTCGTGCCGAAGGTCGCCGTGCCGATCGCGGGATTGTTCCAGAAAAAGCCGTAGCCCCTGCTCGAGACATAGAACGGTACGCTCGCCTGACTGTTGCGGTGCGCCAGCTCCAGCGTCGCCCCCTTCTTGTTCATATGCTTTTCCTGATACTGCCCCATGCCGAAGATCATCTCATCATCAAAGGCTTCAAACCGCGCCGTCAGCTCAAAATCCGACCCGCCGGGAATGGGCTTAAGCTCCCTTGCGTCCACGCGCAGCGGCACACAGTACCGGTTGATGCGGTTGCGGTTTCTCCAATACTCCTGCGTCAGAAGCTCCCCCTTCTGATTATAGAAGGAAAGCCAGCCCTCATGGGACACCTTCACCGTAAGCTTTCCGTTTACCAGCTTCGCCTGTGTCGCCGTCTGATGATACTTCGCCCACTCTTCCCCGCGATACCAGGGATCCGTCACGTCGATCGTCTCAAAGCTGATTTCCGGCACGATCTTTTCCGGCGTTTCCGTCAGCGCCCAGTCGTTTGCGTCCATCACGGGCTGCGCCGTCATCCTGACACGGACGGAATTTACCCCCCAGGGCTCTACCCATACCTGACTTTTCCCCTCTGCGATAATCAGTTTATTGCCATCCTGATAAATTCTCATATATCCTGTACCTCTCCTTCTTCCGCTTTCCTTAAGCGTCTGCTCTCCTTACCGCCTCATCGCCATACTTTAATCCGTTCGAGCCTGTCGCAAGATAAAATCTGCCGAAAACCCGGCAATCGCCGTCGATGCTGTTGATCTCTCCGTACATCTGCTTTCCGGTATTCAGCCGCTCAAAGCTCCTGCACTCGTCCAATGTCCGGTAAAAACCGTATTCGCCGTCGATGATGCCGTTGAAATAAATTGCTTTCGGATCGCGGTAATAATCCCCGCCCGGTGCGCCAAGTCCCAGACCGCACCGAAACGCCGTGATCCCGGGCTGTGTCAGCCGCTTCAGCCGGATACCGTTTCCATATGCCGCATTTCCGGGATCACCCGCCGCGCTGTCGTCCTCTTCCGGATGATATTCCAGCTTCCAGAGTCCGCCCTCGCCGAGCGCCATATAAAAGACGCCCTGCTTTCCGCTCTCTCCGCGTACCTCCGTCTTGTTCGCACAGTCGATCAGTCCGAACTCGATCTCCGGGAACTCCGCCGGAAGCGCATACTCCCTGTACGTCTTTCCGCCGTCCCGGCTGACATAAAAATCGGATTTCTCGCCGAAGCCGTAAAACAGGCTGCTGTCTTTTCTGTCGGAAAAGACCTTGACCTTTCCTTTTGTCTTACGCTTCCCGGATGCCTCATACACCTCACAGCAGGAAAACCGCTTTCCGCCGTCCTGACTGACGATCAGCCGACGCACGGGCAGTTCGATGCCTTCCGCAACCGCCCAGACGATATTCTGTCCGTCCGGAGACATCGAGACCCAGCCGGAGTTGACGTTCGGATGCTCGATAAAATGCAGCGCCGCATCCAGATCCTCCGTCAGTCCGAACGGCATCGGCAGTCTCTCAAAGGTTTTTCCCTGATCCTTCGAGAGAATCAGCCCGCCGAACGTCTTTCCCGTCCAGTTTCCTCTCGGCGTCACGATCAGCCGTTTCGGATCTTCCTCCGAAAAATCCGCATTGATACAGGTGATATAGCGGTTTCCCTGCGCGTCCGCGAAAGAATTTCCGCACGGTTTATCCGGATCCGTAAACGCGAAGCCGCCCAGATCCCCGACAATATCAATGACCTGTACCTCTCCGGACGGCATCCCGTAGACATTTAGATGCACCGTCTCCTCGATGCCGTCGCACCAGTCCGTGAAACGGCAGGGCGTTTCTTTCAGATTGCGCGTGCGGAACACGCCCGTTCCCGAGTTAAACCATGCCTCGTTGTCGTCAGACGGATTGATCTTAATATCGCTGAGCCAGTGGATCAGGGAATGCCCGCCGTTGCACTCCGGACGCATATACGGCGCGCGGAACGTAATCTCTCCCTCCGCCAGATCATACAGGATCTGCCGCCAGCTCTCACCGTAATCCATGGAGAGGAAAACGCTGTCTCCGTCGTCCTTGACGATGGTTGTCGCGACCAGCATGCCGGGTGTCTGCGCCGACACGCTGATCCCCGAAAAGCCGTAATCCAGGACTGCGCCCCTCGCAATCCCCTCCTGTCCGATTCCCGTTACAGCCGACGCGCTTCCCGGCGTAATGTCCTCCGGCGCACCGACCCCGTCACCGTTTAACGCATATCTTAAGATGTGACCGTCGATCGTATCGCCGGAATCACAGCTGTAGCCGTTCTCTGTCACATAGGAGCGCCGCCCCGTGGAGGCAAAGGTAACATACAGATACCGTTCATCCGCACACCAGCGCTGCGCAACCGGACCGTTCAGCTTACATCCTTCAATGACATGACTCTCCGGCTGTGCAAGCCGTTCAAAATGCGCCCCGCCGTCCTTTGAAAAATAAAGGCTGTGCCCCCGCATGGGTGTTTCCGTGCCGTCTCCGGGCATCCTTCCTGTCGTCACGCCCGCCGTTCCGACAAGCAGTCCGCCGCCGACCTCTGCAACAAGCGTCAGATACTCCTCCGGCATTGCCGTAAGCTTTTCCCATGTATGTCCGCCGTCCGCGCTCTTCCAGAGACCGCTCTGCTGCGAGGCATACCATATCCTGTCTCCGCTGACAATCAGGCGCTCTCCCGTTCCCCTGCCGTTTAAATTCCCATGCACCGGCACCGGGATTTTTTCATAGCGGAAGCTTTCCCCGTAATCCTCAGAGATGGCAAGAACGCCGCTTTCCCTGCCGTTTACGCCGCATGCGATATAGAGACTGCCCGGCTTCTTATCATCCGACGCGATGGAAATCGGAAACGTCTCGCTCAAGTCCTCCATCGTCACGTGCGGGATCAGACTGATCCAGCGCTGCGCTTTTGTGTCAAAACGGTAAGTTCCGCCGATATCCGTCCGCGCATACAGTACATCCTTCTCCTTCGCCGAATAGAGAAACCCTGTCACATAGCCGCCCCCGGGAATCGGCAGATTCCGATACTCATATGGTATTTGCTTCATGGTGTTACCTCCGCCTGATTTTCTTTTCTTCATGATAACACATTCGTCCTCTTTTAAAAAGCACTGTTTTAAAAGCCGGCTCTTACAAAATAAAATCGGAGAACGCAGCCGCATTCTCCGACATTTCTTCACATTATTCCGATAAGCTCTCCGGCAGATCAAATTTTTCCTTATCCTTAACGTCAATGTCCGAGCCGAGCTGTACCTCGATCAGCCGCAGCTCCGTCTTTGCCATCACCGTATGCCGCTGTCCCGCAGACATCATGACAACGTCTCCTGCACGGATCTTTCGTACCTTACCGTCCACGACCGCCCTGCCGCATCCGGAAATCACGGTCCAGACCTCGTCGCGGTTTCTGTGACTGTGGTAATTCATGGCGTGCCCCGCATTCAGCGTCACACGGATCGTCAGGGCATCTTTTTGTACATCTATGACCCTGAAGCTCCCCCAGCTCTTTTCCGCAAACATGATCTGCTGTTCAAAGCCGTCCACAAAGGGCTTGATATAGCTGCTCTGTTCCTTATCCGAGACCAGAATCCCCTCCGGAGAAGCGGAGATCACCACATTCCGCAGACCCATGGCGAGAATCGGAAGATCCGTCTCATTGACAATGTGAACCCCGCTGCAGGCATCATTCATGATTCCCCTGCCGATCACGGACTCCTCCATCGCCTCCGTCAGCGTATTCCACGTTCCGAGATCCTTCCACTGCCCGCAGAATCTCTGCACCTGTATGTTTTCTTCCTTTTCCACCACGGCATAATCAAAGGAAATCTTCGGCAGCCTGTCATACCCGGAAACCAGCTCCTGATAACCGGAAAAGCCGATCAGCTCACGCGCCCTGTCCAGCACATAGTTCAGCTTATAGGCAAACACGCCGCCGTTCCAGAGCGCGCCGTCCGCAATATATCCCGCCGCCACATCGGCAGAGGGCTTCTCCTTAAAGCTTTTTACTCCCGCTACATGCTCCGCGCTCTCCGGAAGGATGTAGCCGTATTTCTCGCTCGGATAAGTCGGCTCTATCCCCATCAGCACAAGGTCAGCTTCCCCTTTTTGGGCCTGTCCGGCAAGCTCCTTCAGCGCCTCGAAATAATCGTCATTCACATACGGATCTACCGGACAGACAACCACAGGCTCCTCGGGATCCGCATGCAGTACATCCACAAGATAGGCTGTCGCCAGCGCGATCGCGGGAAAGGTATCCCGTCGGCACGGCTCCACACAGATTTCCACGTCCCCGCCAAGCTGATGATAGAGCGCCGACACCTGCGCCCTGCCGGTTGCAACCGTCACCCTTGCGTCGGGATCCGCTTTCTTTATCTGGCGGTAAACGCGCTGTACCATCGACTCATAGCTTCCGTCTTCCCGCTTAAATATCTTAATAAACTGTTTCGAGCGGACATCATTCGACAACGGCCAAAGCCGCTTCCCGGAGCCGCCTGAAAGTAATACAACATTCATTCCGTTCCTCCACCGTCCACACGCTTTTTACCGCTCCGCACGCATCGGATTTGTCAGAAAATCCTCATACGCCATACGGATTCCGTCCGCAAGCTCCGTCTTATAGCGCCAGCCCAGCGCCTCCGCCTTGCTGACGTCGAGCAGCTTTCGCGGCGTACCGTTCGGCTTACTGCTGTCCCAAAGGATCCTTCCCTCATAGCCGACCACCTTCGCGACCAGCTCCGTCAGCTCTTTTATGGTCAGCTCCTTCCCCGTTCCGGCATTGACCGTCTCGTTTCCGGAATACCGGTTCATCAGGAACACGCAGAGGTTCGCCAGATCATCGACATATAAAAACTCGCGCAAAGGACTTCCGTCTCCCCAGCAGGTCACCTCCGGCAGTCCGTTTACCTTCGCCTCATGAAAACGACGGATCAGCGCAGGAAGCACATGACTGTGCGTCGGATGATAATTGTCGTTTGGTCCGTAGAGATTCGTCGGCATGACGGAAATGTAATCCGTACCGTACTGCCTGTTCAGAAATTCACAATACTTCAGTCCGGAAATCTTCGCCAGCGCATATGCCTCGTTTGTCTTCTCCAGCTCCGAGGTCAGAAGACAGCTCTCCTTCATCGGCTGCGCCGCCATACGCGGATAAATACAGGAGGAGCCCAGAAACTCCAGCTTCTTACAGCCGTTCTGCCATGCGGAATGGATGACGTTCATCTCCAGCGTCATGTTAAACCACATGAAATCCGCAAGCGCCTCGGAATTTGCGACAATGCCGCCCACCTTCGCCGCCGCGAGGAAGACATACTCCGGCTTCTCCGCCGCAAAAAACTGCTCTACCTCCGCCTGTCTGCACAGATCCAGCTCCTGATGGGTACGGGTTATGATATTCGTATATCCCTGTCTGTTCAGCTCCCGCACAATGGCGGAGCCTACCATTCCTCTGTGTCCCGCGACATAGATCTTCGCATCCTTCTCCATCATATCCGCTTCATCTCCTTCTCCCGCCGCGCAAGCTCCCTGTCATGCTTCGCCATGATCTCCACCAGCTCCGCATAGGTCGTCTTCTGCGGATTCCAGCCTAAGACCGTCTTCGCCTTCGTCGGATCGCCCCAGAGGTTATCCACATCCGTCGGGCGGAACCACTGCGGATTTACACATACCAGCATTTTCCCGGTTGCGCTATCATAACCTTTCTCATCTACACCGCTTCCTTCCCAGCGGATCGTAATGCCGTTCGCCGCAAACGCGCGCTCCGTAAAGTCCCTTACCGTGTGCTGCTCTCCCGTCGCGATCACGAAATCCTCCGGCGTATCGTGCTGCAGGATCATCCACATACACTCCACATAATCCTTCGCATATCCCCAGTCGCGCAAAGAATCCAGATTGCCAAGCTCCAGATGATCCTGTAACCCCTCCGCGATGCGTCCCGCCGCCAGCGTGATCTTTCTCGTCACAAAGTTCTCGCCGCGTCTCTCGGACTCATGATTGAACAGGATCCCGTTTACCGCAAACATGCCGTATGCCTCACGGTACTCCTTCGTGATCCAGAAGCCGTACTGCTTAGCAACCGCATAAGGGCTGTAGGGATGGAACGGCGTCGTCTCCTTCTGGGGAACCTCCTCGACCTTTCCGTACAGCTCTGAGGTTGATGCCTGATAAAATCTTGTCTTCTTCTCCAGACCGAGAATCCTGACCGCCTCCAGAATCCGCAGAACCCCGATCGCGTCCACATCTCCGGAATACTCGGGAACGTCGAAGGAAACCTGTACATGCGACTGTGCCGCAAGATTATAGATTTCGTCCGGCTGAACCTTTGCGATAATATTTGTCAGAGACGAGGTGTCCGAAAGATCCCCGTCGTGAAGCGTAACTGCATTTTTTGCGATCAGATGATCGATCCTCGCCGTATTGGAGATCGATGCCCGTCTGGTAATCCCGTGAACCTCATATCCCTTTTCCAGCAGAAACTCCGCCAGATAAGAGCCGTCCTGCCCGGTAATGCCTGTGATCAGCGCTTTTTTTGCCATATCCTTCCTTCTTTCTCCTGTTTATTCGGGGCTCATTCCGCCCCGGCAATGATACCTACGGATTGTTCCGTGCTCTGCACTCCCACAATCCTGCCGTCATGATAATAAAGTATAAGAGATGTACTTTCCCGTTGGAATAGCACATCTCTTGTTTTTCTTGCACAATATTGACTTTTACCATTTTTTCCGGTACTCGCTCGGACTCATTCCCTCAACCTTCTTAAAAATGCGCGAAAAGTAGGCGGCTTCTCCCAGACCGCACGAAAGTCCGATCGTCTCGAGCTTCTCGTCCGTAAACCGAAGCTGCTGCTTTGCCCTCGTGATCCGAAGCTGCGTCAGATACTGACCGATGGTCACGCCGTACTCTTCCTTAAAGCATCTCGTGAGATAAAACTTATCCAGATAAAACCTTGCGGCAAGCATATCCAGCGTCAGCCTCTCCGTATAATGTCCGTCCAGATATTCCTTCACCTTAAGACAGTTCTGCTCCTTACGTCCGCCGGTCTGCCGCTCCGGATTCCAGCTTTCCTGCATGAGCAGTGTCAGCAGTCCGCTCAGCCCCTCATTGATCTTCATGTCCCGGATATAATCCGCGGAAGCCGCCGTATCATAAAGCTGCTGCCACCTTTTTACAAACTCCGCAAACGCGGGCGGATGAAACACCGGTCTGCCGCCCCGCTCCAGATATTTCGCATATATGCCGCTCATCCCCGGTCCGAAAAAATGACACCATTTCAGCGTCCACAGATCTTCCCCGACAGAATGTGCATAAGGAAGCTTACAGTCAAGAAAAACGCAGTCTCCCGCGTGCAGCTCATGAACCGCCCCCCGGTGCGCCAATGTGCCGGAGCCCGCTTCCACCATAAAGAAAAGATAGGACGCAAGGTTGGAACGGTTGCTGGTATGCGGTCTGACCGCCTGAAGCGAACCGATTTCCTGAAGGTAAAGCAGCGAGGTACGCGCAAACGGGGAAGGGGTATAAAGAATCCGTGAGGAAACGACGGAAGCCGCGGTTTTAAAAAGCTTATTCTCCTGCATGGTTCTCACGCCCCCCTTTTTTGCATTCTCTGCCCTGACGGCGGGAAATCCTTTACCGTCCGATTGCCGACCGCAGCCGTTCAAACGGGACAAATGCCTCCGGCGTCTCCGGTCTCTCTCCTATCAGCTTATCCATCCAGATGATGCTGTACCATCTTCCGAACTTATACCCGCACCGGTCATGTCTTCCTGCTGTCTGAAAGCCCATTCTCGCATGGAACCTCCTGCTGTCGTCCGTAAGATATTCCTCTTCCGCCTCCGGAACCGCGATACAGGCGTGAACCGAAAAAACATTCTGCTGTAACAGTATTTCCTCCATCGCCCTGTATAACCCGCTGCCGATCCCGTTTTGTCTGCAGTCCTGCCTGACATAGACCGACAGCTCCGCCGCATGCCTGTACGCTTCGCGGGAATGAAACTGCCCTGCATAACAGTATCCGACGATCCTGCCCTCCTTTGTCGCGACAAGCCATGGATATTCCTTCAGCGTGTTGCGGATTCTGCCTTTCATTTCCGTCACGTCCGGAACCTCATATTCAAAAGAAACTGCCGTCCGCAAAACATACGGCGCGTAAATTTCCCGGATGCCCTCCGCATCCGCCTCCGCGGCAAGCCTGATCTCCAACACGTTTTCCCTCTTTCCAAAATGTACGGTATCGCAAAAAATACGACAGTCTCACTCAAACTGCGCGGCAACCTGCTTTAAGTGCTCGCGGATCGGAAGATGCTGGGGACATGCCTTTTCGCATTTTCCGCAGCCGATACAGTCGCCCGCCTTCCCGAACTCTGCCGTCAGGCGCGAGTAATACTCTCCCTGCGGCGTGAAGCCCTTTCCGGCGTATTCCTGCTTTTCCGCATTGTAGAGCGAAAAATATTTCGGGATTGCGATGTTTTTCGGGCAGCCGTCCACGCAATAGGCGCAGCCCGTACAGGGAATCGCGATATTGCCGTTTATGATACCGACCGCCTGTTTTACCACTGCAAGCTCCTTCTCATCCAGCGGCTGAAAGTCCTTCATGTACCCGGTATTGTCCCGCATCATGTCCATGTTTCCCATGCCGGAAAGCACCATCTTTACATTCGGCCGGCTCGCCGCAAAGCGGATCGCCCAGGAGGGCACGGACATCTCCGGCGCGTAGGAGCGAAAGAGCGTCTCAACAGCCTCCGGCACGTTTGCAAGCGTTCCGCCCTTGACCGGCTCCATCACGATCACAGGCTTTCCGTGCTTTACGCATACCTCGTAACAGGCGCGCGACTGGATCGCCTCGCTGTCCCAGTCGAGGTAATTCAGCTGAAGCTGTACGAATTCGACCTCCGGATGCTCCGTCAGCACACGATCCAGCAGCTTTGCGCCGTCATGGTAGGAGAAGCCGATATGACGCACCAGCCCCTCCTCCTTCTTCTTCGCCAGCCAGCCGAAACTGTCAAATTTGGTATACTTTTTATAGTGATCCTCGCCGACATCATGGATCAGGTAATAATCAAAGTAGGAAACGCCCGTCTTCTCCAGCTGCTTTTCAAAGATTGCGTCCATCCCCGCCGCATCCTCAAAGAACCCCGCGTGCAGCTTTGTCGCCAGCGTGTAGCGATCCCGCGGATAACGGTCAACCAGCGCTTCCTTTACCGCATTTTCACTGTTGAAGCCGCAATACATCCACGCCGTGTCAAAATAGGTAAAACCCTGCTCCAGAAAATAATCGACCATTTCCTTCGTCGCTTCAATATCCACGGACGCCCAGTCGTTCGGATCCGTCAGCGGCAGCCGCATCAGTCCGAAGCCCAGCTTTTTTGTTCCCTCTTTAAACAGCTCGTCCATCTCCGTAAATCTCCTTTTTCGTCATCCGTTTCTTTCAGACCGCGCTCTCAAAGGGAGGCGGTCAGCTCCTCCATCTCATCCAGCAGACTGTCAAACAGCTTCAGCGCATCCTCGATGGGTTTTCCCGTGGACATATCCACTCCTGCATCCTTCAGGATCGATACGGGATCCTTAGAGCAGCCGGCGCTCAAAAAGTTCTTCTTGTACGCCTCCACGGCGGGAGCGCCCTCCTTCAGGATCTTCTGTGACAGCGCAATGGCTGCGGAAAATCCCGTCGCATACTGATATACATAGAAATTGTAATAAAAATGAGGAATCCTTGCCCATTCCAGATCGATCATCTCATCATGCGTCACCCCGTCTCCAAAGTACAGATCGATCAGATCATGGTACACGCGGCTCGCGGATTCCGCATTGATGCTCTCCCCTGCGGCATTCATCTCGCTCATCTTCAGCTCAAACTCCGCAAACATGGTCTGGCGGTAGAGCGTCCCCCTGAACTGCTCAAGGAAATAATTGATCAGGTAAGCGCGCTCCCGCTTATCCGTTGTCTTTCCGAGCAGATACTGCATCAGCAGCGCCTCATTACAGGTGGAGGCAACCTCTGCGACAAAAATAACGTAATCCGCATCGACGACGGGCTGATTTTTGTTCGACAGATAGGAGTGCAGCGCGTGCCCCATCTCATGTGCAAGCGTAAATTCGCTGTCCAGATTATCCTGATGGTTCAGCAGGACATACGGATGTACCCGACAGCCGGAGGAGTACGCGCCGCTTCTCTTGCCGACGTTCTCATACACGTCGATCCAGCGGTTCGCAAAGCCCTCCTTCAGCAGGGCAACATAATCTTCCCCGAGCACGGACATGGCGTTCAGAACGTTCTCCTTTGCCTCCTCAAAGGAAATCTTCTTATCCGCATCCGCCGTCATGGGCACATAGAGATCATACATATTCAGCTCATCCAGCTTTAAGAGCTTTTTGCGGAGACGTACATATTTATACATGGAAGACATGTTTGCATGAACGGTATCGATCAGATTCCGATAAACGCAAAGGTCTACCTGCGTCTGATCCAGCGCCGCCTCCAGCGCAGAGTCATAATGTCTCATATCCGCCTCAAACTGAAGCTGCTTCATCTGTGCGGACAGCAGCGCGGCGGAAGTGTTCTTTGTCTTATCATAGGTACTGTAAAGAGACGTAAACGCCGCCTTTCTGACATTTTTATCAGGATGATGCATCAGAGGGATAAAGCTTCCGCTTGTCACGGGGAGAACATTGCCGTCCGCATCCGTGATGTCGGGGAAGGACATATCCGCATTCAGAAGCAGTCCGTTGATCTCTCCCGGCGCATTCTGAATCTCGCCCGCAGCGGCAAGGATCCGCTCCTCCGCATCCGACAGAATATGCGCCTTTTTCCGACGGATATTCCCGATCGCGCGTCTGTAAACCGCAAGTCCGGGTTCCTCCTTTAAGAATTTCTGCAGGGTATCCTCGGGAATGGCAAGGATTTCCGGCTCCGCATAAGAAACCGCGCCGCCAATCTCCACATACAGCGCCGTGATCTGTCCCTTTTTTGCGAGATTTTCCGCATTTTGCGTATCCTCATCAGCCTTACGCATTGCATAGTTTGCAAGCCTGTCCAGAACAATCTCCACTTCATCGGAAAGTCTGAAATAGGAAAGCAGCCCTCCGCTGTCCGCGCCAAGCTTTCCCCGTAAGCTCTCAAGCTCGGGAAGCCGCTCCTTCAAAGCGTCAAACTCCTTCTTCCACGCCTCGTCAGAGACGTACAGATCCTGCAGATTCCATGTGTTTTCCGCTGCGACCTCGCTTCTTAGCGGAATACGGTTCGTATTGTCACTCATACTGTTCCTCATTTCCGCGCGCTTCTCCATATCAGCCGTCCCCGCCGGAGCGCGCATCACGGCAGGGACTGTATCCTGTATCTTCTATAGTACTGGTTTTGGGAGAAAAATGCAAGAAAACCGGACAAAACCGCCTCCTTTATGTGCGGGGTGCTCCGGCTTCGCCGTTTATAAGCCCGGCAAGCGTTTTGTCGTCGAAAAAACGGT
>CAZVWN010000003.1:31822-36901 GCA_964631065.1 uncultured Acetatifactor sp.
GCTCCGGCTTCGCCGTTTATAAGCCCGGCAAGCGTTTTGTCGTCGAAAAAACGGTTGATCATCTCATAAAACTCCACCCACATCGGATAGGTTCTGCATCTGTCCGCTCTCGCGCACGGCTTTGCGTCAGTCTCCAGACAGGCGACCGGCGCAAGATCTCCCTCCGTCAGCCGCAGCACATCCCCGATCCTGCATTCCTCCGGCTTCTTTAAGAGCCTATAGCCGCCGCCTTTTCCCTGGAGTCCCTCGATGATCCCGTTTTTACACAACACCGGAACAATCCGCTCCAGATACTTCAGGGAGATATCCTGCCGCTCCGCAATATCCTTCATCGGGACATATCCCGCCTCCGCATTTTCCGCAAGATCGATCAGAACCCTGAGCGCATAACGCCCCCTTGTCGATATCATCATTCCGCATTCCCCGCCTGTTCTTCCTGATTCTTTCCTTCGCCGCTTTCCTTTTTGTCATTATAATCCTGCAGCGCCTTTTTGATCGCCTCCTCGGCAAGTACCGAGCAGTGCATCTTTGCGGCCGGCAGTCCGTCCAACGCCTCCGCAACCGCCCTGTTGGTCAGGGCAAGCGCCTCCGATACCGGCTTTCCCTTGATCAGCTCCGTCGCCATGGAGCTGGAAGCGATCGCGGAACCGCAGCCGAAGGTCTCAAATTTTACATCCGCAATCCTGTCATCCTCTACCTTGAGATAGATCTTCATGATATCGCCGCATTTTGCATTGCCGACCTCGCCGATGCCGTCCGCATCCTCGATCACGCCGACATTGCGCGGATTTCTGAAATGATCCATCACCTTTTCGCTGTATAATGCCATTGTAGCACCTTCCTTCCCTTCCGGGCAAGCATTTTGGCCCGCCGCTCAACACAAGTAACAATCCGCCCCCGCATTCAAAAAGGGGCTGCTTCACCGCTCAGCTCAACAGATACGGCTTCTTCCCGCTCACAAGGTCGCGCCATACGGGAGACATCCCGCGCAGATAACCGACCGCATCCCGGACTGCCCGGATCGTATACGCAATTTCTTCCGGCGTAGTTTCCTCCGAAAGCGTCAGCCGCAGCGACCCGTGCGCGATCTCATGCGGTCTGCCGATCGCGAGCAGGACATGGCTGGGATCCAGCGAGCCGGAGGTACACGCCGAGCCGGAGGAGGCGCAGATCCCCCTGTCGTCAAGCAGCAGAAGCAGCGATTCTCCCTCGATCCCCTCGAAACAGAAATTCACGTTTCCCGGCAGCCTGTTATTCCTATCGCCGTTTAGGATGGCATGCGGGATTTCCGACAGCCCGTCGATCAGCCTGTCGCGCAGCCGCGTGATCCGGTCCGCATTCTTTTCCATCGCCGCGCATGCCTCCTCCAGCGCTGCCGCCATCCCCACGACGGCGGGAACGTTCTCGGTTCCCGCGCGCTTCCCCCGCTCCTGCGCGCCGCCCGCGATCAGACTGATCAGCGGGATACCCTTCCGTGCATACAGAACCCCCGTTCCCTTCGGACCGTGAAATTTGTGCGCGGACAGAGAGAGCAGATCTATGTTCTGCATGCCGACGTCGATCGGCAGATGTCCCGCCGCCTGTACCGCATCCGTATGAAAGACAACTCCTCGCTTTCTGCAGACGGCTCCGATCTCCCGAATCGGCTGAACGGTTCCGATTTCATTGTTTGCATACATGACCGTGACAAGGCAGGTGTCCTCGCGGATCGCCGCCTCCACCTCCTCCGGCAAAACGATCCCGTTCTCATGAACCGCAAGCAACGTGACCGTAAAGCCCTCCTTGCGGAGCTTATCCAGCGTATGAAGAACGGCATGATGCTCGAACGCCGTGGAGACGATGTGCTTCTTTCCCTTCCGTGCGCCGGCTTCCGCCGCGGACAGAATTGCCTGATTATCCGCCTCGCTGCCGCCGGAGGTAAAGGTGATCTCGTCCGCATGACAGTGAAGACACGCCGCGATCCGCTCCCGCGCGCCGGCGAGCGTCTCCGCCGCAAGCTGCCCTGCCGTATGAAGACTCGACGGATTCCCGAAAACCGTATCCATAACCCCGTACATGGCGTCCGCTGCCGCCCTGCTCATCCTTGTTGTTGCCGCATTGTCCAAATAAATCTGCATGAATGCTCTCCTTTTTCAAACATCTTTGCGCCGGAATCCGTGCCCTGCCGCAAAAAATAATACCAACCGTTTAGGTTGGTATTATTATAGTTTCTAAAACCTACTCTGTCAATAGGTAATAGAAGACTCCGTTCTTCTTTTGTCCAGCGCGATCCATTCATCCAGCGTCAGCGGCTCATAATCGGAATACATACAGAAGCAGTTGATCATATGACAGGGGATCAGCTGCTCCTCTCCCGCGGCGTTCACGGTCTTTGTATGCCGGGTGATCTCCTGAAACTGCTCCAGAAGCCTCTGATCCCGCGTGTCATGGACATGTCCGTAGAGCATATAGCTTTTCGGATTCCCCGCCTTGTCCAGACGGTACTGCCCGTTATAGCACATGATCGGATAATGGCAGAGAACCACCTTGCGGTTATTGTCGGAAAGCTCCGCATAAGACTTTATCCAGACAAAACGCTCCGCCCGGAAGCCGGAACGGTATACAAAACCGTCATGATTCCCCTGGATCAGATACAGCTTTCCGTTCAGCTGCGCAAGCAGCCCGTTTGTCTGCTCCGCACTTCCCCAGGAAAGGTCACCGATAATGACAACCTCATCCTTCTTCCGCACCTTTCCGTTCCATTTCCGGATCATATATGCATTCATTTCCTCTACACTGCCGAAGCCTCTGTGATCCATACTGTGATTCATGTTCTCATGAAAGAAATGCAGATCCGCGATATAATATCTCAAATACCCTTCTCCTCTCCGAAAACCGCGCCCGCAAAGAAGCCCTTACGACAGAAGCTCTTCCAAAATTTTCTCCCTGCTTTCCGTCAGATCAAGGGAGCGGATCTTACACCGCAGCGGCAGAACGGCTTCCGGCGTCACCGACAGCTCGTCCACGCCCAGCGCAAGGAACGTTTCCGCCATCTCCGGATCCGACGCCAACTCTCCGCAGACTCCCACACGGATTCCGTTCCTGTGCGCATGTCCGCACACCATTTTCAGCATGCGCAGCACCGCAGGATGCCGCGTGTCATAAAAACGCCCGAGCGCAGGATTCTGCCGGTCACACGCCAGCGTATACTGCGTCAGATCGTTTGTCCCGCAGCTGAAAAAATCCACCTCTTTCGCAAGCCGGTCGCTGATCATTACGGCGGCGGGCGTCTCAATCATAATTCCGAGCGGCACCTCCTCCGAATAAGGTATCCCTTCCGCCGCCAGCTCTTTTTGAACCGTATCACACAGCCTTTTTGCTTCCCGGACCTCCCATTCGCCCGTGATCATCGGAAACATAATGCGCAGTCTCCCGAATACGGAAGCACGGTAAAGCGCGCGCAGCTGCGTTTTAAAAATCTCCGTTCTGTCCAGGCTGATACGGATCGCCCGCATCCCCAGCGCCGGATTCTCCTCCTGCGGCAGCCCGAGATAACCGGCTCTTTTATCCGCGCCGACATCACAGGTACGGATGATCACTTCCCGTCCGCCCATCCCGACGAGCACGGCTCTGTACGCCGCAAACTGCTCCTCCTCCGACGGATAACCCTGTCTGTCCAGATATAAAAACTCGCTGCGGAACAGACCGATTCCGGATCCGTCGTTTCTAAGAACGGCAGGAACATCCGCAGACGAGCCGATGTTACAGTAAACCCGGATCTCCTGACCGTCCCTTGTCACGTCCGGCTGCCCCTTCAGCGTCTCCAGCTGCTTCCGCTCTTCCTGCTGCCGCTCCCTTTTTTCCAACAGCCGCTTCCGCGTTCCGTCATCCGGCTCCAGCAGAACTTCTCCCGTTTCCCCGTCAAGAATCGCTTCCTGTCCCGCATACGCTTCCTCCGGCAGCCCGTCCGAAGCGACAACAGCGGGGATTCCCATCGCCCGTGCCAGAATGGCAGTATGGCAAAACGCCGACCCGCGCGCCGTGACAATGCCGGCAATTTTTGATTTATCCAACGAAACCGTTTCAGACGGCATCAGCTCCTCCGCCGCCAGAATCACCGGCACGTCAGAAGCAATCTCCTGCTGCCCCGCGCCGCAGAGCAGATTCAGAATACGACGGCTCACATCCCGCAGATCCGCCGCCCGCTCCCGCATGCACTCGTCCTCCATCACGTCAAAACGCTCCGCAAGCATCTCCCCGGTACGCGAAACTGCCGCTTCCGCACTCTGCTTTTCCTCCAGAATGATCCTGCGGACGGATTCCGCGTACCCCGCATCCGCAAGCAGCAGCCGATGGGCTTCAAACAGCGCCGCTTCCGCTTCACCCGCCTCTTTTTCCGTCTTCCGCGCCAGCTCCTCCAGCTGTCCGTCCGCAGCCGACCGCGCTTCCTGAAAGCGCAGCCATTCCTCCTTAGGACTTTCCGCAGTACGGCTTTCCGGCTCCGCCGCCATGGGATGATAAAGATACAGCCTTCCCGCTCCGATTCCTCCGGAAACGCCTACTCCCTGTATTGTAATCACAGACTCACATCCTTCCCGTCAGAGCCTCTCAGGCACAAACGTTTCCTTTTTTCGCATACCGGATAAATATTCGCTTCCCTTTACCCGCAATGAACTCTGCGGACTTTTTCCGGTTCCTTCGTTCCTTTCGTTTTTATCCCGATCGTTTATCCCTGCAGCCCGTCCGACTGGCGGATCATATCCTCCACGACAATATCGTAGATTTCCCCGACGGAATTACAGTATTCTAATATTTTCCACGGCTCGTTGGTATGAAAATGAATTTTTACCAGATCCTCATCTCCGGCAGCGATCAGACTGTTTCCCTCGAAATGCTCCGTAATGTAGTCCGATATTTCATCCTCGTCCAGATCCTTATCCCTTCTGTCGATCAAAAGCTGTGTATCGTAGCGGTATGCAAACTGATCCTCTTCTGCGTCAATTGATGTAATGCCCATTTTTATCCTCCTTGGCTGTAAAGTTGCTCCTTATTATAGCACTTATTTTTCTTCCTTACCACCCTTCAGCCGGTTTTTCATTT
>CAZVWN010000004.1:0-10261 GCA_964631065.1 uncultured Acetatifactor sp.
ATAACGCAAAGTCGAGCAGGGAGGAGCCGGTCGCTGACCGACTTCTCCCTTTTTGTCGCGGCGGACAGATGTACCCCCGGGTGAGTTTCCCGCGGGAGCCGTGTGTCTGTTGCAGACTGTATGGAGCGTCGGTACTTAGATCCTGTCCTTTAGGATCTTATGTACCGTTACGCGGAATCCCAAGCGAAAGCGTGTCTGCATACGGATATACGGCTCTCACGGGAAACGTAATGTCTGTTATAGACCGGGTTACGGTGGATAAGTGTAAACCCGGGTGAGTTTCCTGCGGGAGCCGTGTGTCTGTTGCAGACTGTATGGAGCGTCGGTACTTAGATCCTGTCCTTTAGGATCTTATGTACCGTTACGCGGAATCCCAAGCGAAAGCGTGTCTGCATACAGACATGCGGCTCTCACAGGAAACGTAATCTTTCTTACCGGCAACAACTTTGGGAAAGCACGAACAGGAGATGCCATGAATCAGGATACCCCCATCATTCAGATCAAAGGAATCGGCGAAAAAACACAGAAACTATATCAAAAGCTGAATATCCGGACAGCCGGCGAGCTGCTTTCCTCCTATCCGCGCGATTACGAGGTCTTTGAAGCGCCCGTCAGGATCGGCGCGCTGACCCCCGGGAGCACGGCGGCTGTCTATGCCTGCGTTTCCGGTATCCCCGGAGAAAAAAAGGTGCGGAAGCTCTCCATCTTAACGCTCAACGTGACAGACGGCAGCGGCAGCCTGCAGCTCACCTTTTTCAATATGTCCTTTTTAAAGAAAACGCTCCGCCAGGGCAGCTTTTATGTTTTTCGCGGAACGGTTCAAAGCAGAGGAAGCAGACTGCTCATGGAACAGCCCCGCATTTATCCGTATGAAAGCTATAAGGAGCAGACGGACAGACTTCTTCCGCGCTACTGCCTGACAAAGGGTCTGACGAACCAAAGCTTTTGCCGGGCGGTGAGAAGTGCGCTGGAGCAGTATACCTTTGAAGAGGAATATTATCCGGAATGGCTGTCGACGCGCTACCGGCTACAGGACATCCGGACGGCTACGGAGCACATCCACTTTCCGAAGGACAGGGAGGAGCTGTGCGGGGCAAGGCGGCGGCTCGTCTTTGATGAATTTTTTTCCTTCCTGCTGCAAATGAGACGGAACAGATCTCTAAACGAGGGGATGCCGAATCCCTTCCGGATGTTTGAAACGGCGGATACCGTCCGCTTTCTGGAGCAGCTTCCCTTCCCGCTGACCAATGCGCAAAAAAGAGTCTGGCAGGAAATACGGGATGATATGGGAAGCAGCTATTGCATGAACCGCCTGATTCAGGGAGACGTCGGCTCGGGAAAGACCATTCTCGCCATACTCGCCCTGCTGATGACCGCAGCAAACGGTTATCAGGGAGCGCTGATGGCGCCGACAGAGGTGCTCGCGGTTCAGCATTACGAGACGGTCTGCGGTTATACGGCGCAGTACGGACTTGTATTCCGCCCGGTTCTCCTCGTCGGCTCCATGACGGCAAAGGAAAAGAAGGCAGCCTATGAAAAAATCGCCTCCGGGGAGGCGAATCTGATCATCGGCACACACGCACTGATTCAGGAAAAGGTGGTCTGTCATTCCCTTGCCCTTGTCGTCACGGACGAACAGCACCGTTTCGGCGTTCATCAGCGCGAGGCACTGTCCGAAAAGGGAGAATCCCCGCATATCCTTGTGATGAGCGCGACCCCGATCCCGCGCACCCTTGCGATCATTCTCTACGGAGATCTTCACATTTCCGTGGTGGATGAGCTTCCTGCCGACAGACTGCCGATCAAAAACTGTGTCGTCAATACGGCATATCGTCCGACGGCATACAAATTTATCGCC
This sequence comes from uncultured Acetatifactor sp., assembly GCA_964631065.1. Lineage (GTDB taxonomy): Bacteria > Bacillota > Clostridia > Lachnospirales > Lachnospiraceae > Acetatifactor. The sequence goes on from CAZVWN010000004.1 coordinate 1,859, forward strand.
GCGCAGGTAAAGGAAGGACGACAGGTCTATGTCATCTGTCCGCAGGTGGAGGAGGGAGAGCTTGAGGATTTAGAAAACGTCGTTGATTATACGGAAAAGCTGCGCGCGGCGCTTCCTGACGATATCCGGATCGACTATCTCCACGGGAAGCTGCGCCCGGCAGACAAAAACCGTATCATGGAGGCGTTTGCCGCGCATTCCATCGATGTCCTTGTCTCAACCACCGTCATTGAGGTCGGCATCAATGTGCCGAACGCAACCGTTATGATGGTGGAAAATGCGGAGCGTTTCGGACTGGCGCAGCTCCACCAGCTCAGAGGACGCGTCGGAAGAGGGGCGCATCAGAGCTACTGTATCTTCGTCAGCACACAGGAAAAGCCCGAGACCATGGAGCGATTGCAGATCCTGAAAAAGTCCAATGACGGCTTTCTGATCGCCTCGGAGGATCTGAAGCTGCGCGGACCGGGAGAGCTCTCCGGCATCCGCCAGAGCGGCGAATTTTCGTTCCGCGTCGGAGATATTTATACGGATGCGGAGATTCTGCGCCAGGCATCCGAGGCGGCTGATCTGATCCTTCAACGCGACCCGGAGCTGACGGCGGACGAAAACGCCGCGCTGCGCCGCCATTTATCCGCCGGTTTGTCAGGGAATGTTGACTTTCGGAGCATCTAAAGGTAAAATAGGGGGAGACGGATTTACTATTAGAAAAGAGAGGAAGACGGATTATGTCCAGCATCGCGATCGTTACTGACAGTAACAGCGGCATTACGCAGGCTGCGGCAAAGGAACTGGGAATTTATGTACTGCCGATGCCTTTTATGATCAACGACGAAACCTATTATGAAGATATCAATCTGACACAGGAACAGTTTTATGAAAAGCTTTCCTCCGGTGCGGAAATCTGTACCAGCCAGCCTTCTCCCGAGAATGTGCTGAAGCTTTGGGATGAGCTTTTGGAAAAATATGATGAGATCGTACACATTCCGATGAGCAGCGGGCTTTCCGGCTCCTGCCAGAGCGCCATGATGCTGGCGCAGGATTACGAGGGACGTGTTCAGGTTGTCAACAATCAGCGGATCTCCGTCACCCAGCGCCAGTCCTGTCTGGACGCGAAGCTGCTTGCCGAAAAAGGGAAAAATGCAGCGGAGATTAAAGAGATTCTGGAAGCAGATAAGTTTAACTGTAGTATCTATATCATGCTGGATACGCTCTATTATCTGAAAAAGGGCGGCAGGATCACACCGGCGGCGGCAGCGATCGGAACCATGCTGAAATTAAAGCCCGTATTGCAGATCCAGGGAGAGAAGCTGGACGCTTTTGCGAAAGCGCGCACGGCAGGGCAGGGAAAAAATATCATGATCAATGCGATCAAGAGCGATCTGGAGAACCGCTTCGGCGGCGCGCCGGATCCCGAAAAGCATCTGATCGCCATGGCGTATACGCAGGATTTGGCTTCCGGAAATGCGTTCCGCGAGGAGGTGTGCGCGCTGTTTCCCGGCTTTGACATTCATATGGCGCCTTTATCCTTGAGCGTTGCCTGTCACATCGGTCCCGGCGCGCTCGCCGTGACATGCTCGAAAAAATTAGACATTTAAGCTGTAAAGAGAGGTTGTTTATCCATGGCACAGTCAAATCAATATGATGCGTCCAGCATCACCGTATTAGAGGGGCTGGAGGCGGTCAGAAAGCGTCCCGGCATGTATATCGGCAGCGTGTCGACGAAGGGACTGAATCATCTGATCTATGAGATCGTTGACAACTCCGTCGATGAACATCTGGCGGGCTTCTGCGATACGATCAGCGTGACGCTGGAGGCGGACGGCTCCGCGACGGTTTCCGACAACGGAAGAGGCATTCCCGTCGGTATGCACGAAAAAGGCATCAGCGCGGAACGTCTGGTTTTCACGACGCTGCATGCCGGAGGAAAATTTGACAATTCTGCCTATAAGACAAGCGGCGGACTGCACGGCGTGGGTTCTTCCGTCGTCAATGCGCTTTCGACAAAGCTGACTGTCACGGTAAAGACAGGCGGCTTTATCTATGAGGACAGATATGAGCGCGGAACACCCGTGATCCCGTTAGAAAACGGTCTGCTCCCCGTTATCGGAAAGACAAACCGGACGGGAACGACCATCAGCTTTCTCCCGGACGACACGATCTTTGACAGGACGCGGTTTAAGGAGGACGAGGTAAAGAGCAGACTGCATGAGACAGCCTACTTAAATCCGAAGCTGACGATTCAGTTTCATGATCTGCGCGGTGCGGAGCCGGAGCACATTACCTATCACGAGCCGGAGGGAATCATCGGTTTTATCAAGGATATGAACAGGAGTCAGGAGACGGTTCATGACGTCGTATATTTCTCCGGGGAGAGCGAGGGCATTTCCGTCGAGGTCGCGTTCCAGTATATCAACGAGTTTCACGAAAACGTGCTCGGCTTCTGTAATAATATTTACAATTCCGAGGGCGGTACGCATCTGACCGGCTTTAAGACGGTATTTACGAACGTTATCAATACCTACGCGAGAGAGCTGGGCGTGCTGAAGGAAAAGGACGTAAACTTTACCGGCGCGGATGTCAGAAACGGCATGACGGCGGTCATCTCCATCAAGCATCCGGATCCGCGCTTTGAGGGACAGACGAAGACAAAGCTGGACAATCAGGATGCGGCAAAGGCGGTCAGCAAGGTAACGGGGGATGAGCTGGTACGGTTTTTCGACCGGAATCTGGAGGCGCTGAAAAATATCATCAGCTGTGCGGAGAAGGCCGCAAAAATCCGGAAAACGGAAGAGCGCGCGAAGACAAATCTTCTGACAAAGCAGAAGTTTTCCTTTGACTCCAACGGAAAGCTTGCAAACTGTGAATCAAGAGATGCCTCAAAATGCGAGATCTTCATTGTCGAGGGAGACTCTGCGGGCGGCAGCGCTAAGACGGCGCGCAACCGTATGTTTCAGGCAATTCTCCCCATCCGCGGAAAGATCCTCAACGTCGAGAAGGCGAGTATCGACAAGGTGCTTGCAAACGCGGAGATCAAGACCATGATCAACGCGTTCGGCTGCGGCTTCTCGGAAGGGTACGGAAACGACTTTGACATTACGAAGCTGCGCTATGACAAGATCATCATCATGGCGGATGCCGATGTGGACGGCGCACATATCTCGAATCTGCTGCTGACACTGTTTTACCGCTTTATGCCGGAGCTGATCTTTGAGGGACATGTCTACATCGCCATGCCGCCGCTCTATAAAGCCATGCCGTCCAAGGGCGAGGAGGAATATCTCTACGACGACAAGGCGCTTGAAAAATACAGAAAGAAGCACAAGGGTCCGTTTACGCTGCAGCGGTATAAGGGACTCGGCGAGATGGACGCGGAGCAGCTCTGGGAGACGACCTTAAACCCCGAGACGCGCAGGATGAAGCTCGTAGAGATCGAGGATGCCCGCATGGCGTCCGAGATCACAAGTCTGCTCATGGGAACGGAGGTTCCTCCCCGCAAGGCGTTTATCTATGACCATGCGACGGACGCGGAGCTGGATTATAACGCATAGAAGGAAACGAGAACATGGAAGACAGCAGGATCATAAAAACAGAATATTCCGAAGAGATGCAGAAGTCCTTTATCGACTATGCCATGAGCGTGATCGTCGCCAGAGCGCTGCCGGATGTGCGGGACGGCTTAAAGCCCGTACAGCGGCGGACGCTTTACGATATGTATGAGCTCGGTATCCGCTACGACAGACCCTACAGAAAGAGCGCGAGGATCGTCGGAGATACCATGGGTAAATATCACCCGCACGGCGACAGCTCCATCTATGATTCCCTCGTCGTGATGACGCAGGACTTCAAGAAGGGGATGCCGCTGATCGACGGACACGGAAACTTCGGCAATATCGAGGGAGACGGCGCGGCAGCGATGCGATATACGGAGGCAAGGCTTCAAAAGGTCACGCAGGAGGCATTTCTCGCCGATCTCGACAAGGATGTCGTCGATTTTATGCCGAACTTTGATGAGACGGAAAAAGAGCCGACCGTATTGCCTGTAAGGCTTCCGAATTTTTTAATCAACGGCTCGGAGGGCATTGCCGTCGGGATGACGACCAGCACGCCGCCGCATAATCTCTGCGAGGTGGTCGATGCGACAAAGGCGTATATGCTGGATGAGACGATCAGCACAAGAGAGCTGATGCGCTATATCAAGGGACCTGATTTTCCGACGGGCGGCATTGTCACAAATAAGGACGAGCTGCTCTCCATCTATGAGACGGGAACCGGAAAGATTAAGATCCGCGGGAAGGTGGAGTACGAGAAGACAAAGGGCGGCAGGACGAATGTTGTCATCACGGAGATTCCTTACCCGATGATCGGCATGAACATCTCGAAATTCCTGCAGGATGTCGCGGCGCTCTCCGAGACGAAAAAGACGCAGGATATCGTTGACATTTCCAACCAGTCCTCCAAGGAGGGCATCCGCATTGTCATTGAGCTGAAAAAAGATGCCGATCCGGAAAACTTTGTCAATCTGCTCTATAAAAAGACGCGCCTTGAGGATACCTTCGGCGTAAATATGCTCGCCATCTGCGACGGCAGACCGGAGACCATGGGATTAAAGGCGATCCTGAAGGCAAATGTCGATTTTCAGTTTCAGGTAGCCACAAGAAAGTATACGAATCTCCTCGCGCGCGAAATGGAGCGGAAGGAAATCCAGGAGGGACTGATCCGGGCGTGCAACGTGATCGATCTGATCATAGAGATCTTACGGGGCTCGCGCGACCGCGCCATGGCAAAACTGTGCCTGACGGAAGGAAAGACGGACGGCATCCGGTTTAAATCCAAGGAATCAAAGATCATGGCGGCGCAGCTTACCTTCACGGAGAAACAGGCGAACGCCATTCTCGATATGCGTCTGTACAAGCTGATCGGACTGGAGCTGGAAGCGCTGATCAACGAGCATGAGGAAACGATGGCGAACATTTACCGCTACGAGGATATCTTAGAGCGCAGGGATTCCATGGCGCAGGTCATCATGAATGAGCTGGACGGCTTCAAGAAGGAATACGGGCGTAAGAGAAGGACTGCCATTGAAAACGCGGAGGAGGCCGTCTATAAGGAGAAGGAGATCGAGGAGACGGAGGTGGTCTTTCTCATGGACCGCTTCGGTTATGCAAAAACGGTCGATACGGCTGTCTATGAGCGCAACAGAGAGGCAGCCGACAGCGAAAACCGTTTTGTCTTCCGCTGTAAAAATACCGGAAAGGTATGTCTCTTTACGGATTCCGGTCAGCTCCACACGATCAAGGTACAGGATCTTCCGTTCGGGAAGTTCAGGGATAAGGGACTTCCCATAGACAATGTCAGCAATTTTGATTCCGCAAAGGAAAACATTGTCTATCTCACCGGACAGAGCGAGCTGAATCTGCGGCAGGTCATTTTTGTCACGGAGCAGTCGATGATGAAGATCGTGGACGGCGGTGAGTTCGACGTCTCCAAACGGACGGTCGCGGCGACGAAGCTCGGCGAAGGGGACAGGGTCGTAAGCGTTATGGCGCTCACGGAGCAGAACAACATCATTCTCCGGACAAAGGAAGGCTTCTTTCTGCGGTTTCCGATCGGGGAGATTCCCGAAAAGAAAAAGAGCGCCGTCGGCGTGCGCGGTATGAAGCTGAACGCGAAGGATAAGATCGAACAGGTATATTACACCATGAACGGCGTGGAAACTGCCATTGAATATAAGGAGAAGAAAATCCTGCTGAATAATCTGAAAGCGGCGAAGCGGGATACCAAGGGAACAAAGATCAGGATCTGACGCCGCGGAAAGGAAAACTATGCGTGTCATTGCAGGAACAGCACGAAGTCTGCCTCTAAAGGCGCCGGAGGGCGCGGATACCCGCCCGACAACGGACAGAATCAAGGAGACGCTTTTTAATATGCTGCAGGGAGAGCTGCCGGGCGCAGTATTTGTCGATCTGTTTTCCGGGAGCGGCGCAATCGGCATCGAGGCGCTCAGCAGAGGGGCAAAGAAAGCGTATTTCATCGAAAATGCTCCGAAAGCCATAAGCTGCATTCAGCAAAATCTGGCATTTACGAAAATGACGGATCGTGCTATAGTAATAAAACAGGATGTGTACAGCGCCCTGGCCGGTATTCCCGAGAAGGAAGCGGATCTGATCTTTATGGATCCCCCCTACCGTTTGGGTATGGAGCAGGATGTGCTTACGCTTCTTGCCGGGATGCGCTATGTGACGGAGGATACGCTGATCGTCGTCGAGGCATCCCTGGATACGGATTTTTCCTATCTTCCGGAGCTGGGCTTCCGGCTGATAAAGGACAAGCGCTATAAGACAAACAGACATGCGTTTATCAGACGCAGTGAAAAAGGGGACAGGACGGATGAAGAGAGCAGTTTATCCCGGAAGCTTTGATCCGATGACTTACGGGCATCTTGACATCATCAGACGCGCGGCGAAAATTTTTGACGTTCTGATCGTCAGCGTTTTAAACAATAAAGAGAAGACACCGTTGTTTTCTGTGGAAGAACGTGTTAAAATACTTAAGGAAGCGACAAAGGATCTGCCGAACGTACAGATAGACAGCTTCAGCGGACTGCTGATCGATTATGCAGACGCGAAGGATCTTCATGTTGCCGTCCGGGGACTTCGTGCGATCACGGACTTTGAGTATGAGTTACAGATCGCCCAGACGAACCGCAAGTTTTCCGACGGCAGACTGGATACCATGTTCCTCACGACGAGTCTGGAATATGCGTACTTAAGCTCCTCTACGGTAAAGGAGATTGCAAGCTTCGGCGGGAACATCAGCCAGTGCGTGCCGGATTTTGTCGCAGAACTGATCTACGAAAAATACCGTCTCAAGAACAAGGAAGCAGGGAGTGACATTCATGAGCAGTAGAATAGAACAGATTATTGATGAGCTGGAGGAATATATCGAGAGCTGTAAGCCGAAATTCATGTCCAACTCCGAAATTATTGTCAATAAGGATGAGATCGATGAGCTGATCCGGGAGCTGCGGATGAAAACGCCTGATGAGATCAAGCAGTATCAGAAGGTCATCAGCAACCGGGAAGCGATCTTAAACGATGCACGCAAAAAAGCGGAAAAGCTGATCAACGAGGCGACGATCCAGACGAATGAGCTGATCAGCGAGCATGAGATCATGCAGCAGGCATACGCGCAGGCAAACGAGGTCGTCACGATGGCATCCAAACAGGCGCAGGATATTCTGGATAAGGCGACGATGGAGGCAAACGATTTCCGCATGCAGGCCGCGCAATACACGGAAGAGCGTCTTGCCGAGCTGGAAACGATCGTTGTATCCGCAATTCAGTCTGCCGGTGCGGATTATCAGAATCTGCTCGGTTCCCTGAACCGGTACAAGGATCTGATCCAGGCAAACCGTCAGGCGATGCACCCTGCCGAGGAGTTTGAGGAAATTCCGCTGGATACGGCGGAGGGCGGAGAGGACGGCAGCCTGAACGTCATTCAATAAGAAAAGCTTACAAAGGAACCGGTTTTCGCGGGGAGGGTTTTTTCCTTGGAGAACCGGTTTCTCTGCTCTTTTGTTTTGTGAAACGTGATAACGCTTAGTTTATACAGAATGAGGTTTTTATGAGACGAATCTTACTTTCGGTCTGCGGAATCTTATTTTTCCTGTTTCCCTGTATCGCGGCTTCTGCGGCGGAAAGGCTGCAGGAGACGGACGGTGAGAAAATCGTGATCGTGATCGATCCCGGTCACGGCGGTGAAAATGAAGGAACCCTTGCCGGCTCCGTCAGGGAAAAGGACATGACGCTGACGACGGCAATGGCGATGTATGAGGAGCTTCTGCAATATGACGGCGCAGAGGTTTATCTCACGCGGACACAGGACGTTGATCTGTCACTGTCCGAGCGCGCCGCCTTTGCGGAAAGCGTGGACGCTGATTTCCTGTTCAGCATCCATTACAACGCCTCGGAGAATCATACGCTTTTCGGTTCGGAAATCTGGATTCCGAAGGATGCGCCCTTTAATGCTTACGGCTATCAGTTCGGTTATGAATTTTTATCGCTGATGCAGGAGCGCGGTCTCTTTATCCGCGGCATCAAAACGCGGGTCGGCGATCAGGGGCTGGACTATTACGGCATCATCCGAAATGCCGCCGCCCGGGGCATTCCCGCAGTCATTCTCGAGCACTGTCACGTAGACGAGGCAAGGGATCTGGAATTTTGTGACAGCGAGGAGGATCTGATCCGGTTCGGAAAAGACGATGCAACTGCCGTCGCCCGATATTTCGGCTTAAAGAGCCGGACGCTGCAGACGGATTTTTCGGCGTATGAATTACAGAGAGCGACGGCGGAAGCGCCCGTTTCCGCTACCCTGCGGGATGAAAGCGCGCCGGATGTCTGCACG
>CAZVWN010000004.1:10361-24038 GCA_964631065.1 uncultured Acetatifactor sp.
GGAAGCGCCCGTTTCCGCTACCCTGCGGGATGAAAGCGCGCCGGATGTCTGCACGCTGACGCTTTCAGAAGCAGATTATGAGACGGGGCTTCTCTCCATTGAGGTCATGGCGGCAGATTATGATTCCGTTCTGCTTTATTATGATTACAGCATCGACGGCGGAATCAGCTACAGCGAGCGGATTCCCTGGCCGGAGAGCGATGCCTTAAGCGGTACTTACGCGGACACGTTTACCCTGAACCTCACGATTCCTTCCGGGGTACAGCCGTCGGTTTTTGTACGCGCCTATAATCTCTATGACCTTTGTACGACGGGAAATCCGATCCGCACGGAAGAGCCGTTTTCTTACGGCAGCCTGACGAAGGACACGGAACCGGACGAAGCGAAGACGGACAGTGAAGCGGAAGCAGACGGCGGTTTAGAAACGGAAGCTGCGGCAGACGGGGGAGAAACGGACGGCGCGCATGCCGCGCTTTCGGAAACTACAGCCCCTGTCAGCTTTCTCACCTTTTTAAAGCTCAGCCTTGCGGCGGTTGCCCTGCTCTTTCTGCTGCTTTTTTTCTCGCAGCTTTTTGCGCACCGGAAAAGAAGACAAAAGCGGCGTCAGCGTAAAAATGACGACGGCAGAAGCAGAAACCAGCACAGATAAAAGGCGCCGCACAACGCGGTCAGAACCGCCTTGTGACAGAGGTAATCCGAAAAGGAAAGATCCGTATCACAGATACAGCTGTAGGTCTGCGCCGCGCAGGATAAGCCGCCGAAGCTTAAAGTCAGCAGACTGTAGAGCGGCAGCTTACTTCCCAGCATGGAGAGTCCGCCCGTGATCTCCAGAAGCGGCGCCGCTATTGCAAAGGAATGCCCGAGAAAAATATGCGGAACAAGATTCAGCAGATTAAACAGGATCATGTATCCGCCCAGCGTCAGGATGCTTTGCAGGGATCTGCGGACGGACTCATCGACGGCACGAAGCAGCGTTTTCCATGACGGCTTCACCGGTTTCTGACGACGTTCCGTGGCGGATGCGCCGTTTAAAGCGGGGGCTTCCAGATCACGAAACAGCGTATACCGCAGAACCAGTCCGTAGAGCAACGGAATCCCGTACATGCCGAACAGATAGGGCGCGCGAAGGCTGCGCTCCAAAAGCGGCAGGACAAAGCTGCAGAAATAGACGGGTCCGATGTTGTTACAGAACGCAAGAAGATAGGATGCTTCCCGTCTGCTGATTTTTCCGTTAGCATAAAGCTCTGCCGTGACCTTCGCTCCCATCGGGAAGCCGCATAAAAAGCCGAGCAGCATGGCATAGACAACGTTTTTGCGCACGCGAAAGCACGGCGCCGTCAGGGGATAGAGCAGCATGGATACCTTTTCGGTCAGCTCCATGCGGAGCATGATCCCGGACAGGATCAGAAACGGTAACAGCGCAGGGATCATATTCCGGAACCACAGTTCCAGCCCGATATCTGCGTAATACATGGCAAGCGGCGCATTCCCCAGAATACACAGAAGCAGGAACAGAAACAGAAAGGTAAGAAACAGCATGATTCCGCCTTTTCACAAAACAGTCATAATCTCCATACTACTATATGAAAGAGGAGCTTACAGCTATGCGTCTTGATAAATTCCTGTCGGAAATGAAGCCCGGAAGCCGCAGTCAGCTCAAGGAGCTGATCCGCAGCGGTCAGGTCAGCGTGAACGGAAGCATTGTAAAATCCCCGGAACAGAAGGTGGATGAGACAAAGGATCTGATCCGCGTACAGGGAGAGGAACTGACTTACCGGAAATATGTTTACTATATGCTGAATAAGCCTGCGGGCGTCGTCTCGGCGACCAGAGACAACGTTTCCCGCACCGTCCTCGATCTGCTGAAAAGCACGGACAGGCGTTTGGATCTGTTCCCTGTCGGCAGACTGGACAAGGATACGGAAGGTCTTTTGCTGCTGACAAATGACGGAGAGCTGGCGCACCGGCTTCTTTCGCCGAAAAAGCATGTCGATAAGACCTATCATGTCACGGCGGCGCAGCCGCTGTCCGCAGAGGACATCCGAAGACTGGAGGAGGGTGTGGACATCGGGGAAGAGCGCCCGACGCGCCCCGCAACGGTTCAGCCGTTTCCGCCGGAAGACGAAGCAAAGGGAACTGACTTTTCGGAAAACACTGTCGGAAACGAAATCTTACTGACGATCCATGAGGGAAAATTTCATCAGGTCAAACGGATGCTGGCGGCTGTCGGCAACAGCGTAACGGCGCTGAAACGGATTTCCTTTGCGGGACTTCTCCTTGATCCGTCCCTACAGCCCGGAGCATACAGAGAACTGACAATGCAGGAGGTAGCGCTGCTCCATGAAAAGAAATAATATGCGAAATAAGATGCTGGAAAATATAGATGCCGTTATCTTTGATCTCGACGGCTCTTTGGTCGATTCCATGTGGATATGGCGGGCAATTGATATTGAATATCTCGGGAAGTTCGGCATCCCGCTTCCCGAAGATTTACAGGCATCCATCGAAGGGATGAGCTTCAGCGAGACCGCCGCCTATTTTAAGTCGCATTTTCCGATTCCCGATCCGATCGAAAAGATCAAGGAAGACTGGAACCGCATGGCATGGGATAAATATGAAACGGAGGTTCCCCTAAAGCCTGGCATCCCGGAATTTTTACGCCATTGCAGAAAGACGGGCATAAAGCTCGGTATCGCGACAAGCAATTCCAGACAGCTCGTCGAAAACATTGCTGCGGTACACAATCTACGCGAGTATTTTTCCTGTATCATGACGGGCTGTGATGTTGCGCGCGGCAAACCCGCTCCCGACATTTACCTCGCCGTTGCAGAAACGCTTGGCGTTTTACCTGAGCGCTGTCTGGTCTTTGAGGATATCCTTCCCGGCATACAGGCGGGAAAGGCGGCGGGTATGAAGGTATGTGCCGTGGAGGATGCTTATTCCGCAAATATACGCAAGGAAAAGGAAGCGCTTGCGGATTACTATATCGAAGATTATTTCCGGATTTTGTAACAGGCGAGGAGGCAGAAGGAGGAAAACGCTTATGAACATTGTAATCATTACGGGAGCTTCTTCCGGAATCGGAAGAGAATTTGCCTTACAGATGGATGCTTATTTTGACAGCATTGATGAATTCTGGCTGGTGGCAAGGAATAAAGCCGCCCTGCAGCAGACGGCGGACAGTATGCGGCACAGGACGCGGATTTTTGCGATTGACGTCACCTCTTCTCCCGCATTGGATGTCCTCGAAGACACCATACGGGCAAGGAATGCGGTCGTCCGCATGCTGATCAACTGCGCGGGTTACGGACTGATGGGCGCTTTCTGCGAACAGAGCCTCGAGGACGAGCTCGGCATGATCCGCTTAAACTGTACGGCGCTGACGGAGCTTACCCACCGCGTAATTCCTTATATGAAACGAAACAGCCGTATCATCCAGCTTGCCTCAAGCGCGGCATTTCTCCCGCAGCCTGATTTCGCAGTGTATGCGGCGACAAAGGCTTATGTAGAGAGCTTTTCCCGGGCGCTTGGAAGAGAGGTAAAGCCGCTTGGCATCAGCGTAACTGCCGTCTGTCCGGGACCTGTCGATACGCCGTTTTTCGACATTGCCGAACGGGGCGGAACAACGCTTGCCATCAAAAAATATGTGATGGCACAGCCGGAGCAGATCGTCCGCAAAGCGCTCCGCGATGCGTATGATAAAAAAGAGCTTTCCGTATACGGTCTGCCGATCCGGGCGCTTCGCCTCGCATCCAGGGTACTGCCTCACAGACTTCTGCTGTCGGCAATGGAACAGATGAAAAAGAAAGGACTTTAAGATGCAGCATTTCAAACGGTTATTTACGACAGAGGATGTCAAGGGAACCAAAAACTATCTGGACAGTCAGAAAAAATATGAGCTGATCCGGACGCTTCTTTATTTCGGCATATCGGCAGCGCTCTTTATCGGCGGCTGGCTCCAGACAAAAAGCCGCGTCAATCTGCTCACGATCGTTGCCGTTTTGGGCTGTCTGCCCGCGAGCAAGAGCGCAGTCAGCGCGGTTATGTTTTTCCGCTTCAAAAGCTGCGATCCCGCAAAGGCAGACCGCTTAACGCCTTATGGAGAAATGCTTTCCTGCCTGTATGACTGTGTATTTACCTCCTATCAGAAGAATTACCGTATCAGCCATCTTGCCGTCAGGGGAAATACCGTATGCGGCTTTACGGAGGATGCGGGCTTTGACGAGAAGGGATTTTACGCACACATCGGCGACCTTCTGAAGCTGGACGGACATAAGGACATAACCGTGAAAATCTTCCATGACTTTGACCGTTATACCGCACGGCTGGAGCAGATGAAAGCATTAGAGGCAGACGAAAAACTGACCGGCGCAGTCATCGGAACGTTAAAGAGCGTCATGCTGTGATGACATAAGTGACCGATTCGGTCAATGTTAGGGGGATCCATTTCAATGCAGACAGTAACGATCGGCAAAAATCAGGCAGGACAGAGACTGGACAAATTCCTGATAAAATTTATGCCGGAGGCAGGAAACGGTTTCCTGCACAAAATGCTCCGAAAAAAGAACATTACCTTAAACGGACATAAGGCGGAAGGTTCGGAAATCCTTGCGCAGGACGATACGCTTTCCTTTTTCTTTTCCGAGGAGACGTTTTTAAAGTTTACCGGAAGCAGACGGCATGCGGACCGGACTGCGGATACACAGGAATACAAAAAGGCGTACCGGCAGCTGAAGGGGATCAGCGTTTTCTATGAGGATGCGGATATCCTGATCGCCGATAAGCCTGCGGGGATCCTTTCCCAGAAAGCTTCCGCACAGGATGTCAGTCTGAACGAATGGCTGATCGGCTATCTCTTAGAGCATTCCGACTTCCCGCCCGAAGAGCTGCGGACCTTTAAGCCTGCCGTCTGCAACCGGCTCGACCGCAATACCGGAGGTCTGGTTCTTTGCGGGAAATCCCTGCGCGGCTCACAATACCTTTCCGAGGGCATCAGAGCGCGCACCATACGGAAGTTTTACCGCACGATCTGTGTCGGGGAGATCAGTAAAGAGCTCACGGTTGACGGATATCTTGTCAAGGATGCTGTAAAAAATAAGGTTTCCGTCAGCAGCAGCCCGCCTGTCGGAGCAGAAAGCGCGCCGATCAGAACCCATATTTTCCCGCTTTACTCCGACGGTGCCTATACCCTGCTCGAGGTAGAGCTGATCACGGGAAAGACGCATCAGATCCGGGCGCACCTTGCAGACCTGGGGCATCCGCTGATCGGCGATCACAAATACGGAAATCCCGAGGTAAACAGACGGATGCGGGAGCGTTTCGGCTTAGCATATCAGCTGCTGTATGCTTACAGAGTCTGTTTTCCGCAGACTGTATCAGCCGCCTCTTCTGACGGCTTTCCCCTGACGGCAGGGAAAGAGATTTCTGCCGCTTATCCGGAGCAGTTTGAGCGGATCCTAAATGAACTTTTTCCGCTTTATGCAGATGAAAAAAGATAAGAGGGATAAGGAGTAACCAAAGAAATGGCAACCTGGAATTCCAGAGGACTTCGCGGCTCGACGCTGGAGGAGATGATCAACCGTACCAATGAAAAGTATGCAGAGGCAGGACTTGCGCTGATCCAGAAGGTGCCGACACCGATCACGCCGATCCGGATGGACAAGGAACACCGGCAGATCACGCTCGCTTATTTTGAACAGAAGAGTACTGTGGATTACATCGGCGCGGTACAGGGACTTCCCGTCTGCTTTGACGCGAAGGAATGCGCCGCCGATACCTTCGCGCTCCAGAATATCCATCCGCATCAGGTGGCATTTATGGAACGGTTTGAAAAACAGGGCGGCATTTCCTTTTTTCTGATTTATTATACCCATAAGGATATTCTGTACTATCTGCCGTTGGAAATGCTGCTGTTTTTCTGGAACCGGGCAAAGGAGGGCGGGCGGAAGAGCTTCCGGTATGAGGAGCTGAATCCCGCCTATATCCTGCCGAAAAAGCACGGTATCCTGGTTCCGTATCTGGATATGCTCCAACAGGATCTGGACGACCGCTGTACAGAGTAAATAATCCTTGACAGTACCGTTTTCCTCCGCTATACTACATTTAGTTTCTTTCTCTACCATAGCGCTATGGTAGCACGTTAAAGCGTTAAAGAGGTGGCTATGAACAAACAGATCTTACATACCCCGGAGGGTGTCCGGGACATTTACGGAAAAGAATATTACAGAAAACAGGAGCTGGAAAACAGGCTGCAGGAGAGCATCCGCCTGTACGGGTATCAGGAAATCCAGCCCCCGACCTTTGAATATTTTGATGTCTTTTCCAAGGATATCGGTACGACCCCGAGCAGGGAGCTTTATAAGTTTTTTGACAAGGAGGGCAATACGCTGGTTCTCCGTCCGGATTTTACGCCGTCCATTGCGAGATGCGCGGCAAAATACTTCGGTGAGAGCAGCGTTCCGCTCCGCTTCAGCTATCTCGGGAATACCTTTATCAATACCTCGAATCTGCAGGGAAAGCTGAAGGAATCCACCCAGATCGGTGCGGAGCTGATCGGTGACGCTTCCGTTGAGGCGGATGCGGAGATCATCAGCCTTGTCGTAAAAGCGCTTTTGAACGCCGGATTACAGCGCTTTCAGGTTTCCATCGGCGAGGTGGAGTATTTTAAGGGCTTGTGCGAGGAGGCAGGACTGGATCAGGAAACGGAGAACGCGCTCCGCTCCTGTATCTCCGGAAAAAACTATTTTGCGGCACAGGAGCTTTTGCAGGAGCGGGGCGTGGCAGAGCCTTTTCACAGCCGTCTGCTCATGGTCGCGGATATGTTCGGGGAGATGTGTTCGCTTTCCGATGCCCGCGCCATGGTAAACAACGAGCGTTCCCTTGCCGCCATCGAACGGCTGGAAAAGCTCTATCAGGTGCTTGAGACCTACGGGGTTGCCGATTACATCTCCTTTGATCTCGGTATGCTCAGCAAATATCATTATTATACGGGCATCATCTTCAAGGCTTATACCTACGGTGTCGGAGATGCCATTGTCAAGGGCGGCAGATATGATACGCTGTTAAGCCGGTTCGGCAAGGAAGCTCCTGCGATCGGCTTCTGTATGGTGATCGACAGCATGTTAGAGGCGCTTTCGAGGCAGAAAAAACTTCTGCCGGAGCCCGAGGAGCCGCAGCTTATTTTTTACCGGCCGGATAATTTTGCCGAAAAGCTGAAGGAAGCGCAGAGCCGGAGAGCCGCAGGGCACGCCGTCGTGCTGACGGCGCAGAATGGAGAAGAACAATGAGCGAAGAAAGATATCTGACCTTTGCGCTCGGCAAGGGCAGACTGGCAAATAAAACATTGGAGCTGTTCGAGGAGCTCGGCATAACCTGTGAGGAGATGAAGGACAAGACGACGCGGAAGCTGATCTTCGTCAACGAGGAGTTAAAGCTTCGGTTCTTTCTGGCGAAGGGACCGGATGTACCGACCTATGTGGAATACGGTGCGGCGGATATCGGCGTTGTCGGCAGGGATACCATCCTTGAGGAAAACCGGAACGTTTACGAGGTGCTGGATCTCGGCTTCGGAAAATGCCGGATGTGCGTCTGCGGTCCCGCCTCTGCGAGGGAGCTTTTACAGCATCATGAGCGGATCCGCGTGGCGAGCAAATACCCCTGCATTGCCAAGGATTATTTCTATAATAAAAAGCATCAGACCGTAGACATCATTAAGCTCAACGGCTCTGTCGAGCTGGGTCCCATCGTCGAGCTTTCGGATGTGATCGTCGATATCGTTGAGACGGGTTCTACCCTGAAGGAAAACGGACTGGAAGTGCTCGAAGAGGTCTGTCCGCTCTCCGCAAGAATGATCGTTAATCCGGTCAGCATGCAGATGGAGACGGAACGGATCAAGAAGCTTGTAGGACAGATCCGCTGTAAACTGGAAGAAGACAGGAGGACAACATGAGAATACTTTCCTTAACGCCGGAGACAAAAAAGGACATCTTAAACGATCTGTTAAAGAGGAGTCCCAACAATTATTCCGGATATGAGAGCACGGTAAATGAGATCATTGCAAACGTCAGGGAAAACGGCGATCAGGCGCTCTTTGACTATACACGGCGCTTCGACAAATTCGCGCTGACCGCAGACAATATCCGCGTCACGCGCGACGAGATTGAAGAGGCATACCGGAAACTGGATCCCGGACTAATTGCAGTCATCCGGAAATCTGCGGAAAACATCAGAAGCTTTCACGCAAAGCAGCTTCGCAACAGCTGGTTTGACGCGAAGGAGGACGGCACGATCCTCGGCATGAAGATCACGGCGATCGGACGCGCCGGCGTTTATGTACCCGGCGGAAAAGCGGCATATCCGTCCAGCGTTCTGATGAACGTCATTCCCGCAAAGACTGCGGGCGTTTCCGAGATCATCATGACAACGCCGCCCGGCGCAGACGGGAAGGTCAATCCCGGAACACTCGTCGCGGCTGACATTGCCGGTGTGGATGTCATTTATAAGGTCGGCGGCGCACAGGCGATCGCCGCGATGGCATTCGGAACCGCTTCCATCCCGAAGGTCGATAAGATTACGGGTCCCGGAAATATTTTTGTTGCACTGGCAAAGAAGGCGGTCTATGGATACGTCAGCATTGACTCCATCGCAGGTCCCAGCGAGATCCTCGTCCTTGCCGACGGGACGGCGAATCCGCGGTATGTCGCGGCAGACCTTCTCTCACAGGCGGAGCATGACGAGCTGGCAAGCGCGATCCTGATTACGACTTCCGGGACGCTTGCGGAAAAAGTATCCGCAGAAGTCGACCGCTTTACCGTCGGACTGGAGAGAAAGCCGATCATCGAAAAGTCTCTGGAAAATTACGGCTATATCCTGGTCGCAAAGGATATGAACGAGGCAATCGACGTTGTCAACGAAATCGCGTCAGAGCATCTGGAGATCCTGACGGCGAATCCTTTTGAGATCATGACGAAGATCCGCAATGCCGGGGCGATCTTTTTGGGAGAATATGCTTCCGAACCGCTCGGCGATTATTTTGCAGGACCGAACCACATCCTGCCGACCAACGGTACCGCAAAGTTCTTCTCGCCGGTAAACGTCGACGACTTTATCAAAAAGACCAGCATTATTTCGTATTCCCGCGAGGCGCTTGCAAAGGTGCATCAGGATATTGAAGCCTTTGCAACAAGCGAAGGGCTGACGGCTCACGCAAACAGCGTCCGGGTACGTTTTGAACAGGAAAACTGATACGCTGAAGGGAGAAGAAGGATGAATCGGACGGCAGACATCACGCGAAAAACAAAGGAAACGGACATTTCGGTCAGCCTGCAGCTTGACGGCGCGGGAAATGCTGATATTTCCACCGGAATCGGCTTCTTTGATCATATGCTGGAAGGGTTTTCCAGACACGGATTTTTCGATCTGCGCTGTAAGGTAAACGGTGATCTTCAGGTCGACGGGCATCACACGGTCGAGGATACGGGAATTGTGCTCGGAACGGCGATTGCAAAAGCCGTCGGAGATAAAAAGGGAATCTGCCGGTACGGTTCCTTTCTCCTGCCGATGGATGATGCGCTCGTTCTCTGCGCCGTCGATCTCTGCGGCAGACCTTACTTAAACTTTGATGTTACGTTCCCCGTGGAACGGGTCGGCACACTGGAAACAGAGCTTGTCCGCGAATTTTTCTATGCGGTTTCCTACAGCGCCGGCATGAATCTGCATATCAAGGTGTTAGACGGCGCAAACGCGCATCATATGATCGAAGCGATGTTTAAGGCATTTGCCAAGGCGCTGGACAGCGCCGTCAGCTTTGATCCCAGACTTACGGATGTATTGAGTACAAAGGGCAGTCTGTAACAGAGCGGATAAACGAAAGAAAGGGTATCTTATGATCGTAAAAAAATTTGTTCCCTGCATCTATCTTTACCATGAACACGCAGTGCGGTCACTCACGGATCTGTCCGTCGTGGAAACGGATCCTCTGCGGCTGGTCCGTCAATATAATGAGGAAAATGCCGACGAGCTGATCGTCTTTGATCTGTCTTCAGACGATGCGGAACATGAGGCGGCGCTGGATCTCATCAAGGAGATCTGTACGACGGCGGAGACGGATGTCATCGGCACAGGAAATATCCGCCGCATGGAGGATGTCAAGAAGCTTCTCTATGCCGGATGCAGGAAAGTCATTCTGGATTATGAAAAAGAGGAAAACATCGCGATCACGGAAGAGGTGTCGCTGAAATTCGGGCGTGAAAAAATTCTTGCCTCCTACAACGATCCGCAGCTTCTTGCCATGCACAGGGAGCTGATCGAAACCTACGTCAGTGCGCTGCTTCTCATGAATCCGCACAAGATCCGCGAGACGGAAAGCCTGACGGAGCTTCCGTTTTATGTCCAAATCAACCAAATCGCATTGAACAAGCTGATGGAGATTTTTTCCTATCCGCATGTCTGCGGCGTTACCGGAAATACCATCAACGATAACTGTCAGGAAATCCGGTCACTGAAAAAGCTCTGTCAGGAGAGCGGTCTTGCCGTTGCCACGCTGCATGCCGCACTGGCATGGTCTGATCTGAAATTAAACAGCGATCGTCTGGTTCCCGTTGTCGTACAGGATTATCGGACGCTCGAGGTGCTGATGGTCGCTTACATGAACGAGGAGGCATATCAGCAGACGCTTGCCACCGGAAAAATGACGTATTTCAGCCGGAGCAGGAACGAGCTGTGGCTGAAGGGAGAGACAAGCGGACATTATCAGTATGTAAAGAGCCTGACCGCAGACTGCGATCAGGATACGATTCTCGCGAAGGTCTCTCAGGTCGGCGCGGCATGCCATACCGGAAAAAGAAGCTGCTTCTTCAACGAAATCACAAAGAAGGATTATGAGGAGGCTGAGAACCCGCTTCAGGTCTTTGAGGACGTTCTGAACGTCATAAAGGACAGAAAGGAACATCCGAAGGAAGGTTCTTATACCAATTATCTCTTTGACAAGGGAATTGACAAGATCTTAAAAAAGCTGGGGGAAGAGGCGACCGAGATCGTCATTGCCGCGAAGAACCCGAACGCAAATGAAGTAAAGTATGAGATCAGCGACTTTTTGTATCACATGATGGTACTTATGGTGGAGAAAGGGGTCAGCTGGGAGGAAATCACGACGGAGCTTGCGAACCGTTAAGTTTTACGGGATGAGAATGATTGTCTGAATAACGTTAAAAGCCTACCGAAATCCGGTAGGCTTTTTCAGACGTAACTCTATATAACACTTTAGCAGAAATCAAAAGAAAAGTCTAGTATTATTTTCATTTTCCTGTACAATTTTACTTATCCGGATATTCGTAACATACATGATTTCCTGTTCAGGGCGTTCCTTCGGCTAAGAGATGTATGTCTGATTGCAAACGCGCTTGCGCTTGGGATTTCGCGTAACGGTACATAAGATCCTAAAGTACAGGATCTAAGTACCGACGCTCAATACAGTTTGCAACAGACACACGGCTCTTACCGGGGACACAATTTCTCCGGGAAAGGCAGTTTGTCAAATTAAAACATACAGGAAGAGGAGGCAGCCATGAACCGAACCGACACCGGCCGCGAGGCGGAAGAGCTTTATCTGCGGGAGACTCTGCGGATCATTGACACGAATCTTGCAAACTACAGGCAGGAAGTCACCAGAATGCAGGCAGATATCGACGAAATGCTGGAGCATTACCATGACAACGATACAGAGGTCTGGACGATTCTCAATAACACCATCACCCTGAACGAGCATATGAAGCGGGCGCTGGCGCGCAATGAACGCGCAAAACAGAAGCCCTATTTCGGGCGGATCATTTTCCATGATGAGACGCTGAACCGGGAAGAGTCGCTCTATATCGGCAAGGGCGGCATTTCCGCAGACAGGACGAGCCAGCGGGTTGTAGACTGGCGTGCGCCCGTTGCAAACGCATATTATGAAAACGGTCTGGGAAAATGCAGTTATACGGCTCCCGACGGGAAAGAGCTGCCGATCGATCTCAAGCTGAAGCGAACCTACGAGCTCGCGGAAGGAAAGCTGCTCGATTATTTCGACACAGAGGTTGTCGCAAATGATGATCTGCTGATGAAATATCTGTCAAAGAACAAGGAAGCCGTGCTGGGAGAGATCGTTGCCACCATCCAGAAGGAGCAGAATGAGATCATCCGGAAATCCCCGTATCACAACATCATCGTGCAGGGCGTTGCCGGTTCCGGAAAAACAACGGTTGCCATGCACCGCATCTCCTTTATTCTCTACAACTATCAGGAGCGGTTCCGTCCGGAGGATTTCTACATTGTCGGCAGCAACCGGATTCTTTTGAACTATATTACC
The DNA here is from genome assembly GCA_964631065.1 of uncultured Acetatifactor sp. Lineage (GTDB taxonomy): Bacteria > Bacillota > Clostridia > Lachnospirales > Lachnospiraceae > Acetatifactor. The sequence goes on from CAZVWN010000004.1 coordinate 22,705, forward strand.
GGCGTTCTTCCGGATCTTGATGTCTACGGCGTAAAGCAGATGACGATGGAGCAGCTCTTTATCCGTCTCCTGTACGAGGACTGGGATGCAAAAAAATATGAGGTAAAACCCCTTTCCGGAGCTGCGGATATCGTCAAGGGAACGGAAATGTGGTATCGCGATCTGATCGCTTTTATCCGCAGACTGGAGCAGAAGACAATCCCGCAGGAAAGCATCTTCTTAAATCCGCGTCAGTTTGTGGAAGGTCTGCAAAATGGCAAAAACGGCATTTACGATAAAACGGAAGAGGATCGCAGGGCAGGAAGAAAGCCCGTAACCGTCCGGCTTGTGGAGGCAGAGAGTATCCGACGCTATATCGCAGAAAACCCTTCCGTCTCCATCCAAAGCAAGATCCATATGTTAAACGAGCGGCTGACCGTTAAGATCAAGGAGGAATTTCTCGGAAAAGGCGTCAAATATACGGCGGAGGAAAGAAAGGCAATCCTGCGGGCTTACAGAGGGTATTACGGAAAAGCGCAGTGGAAGACCTCCATCTATGAGCTGTACCAACAGTTTCTATTAGAACAGCGTAAAAAGGGATATTCCGTCACGCTTCCGGATAACGCCTTTGATGTCTACGATCTTGCGGCGCTTGCCCTGCTTTACAAGCTGGTAAAGGAAACGGAGGTCATCAGCGAGGCGCATCATATCGTCATAGACGAAGCGCAGGATTTCGGCATGATGGCATATCATGTCCTGCACGACTGCATCCGGGACTGCACTTATACCGTGATGGGCGATATTTCCCAAAACATCCGTTTCGGCTCCGGCTTAAACGACTGGGAAGAGCTGAAAGCGCTTCTTTTGACGGATCCTGCGGATTCCTTCGGCGTTTTAAAAAAGAGTTACCGGAATACCGTTGAAATTTCCGATTTTGCAACGGCGATTCTACGCCACGGGCGGTTTTTAGTCTATCCGGTCGAGCCGATCATCCGCCACGGAAAACCGGTTGCCGTAGAGCTTTCATCCAAAAAAACATTTGCCCTGCGCGCCGCAGAAATCTGCCGCAGATGGCAGTCGGAAGGGCTGAAGACGATCGCCGTTGTCTGCCGTGATGCCGCTTCCGCCAACCGGACGGCGGCAGCGCTCGCAGAACAGATTCCGATTCTGGAGAGCGATCTTACAAAGGCGGATTTTGGAAACGGCATTCTCGTTCTGCCTGTGGAATACACAAAAGGGCTGGAATTTGATGCCGTTCTGATTTGGAATCCGACAAGAGAAGACTACCCGTCAGACGACGGGCATGCGAAGCTTCTCTATGTCGCGGCAACCAGAGCGCTCCATGAGCTGCATAT
>CAZVWN010000004.1:24138-27809 GCA_964631065.1 uncultured Acetatifactor sp.
AAACAGCTTCCGCAATTGCGCAGAAAAAAACGTCCGTACCGGTATCGGAAAACGCCTTATCCTTCGGCGATATGCCGCCGACGGAAGCTTTGCGTCCCGAAGGACACGCAAAAATTTCCCTCGCCGTGCGCTGGGCTTCCAGGCAGCCGGACGGACTTTATTTACAGTCACAGTACGGCATTCTCCGCATCAGTCCGGTCGGCAGTGCGATTTTGCGCCTCACGTTTTCAAAAGCTGCGCGGATCACGGATACGGTACATCCGCTGATCCGGGTCAACAGACAGGAACGCGACTGGAAATTTAAGGATAACGGCAGACAGCTTACGCTTACGACAAAAGAATTGTGTGTAGAGATCGACAAGGCATCCGGCAGCGCCCGTTATCTCGATCCGACGGGGAAAGCGCTCCTTAACGAGCGGAAAACGGAATGCCGGCAGATCGAGGGACAAAGAAACCGCATCTTCTTCGACTGGCAAAAGGGCGAACAGCTCTACGCCCTTGGGCCCTCCGGACAGGATATCTTAAAGCTTCGCGGCAGCGCGAGGGTTCTCTCTGTTCCCGGACAGCTTCCGTTTGTACTGTCCGACAGAGGGTATGCCATCCTTCCCGCCACGACAGGAACCGTCATCAGCTGTGACATCGCCGCTTACGGCTCCTATCTTAGCATGGAAGGGCAGGAACAGCAGGATTACTACCTCATTGTCGGAAGAGAGCAGAATATCCGGAACGCTTATGCATACCTGACGGGAAATCTGTAACCATTACTCTTCGATAACGCGGAGCGTATTGAGCATCTCTTCGATGTAGTGATCCAACTCGTCGGGAGAATGATATCGTTCTCTCCCGGCGAGACGGTCTTCCTCATAATTCTCCTCGTCGAAGATGATATAACAGATTATGACGGGAATATCGTCGAGCATCGTGCAATATCCATAGATCGGGCAGTCAGCGATCGTGCCGTAGTCATCCATGTGCTGCAGTCCTGAGAAGCGGAGCGCCTCGCGACCGCAGTCGAGCGTGACGGACTCCGTCTCGTCGGGCGTCAGATCGTCATAAGAAGCTTTTTTGACCATCCGCAGGATGGAATGGAAGCCGTCCTCTCCGTTGAGCAGGGCATAAAAAGCGTCCTCCAGAGAAGTGTCATGCATGGGCTGCTCGGAATGCGCCATAACAATAGAATAGTCGAAGCTGTTTTCACTTCCCATTCCATTGCCGTGACTATCAAAAGCAAAGTTATCAGGATAGTTGCACTTAAAGTGGATGTCGCCTTCATCCAGCCAGAGGAAAAAGCTCTGTTCGTTCGGAAGATCGTCGTAAGAAAGATATCCGTCGCCTCCCGCAGTCTGCTGCTCTTCGGAGGAAGCGTCCGTACCGGCATCCTGCGCGCCGTCATTGTCCTGTGCCTTTTCGGAAGACTGCCCGGTTTTGGAGCTGTCTGCCTTTTCATCCTGCGCGCCGCTGTTGTTGCCTGCTGCTCCGGCATTTCCCGACGAAGCGTCGCTGCCGCAGGCTGTCAGCGAAGAAGCCGCCAGCAGACAGGCAAGAAAAAGCGCCGTAAATTTTTTCGTGTTGATGTTTCTCATAATGTTCCCTCCTGAAAAATGTTATTCTGTAAATCATGAGCACAGTATAACATAAATCCATGGAAAATGGAATAGGAACGGAATCGGTCGGAATTGCATTGTATGCGCATTTATGCTACAATGGGAACAATTGTTAAAGGGTCTTGAAAGGAAAACTGATGATGAATCCGAATGAAAAGCTTGCGCTTTCTGACGATATCCTCATGAAGGTTGAAAAGCCGGAACGGTATATCGGTCATGAAGTCAATTCTGTGATCAAAAAGAAGGAAGAGGTTGCCGTCCGCTTCGCCATGTGCTTTCCCGATGTCTATGAGATCGGCATGTCGCACCTCGGCATCCAGATCCTGTACGATATGTTTAATTCCTGGGAGGATGTCTGGTGTGAGCGGGTTTATTCGCCGTGGCTTGACCTCGATGCCATCATGCGAAAGGAAAACATTCCCCTCTTTGCGCTGGAATCGCAGGATCCTGTCAGAGACTTTGATTTTCTCGGCATCACGATCCAGTACGAAATGTGTTATACCAACATTTTACAGATTCTGGATCTCTCCGGGATTCCGCTGAATGCCGCAGAAAGAGGAGACGACTGCCCGATCGTGATCGGCGGCGGCCCCTGTACCTATAATCCGGAGCCGATCGCGGATTTCTTTGACATTTTCTATATCGGCGAGGGCGAGACGCAATACAGAAGCCTTCTGGATCTCTATATCGAATGTAAGAATGCAGATTTGGGAAGAAGAGAATTTTTACGCCGCGCCGCGAAGCTTCCGGGAATGTATGTACCGTCCTTCTATGAGGTAAGCTATCATGCGGACGGCACCATAAAAAGCTTTCTGCCGACGGAGGAAGGGATCCCTGAAAAGATCACAAAGGAAATTCAGATGGATGTCACGGATACCTATTATCCCATGAAGCCCGTCGTTCCTTTTATCAAGGTAACGCAGGACAGAGTCGTTCTCGAGATCCAGCGCGGCTGTATCCGTGGCTGCCGCTTCTGTCAGGCGGGACAGCTCTATCGTCCGGTCAGGGAACGCGATGTTGAGACATTGAAAAAATGGGCGCTGGAGATGTTGAAAAACACCGGACATGAGGAGATTTCCCTAAGCTCCTTAAGCTCCAGCGATTACAGTAAGCTTCCGGAGCTGATCAACTTCCTGATTGAGGAATGCAGGGACAGGCATATCAACATCTCGCTGCCGTCCTTAAGAATTGACGCTTTTTCGCTGGATGTCATGAGTAAGGTGCAGGATGTCCGAAAGTCAAGCCTGACCTTTGCGCCGGAGGCGGGAAGTCAAAGACTGCGAAACGTCATCAATAAGGGGCTGACGGAGGAAGTGATCCTAAACGGCGCCGCGCTGGCGTTCGAGGGCGGCTGGACACGCGTGAAACTCTATTTCATGCTCGGACAGCCGACGGAAAACGAGGAAGATATCAGGGGGATCGCTGAACTCTGTAATAAGATTGCCGCGACCTTCTTCGATACGGTACCGAAGGAAAAGCGGGTCAACGGCAGGGTACAGATCGTAGCGAGTACGTCCTTCTTTGTCCCGAAGCCCTTTACCCCGTTCCAATGGGCGGCACAATGTACAAAGGAAGAATTTATCGAAAAGGCGTATCTGACAAGGAAGGCAATTTCAGAGCAGTTAAATCAGAAGAGTATCAAATATAACTGGCATGAGGCGGATGCAAGCGTCTTAGAGGGCGTTCTGGCAAGGGGCGACAGACGGCTTTGCGAGGTGATCCGGCGCGTTTACGAAAAGGGCAGCTTTTATGATGCCTGGAGCGAATATTATCACCATGAGCGCTGGATCAGCACCATTGAGGAATGCGGTCTGTCCGTTGATTTTTATACCCACCGCGAGCGTTCCACGGAAGAGATCCTTCCCTGGGATTTTATCGACTGCGGTGTGACAAAGGAATTTTTAAAGCGCGAATGGGAAAAGGCAAAGCGCGGTGAAGTTTCCGAAAACTGTAAGCTGAAATGCCAGGGGTGCGGCGCGGCAAAATTCGGCGGCGGCATCTGTTATGCGTCCAAGCCGCAGTCGGGGCTGATCACCGGCGGCTGCTGAATGATATTTTGCAGCGACG
>CAZVWN010000004.1:27909-30847 GCA_964631065.1 uncultured Acetatifactor sp.
TACAGAACCTGCTTCGCACATAATAAATGAAGAGCTACAGACAACGAAACAGCCGCAAAATGGCGGCAGAATGAGAGAACTCCATGAAAGTCAGAATCAGATTCAGAAAATATGGTCCTGTCCGTTTTATCGGACACCTGGACGTTATGCGCTTTTTCCAGAAAGCGATCCGCAGGGCAGAGCTGGATGTCGTTTATACAGGCGGCTACAGCCCGCATCAGGTCATGACCTTTGCCGCGCCGCTTAGCGTCGGTCTGGAAAGCAACGGGGAATACATGGATATCGAGCTCAATTCCTTAAGCTCCTGTCAGGATGTAATCGACAGGCTGAATGCGGTGAGCGTTTACGGGATTGAGATCACAGGCGCAAAAATCCTGCCGGATAACGCCGGAAACGCCATGGCAAGCGTTGCGGCAGCCGCCTATACCGTGCGCTTCCGCGAGGGCAGGGAGCCGGCCTTTTCCATCAGCGAGGCGTTACCGCGTTTCCTCGCGCAGGAAACTATCCTGATCACAAAACCGACCAAAAAGGGAACCCGCGAACTGGATCTTAAGCCCGGTATTTATAAAATTGACTGGGACGGTTCTGCGTTTTCCATGCTGGTCAACGCTTCCAGCGCCGGAAACATTAAGCCTGTACAGATTCTGGAAGCATTTCTTGCAGAGAACGGGGAAACCTTACAGGAAAACGCACTGCTTGTCACACGGGAGGATATGTACACCAATCGAAACGGCGAAGGGGAAACGCCGGACTTTGTTTCTCTCGGTGCGCTGGGAGGAGATTTTTATGAGCCGGAGAATTGAAGCAAAAGCATCCCTTACCCTGTCTGCGGAAGAGACCTCTCTGCGCGATACCGGAGCGGGGAAGCTTCTCTTTACCTTTTACCGGGAAAGGCTGTGTGCCGCACTGATCCGGGATACGAAGCTTACCATGCTGCATTTTCCGGAAAACAGTCAGGTCGGCGCCATTTTTCTTGCGCGCGTAAAAGATGTCGTGCCGAACATCAGCGCATGCTTTGTGGAAATTTCCCCGGGAGAGCTTTGTTTCCTGCCGTTAAAGGATGCAAAGGAGCTTCTCCTGTTAAACCGAAAGCCGGACGGCAGAATCCTTGCCGGAGACGAATTTCCCGTTCAGATCGTCCGGGATGCCCAGAAAACAAAACAGGCTTCCGTCACTGCGCATATTTCCTTCTCTAATGAATATTTCGCCGTTTCCTTCGGCAGTCCGAAGATCGGCATCTCTTCAAAGTTAGACAGCGCGCAGAAGGAAGCGCTGGATCGACTGCTGACGGAAACCGGTATTCAGAAGGACAAAAAATTTGTACAGTCGCTTGTGGCGGACGATTTTACGGAGGCACCTTCCCTTCCGCAGCTTGGACTGATCGTCAGGACAGGGGCTGCGTGTTTTTGTGAAGAGACGGATGTTTCTGCCAAAGAGGCAGCGTTTTCTGATGCCTTTGAGGCGTTTCTGAAGGAGCTGAAAGCGTTTCTGAAGTCCTGTATGCACCGCACAGCCTTAAGCTGCATAAAAGAAGCGGACGGCGTTGTGGAAAAGCTTCTGAATCAGATGATCTTCCCGGAAGAATTTTCGGAGATTATCACGGATGTACCGGAAATTTACACCGAAACAGAAGCATATCTCTCAAAGCATTCCCTTCCGGTAACGCTGCGTCTTTATCAGGATACGATGCTTTCCCTTTCAAAGCTCTACAGTCTGGAACAGAAGATCACGGAAGCCTTGAGCGAGCGCGTATGGCTGAAATCCGGCGGTTATCTCGTTATCCAGCCGACGGAAGCCCTGACCGTGATTGACGTAAATTCCGGCAAATATGAGAAAAAAAAGACGACTGCCGGCGAAGCCGCCCTTTTAGTCAATCTGGAAGCCGCAAAGGAAGTTGCGAGACAGCTGAGACTCCGCAATCTCTCCGGCATCATCCTCGTAGACTTCATCAATATGAAAGCAGAAGAGGAGCGGGATGAGGTCATGCGCAGTCTCCGGAAATTTACCCGCGCCGACAGGATTCAGACAACCGTTGTCGATATGACGCCTCTCGGGCTGGTTGAGATCACAAGAAAGAAAATCGCAAAGCCGCTGTATGAGCAATACCGGGAGCATTTCTGAGCTATAAGAAACCGGCAAGTACGTTTTATAAAGTCCGGGAAGGGAAGACGACATACCGATTCCGATTGCTCCATCATTATACAGCTTAAGCAACAGGATGGGTAATTCCTTACCGGCTGTAAGCCATAAATATTTTGTAGTAGAAAGGAAAGGCATATGCCTCCGGATACTGGTGCGGGCTTGTAACGCAATAATTGTATGTTGTTATTTTGGGGAGAAGGATAGAAGAGAAATGGAGCTTATCGGATTTGAAAAGGTACGAAACGGCAGCTATCTGAAAAATTATGAGCTGACTTATCTGAACAAGGCGGGCCGCGAGAAGAAATTTGAGATTGTCAGCCATCGGGAATTACACGACGCGGAAGATATCGGCAAAGCGCCGAGCGGTGTCTCCATGATCGCTTATTGCAGGGATCGGATGCTCTTATTAAAGGAGTTTCGCATGGGCGTCAACCGGGAGATCTATAATCTGTGCGCCGGTATGTTAGAGCCGGGCGAAACCCTTGCAGACTGTATCCGCAGAGAGCTGTATGAGGAAACAGGTCTGCAGGTCCGCAAAATCCAAAAAATCCTTCCGCCGTCCTTTGCCGCGGTCGCTTTGTCCGATGTGACAAACCATATTGCGTTTGTAGAGCTTGAAGACGTACCTGCCGATTCCGCGGATCATAGCTCCGCCAACGAACAGATTACAGCCGGACTGTACACGCGCGAGCGCATCAGACAGCTTCTCGAAACAGAAAGCTTCAGCTCCAGGGCACAGCTTGCCGCTTATTTTTTCTGTATGGGCGAAACATGCTTTGATTGCAATGTGTGAATG
>CAZVWN010000005.1:0-30503 GCA_964631065.1 uncultured Acetatifactor sp.
AGAAAACTGTTTGTAGGCGATCATCCGGATATGGGTGAGTAAAGCCGGGAAGCCGGCGCGGAGGAAACATGGCAGACGTTATATTGGATACTTTACTGGATCTTATCAAACTGATCCCCTTTTTATTTCTTACTTATCTTGCGATGGAATATCTGGAGCATAAGACGGGGGAAAAGGCATCGGCGCTGGTAAGGCGGGCGGGAAAATTCGGGCCCGTGATCGGCGGCGTGCTGGGAATCGTGCCGCAGTGCGGATTTTCGGCGGCGGCGTCCAATCTGTACGCGGGGCGCGTGATCACGTTGGGAACGCTGCTTGCGATTTATCTTTCCACCTCTGACGAGATGCTTCCGATCCTGATCTCGGAACAGGCGCCTGTCGGGCTGATTCTGAAAATCCTGCTCGGGAAGGCGGCGCTCGGCATATTCTTTGGACTGCTGACGGATGTTGTTCTGCGGAAGATGGGAAAGGAAGAGCATGAGCATATCCATGAGATCTGCGAGCATGAGCACTGTCATTGCGAGAAGGGAATCCTGCGCTCGGCGATTTCCCATACCGTGCAGATTTCCCTGTTTATTCTGGTGATTACCTTCGGGCTGAATCTGGTACTGTATTTCGCGGGGGAGGATGTGCTCGCCGGCGTTTTACAGGGAAGCAGATTTGTCGGACCGCTTCTCGCCGGGCTTGTCGGGCTGATTCCGAACTGTGCCGGCTCGGTCGCGATCACACAGCTTTATCTGGAAGGGATCATCGGGATCGGTTCCCTGTTTTCCGGGCTGCTTGCGGGCAGCGGAATCGGGCTGCTGGTATTGTTCCGGGTCAATCATGACAGGAAGGAAAATCTGAAGATTCTCGGGCTGCTGTATGCGATCGGTGTTGTAACGGGTATCCTGATGGAGATGCTGTTCGGATAATATGATGCGGAGTCAAAAGGTTTGAAACGGAGTGCAGACGTGGAAATGCAAAGCACGGAACAAGCCGTAGGCATCATTGTCGGGGGCGTTTGACTCTGACATCATAACATGGAGGCAGTGGAATGGATAAGCTTGCGAAATTATCAGCGTGCAGGGCGGCGTATGCGGCGGCTGAGGAGCCGGAATATCCGCAGGGACTGAAATGGACGAAACAGAGGAAAAGTGTATACAGGATTTTGTGGAGTGCGGCAGAACCGCTAAATGCGGCACAGATTTATCAGCTGGCGTGCAGTAAAGGGCAGGGAGAAGAGTATGCGCCCTCTACGGTTTATCGGATTCTCTCTGCGTTTGAGGAGCAGGGACTTGTCGAGAAGACGACATGGATGGGAGACGGTACGGTCGTCTATACCCTGAACAGGGGCGGGCATACGCATTACGCGATCTGTCTGGACTGTCATAAGAGAATCCCGCTGCAAAGCTGTCCCTTTTCGCATATCCATATGGACAGGGAATCGGGAGATTTTACGGTTACGGGGCATAAGCTGGAGCTTTACGGATACTGTAAGGACTGTCAGGCGCTGCGGCAGGACTCCTAGCGGTCAGCAGGATTCGTTCCGCAAAAGCTTTGTCTGAAAGGTGATGTGCTGGTGGCTCCGTTCGCCGTTTATCAGTCCGGGGAGAAGCTCGTAGACGTAGTTGATCATCTCCTCTGCGGGCTGCGCAAAGGTGGTGATGCGCGGAACGCAGTAGCCCATGAGTTCAATGCCGTCGAAGCTGATGATTTCGATATCCTTTCCGGGGATTTTTCCCGCGTCATGGATCGCGCGGATCACGGCGGGAACGACAATGTCCGCAACACAGCAGACGGCGGTTGTCTCGGGATGAGAAGCCAGATAGCTGCTCAGCGCGGAATAGGTCTTGGGAAAGATGTAGTCTGTTTCCAGAAACCCGGAGAGGCTTTCCGTCAGCTGATGCTCCGACAGGGCAGCGCGATAGCCCTTGACGCGAAGTCCGTAAACGCTGTTGTCCGCGACGGAGGAGATCATGGTCGCAATGTGCCTGTGACCCTTGGAGATTAAGTAGTTCATCTGGCTGTATGCGGTTTCAAAATGGTTGACCTGAACGCTGGTATATGCCGTTTCGCCGATCTGCGTCGGAAGAACCGTATTGACAAAGATCGTCGGGCAGGAAAGGGAATCGGACAGCTTCTGACCGATCGGCTCAAAATTGCCGCCGATGTAGATCAGCGCGCAGAGCCTGTGCCGTTCCGTATAGGAAATCAGCTCCTGAAATTTTTCGTGCTTGTCCTGGACATAGTAATTGTCGTTGAAGAACATGATCGTGTATCCGGCGTTGTGCAGTCGGCGGGACAGCTGCTCCTGTAAGGCGTTGTACAGGAAGTTGTTGACGCCCTCGACGACCAGACCGATCTGTGAGGAGGCTTCCGCGGGCTTCGCCTTCGCGTTCTGCACGGGGGAATACTGATATTCTTCTATGATGCGCAGGACATGCTGCTTTGTTGCGTCGCTGATGTCCGGGTAATTGTTCAACACCTTGGAAACGGTTCCCGGTGTGACATTTGCGATTCTTGCGATATCTCTGATATTCATGATGTTCCCCCTTATATTTGAAAGACGAATCCGGTTAAGGCATGGTAAGAACGGGCTGTAAGCCGATTTCCCGGACGCGTATATAGGCTTCCTCCATTGCGGCATCCCAGATCTGGGACGGATTATGGCAGTCCGATCCGATCATGACGCGGATTCCGGCATCTGCCGCCTTCGACCAGAAAAGCGCATGCGGGTACATGAAGCGGTCGCCGTCCGGATAAGAATGAATACCGCGGCGCAGTCCGTTGGCATTGTATTCCAGAACGGTATCGGTTTCCAGAGCGGCGCTGATGATGATATCCGCAGCCCTGTCACAGTTGGAATCCCATGCGAAGCGGCTCATGGCGAAGATGTCCGGGTGGGCGACAGCCTGAAAAAAGCCGGTCCTCATCGCCTCTGCCACGGCGAGGGCGTAATCGACATAGGTTTCCGTTTTGTCTGCCTGCGTGATGTTGCACAGACAGCCGTTTCTGTCGCGGTAAAAATGCTCGCCCAGCAGAAGATAATCCATTCCGGACTTCGTCAGCAGCCGGTCGTAATATTCCATATATTCCGGCAGATATTCAATTTCCAGACCCTTATACAAAATTATATCAGCAGAGTATTTTGCAGTCAATGCGTCAATCGCGCGCAGATACTCCTCCAGCTCGGAATAAGGCATCCGCAGTCCGAAGTCGTGATCCGGAAACGGCGCGTGGTCGGAAAAGCCGAGGATGCGCAGACCGTTCCGGACGGCGGCGCTTACATAATCCTCTTCCGTGCCCTGCGCATGACGGCACCGTGCGGTGTGGGTGTGATAATTTGTCTTTTCGTATTCTGTTTTTCCATATTCTGTCTTCATAGAGGGATTCTCCTTTTGCGGTTTCCATAAGTTTTCATGGCTGCGGTTTCGTCGTCTGCTGTTTTGTCCGGCGGTATCCTGTGCGGCAACATCGCGAAACAGTTTCCGTACACGGCAGCGTAACGAAACAGATAGCGAAACACATTTCTTAAAACATCATAACATTGCACAAACAAGAATGCAACAGGAAAAATAATTTGTAAAAATTATACATAGCAATATTGACAGAACGACGAAACAATGATAATATTTGCTCAACAGGAGCGAAACAGACTCTTGGATGTGTTTCGGAGTGCACGCCGAAACATGACGGTTCACAGGGAGATTTTTCAAAAGGAGAAGGAAATTATGAAGAGGAAAGTATTGGCAGTTATGATGACGGCGGTTATGGCGATCGGCATGACCGGCTGTGGAAACGGAGAAGCCGGAGCATCCTCCGGAGAGAATGCAAAGGAGAGCGTTGCCGCTGCGGCATCCGGAGAGGAAAAACAGACGGAGAGCGCTTCGGCGGAGACGGTGGAGCCGATTGACGTCAGTCTCACGGTATGGAGTCCTTCCGAGGATCAGGATCCCGAGGTCGGCGCATGGCTGGTTACGATGTGCGATCAGTTTAACGAGCAGCATCCGGAATGGAACATTACCTTTGAATACGGCGTGTGTACGGAATCGAGCGCGAAGAAGGAGGTTCCGAAGGACATGGAGGCGGCGGCAGACGTGTTCATTTACGGTTCCACGGGTATCGAAAATCTCTGCTCCGAGAACTGCCTGACGGAGCTCGGCGGAAAGTATCTTGACGAGGTAAAGGCAAATTCTCCGGAATCCCTGGTAGAATGTCTTACTTATGAGGGCGGTGTTTACGGGGTGCCGATTACGACGGATACTTATTTTATGTATTATGACAAGAGCGTATTTACGGAGGATGACGTAACGTCTCTTGAGAAGATGCTGGAAAAGGGTAAGGTTGCCTGTCCGATCACCAACGGTTATTATCTCGCGTGCTTCTATCTTGCAAACGGATGCAGCTTCTTTACGGATGCCGACGGCAGCTTCAGCAGGGAAGCGGGCATTGATCTTAGCGGAGATAAGGCGGTTGCCGTTACGGACTATCTGGTTGATCTCGCCGCAAATGAGAACTTTGTCAATGCAGAGCCGGCAGACGCGATCGCGATGATGCGCGAAGGCTCCGTGAACGCTTATTTCTGCGGAAGCTGGCAGGCGGCGCAGACGGAGGAAATTCTCGGCGATAATTACGGGGTTGCCATCGTTCCTGCGATCAGTCTGGACGGTAAGGAGACGCAGCTTCGTCCTTTCACCTCCGCAAAGGCAGTCGGCGTAAAATCCACGACAAAGTATCCTGAGGTTGCGCTGAATCTCGCGCTGTATCTCGGAAGCTATGAGGCGCAGAAGGCACATTATGAGATGAGAGGTTATGTGCCCTGTAATACGACGCTGACGGCGGAGCTTTCGGATTCCATTATCTGTAAGGTGGATTCGGATACGGCGGGCAGGATCGCGGTCGCAAGAGCGGCGTTCACGGAAATGTCTTATTACTGGACACCCGCGGAGAGCTTCGGCACGGAAATCCGCGACGGCGTTGTAACACACGATAATGCAGCAGAGAAGACCGCAGCCTTTCATGCGGCGGCGAATACCTCCGGCGTGGAATAAGCGGAGAGCAGAAATAAGAGGCTGGTATTTATGGGAAAAGCAAATCAGAAAGCACAAAATAAATACGGACTGAAGCAGGCGCTGAAAAGCGGTTCCCCGGTTGTACGCCTGTCCTTCGTGATCGGAGGACTGGGCTGCGCCGTCAGAGGGCAGTTTGTCAAGGGGGCGCTGTATCTGCTGGGAGAGCTTCTGGTGATCCGCTATATGGTGCAGAGCGGCTTTTACAATCTGGGGAAGCTGGTTACGCTCGGGGACGTGGAGCAGCAGAAGGTCTGGAATGAGGCGAAGAGCCTGTACGAATACTCTGACGGGGACAGATCGTTAGTCATCCTGCTCTACGGAATCATTACGATCGCGGTACTGATTTTTGGGCTGGTTCTTCTTTGCGGCTCCGTAAAGAGCGCTTATAAGGCGGAAGTGCTGTACAGGGAAGGAAAAGAGGTGCCCTCCTTTAAGAAGGAGCTTAGGGAGCTTTTCAATAACAATCTGCATAAGACCCTGCTCAGTCTTCCGATCGCCGGCGTTCTCGCGTTTACGGTGCTGCCGCTGATCTTTATGATGTGCATGGCGTTTACGAATTACAGTGTTACGGATAATAAGCTGGTGCTCTTCGACTGGGTCGGACTGAAAAATTTTAAGCGTATGCTGAGCATGAGCGGCAGTCTCGGAAAAACCTTCTGGCCGGTATTGGGCTGGACGCTCGTATGGGCGGTTGTGGCGACCTTTTCCAACTATATCATCGGAATGCTGCTGTCTCTTTTTATCAACTGGAAAGAGATCAGGGCGAAGAAATTCTGGCGGTTCTGTTTTGTGCTGACGGTAGCCGTTCCGCACTTTGTAACGCTCCTGATCATCCGGCAGATGCTGCAGCCGGAGGGCGCGGTCAATGTCCTGCTTCGCAATATGGGACTGCTCGGCGCGAAGGAGTCGCTGCCGTTCTTTACGGATACGTCGTGGGCGCGCGTGACGGTCGTTCTGGTCAATATCTGGGTGGGCGTTCCCTATGCGCTTTTGCAGATTACGGGCATCCTTCAGAACATTCCGCAGGAGCTGTATGATTCCGCGAGAGTGGACGGCGCGGGTCCCGTCATGACCTTCCGCAAGATTACGCTTCCTTATATGCTGTTTGTGACGACGCCGTATCTGATTACCACCTTTACGGGAAATGTCAATAATTTCAACGTCATTTTCCTGACCTCGAACGGCGCGCCGAGACCCGTGGAATCCACGGCGGGAAAAACAGATCTTCTTGTTACCTGGCTGTATAAGCTGACGATCGACAACCAGTTTTATGATGTCGGCGCGGTTGTCGGGATCATGACCTTTATTACCTTAAGCATCGTGTCACTGCTGACGTTCCGGCACAGCGGTTCGTATAAGAACGAGGAGGGCTTCCGATGAAGATGAGAAAAAAGCCGTTAAAAAAGAGAATTCTTGTCGTGGCTGCCCATGTTCTGCTTGCCGTGCTTGCGTTCGTATGGCTGGTTCCGCTGTTTTGGGTGCTGCTTACGAGCTTTCGGGGGACAAAGGGCTCCTACAGCTCCACCTTTTTCCCGACAAGCTATACATGGGACAATTATGTGAAGCTGTTTACGGACTTTTCCGTGTTCAATTTTCCGCAGATGATGCTGAATACGCTGGTCGTTGCGGTTGCAAGCTGTCTGATTTCCACGTTCTTTGTCGTGGCGGTGGCGTATACGCTGTCGAGACTTCGCTTCCGCTCCAGAAAGAAGCTGATGAATGCGGCGATGATTATACATCTTTTTCCTGGATTTATGTCGATGATCGCGGTATACTATATCATAAAGATGCTCGGCTGGACGGGCGGACCGATGCTGCGGGTTGCCATGGTGGCTGTCTACGCGGGCGGCGCCGGCGTCGGCTATCATGTGGCGAAGGGATTTTTTGATACGATTCCGATCGCGCTGGACGAGGCGGCAATGATTGACGGAGCGACGAGATGGCATGTGCTGACAAAGATTATCATGCCCCTGTCGAAGCCGATCATCGTCTATACGCTGCTGACCTCCTTTGCCGGTCCGTTTAAGGATTTTATGCTGGCGAAGGTGCTCTGCGGGCCGAACAAGGACTATTATACGGTTGCGGTGGGAATGTATCAGATGCTGGACAGGGAGTATATCGACCAGTGGTTCTGCAGCTTTGCGGCGGCAGCGGTGGTCATCTCCATTCCGATCGCGACGCTGTTTATGTGTACACAGAAGTATTATGCTGAAGGAGTCAGCGGTGCAGTGAAGGGATAGGACGTATGGAAAGAGCGGCGGTCATACATCATCCGGAGAATGATTATTTTTATGCGACGGGCAGGAA
This sequence comes from uncultured Acetatifactor sp., assembly GCA_964631065.1. Taxonomy (GTDB): domain Bacteria; phylum Bacillota; class Clostridia; order Lachnospirales; family Lachnospiraceae; genus Acetatifactor. The sequence continues at coordinate 7,359 of CAZVWN010000005.1, forward strand.
CAGCTACACGGTTAAGCTTGCGGTAAAGCAGGGCGATGCGTGCAGGGTGTTCCTGCACTGCCGTGATAAATACATTCCGTCAGACAGAATGAATACGGAGAGCAGCACTGTCATGCGCAGAGTGGCGTCGGACGGGCTGTACGATTTTTACGAGGCGGATATTATCGCGGATATGCTGTGCATCCGGTATTTCTTTGAAATGCAGGACGGACAGGGCGGGACGCTTTACTATGGAAATTACGGCTTTTATGAGACGATGCCTGAGGATATTGACGATATGTTTGACTGTCCGTTGGCAAGCCGTGAGGAAGAGGCTTTCGGGGCGCCGGAATGGGCGGCGGGGAAGGTGGTCTATCAGATTTTTGTCGACAGATTTGCCACGGACCGGGATGTGCCGGAGGAAGAGTGGTATCGGAAGGATCTGACCCACCGGGACAGCCTGAAGGGGAATCTGCGGGGGATCACTCACAGTCTGCCGTACCTGAAGGAGCTTGGCGCGGAGGTGCTTTATCTGACGCCGATATTTGCGGCGAATACCACGCATAAATACGATACGGTGGATTATATGCGGATCGATCCTGATTTTGGAACGGAGGAGGATCTGAAGGAGCTGGTGCGGTCGGCACATGAGGCGGGAATGCGCGTGATCCTCGATGCCGTGTTTAACCATACGTCGACGGATTTTTTTGCTTTCCGGGATCTGCTCGAGCATCAGGAAGCTTCCCGGTACCGCGACTGGTATTATATAGAAGAGTTTCCTCTCAGAAGCGAATGGAAGCCCTCCTATAAGTGCTTTTCCTATTTTGGCGGAATGCCGAAGCTGAACTGCCGGAATCCCGAGGTGCGGGAATATCTTTTCGGCGTGGTGGAGCACTGGACAAGAGTCTGTGCGATAGACGGCTGGCGGCTGGATGTCGCGGATGAGATAGGGCGGGATTTCTGGAGAGAGCTGCGGAAGTGTCTGCATGCGGTGAACCCGGAGGTGCTGATTGTCGGGGAGATATGGCATTTTAACCGTTCTTTCTTAGGCGGCGACCAGTGGGACAGTGTGATGAATTATCATTTTACGCGCGCGGTGACGGGCTTTCTGTTAGAGAAAAGATTATCTGCGGGGCAGTTTGCGAAGCAGCTGGATTTTGTGCGCGGACGGCTGAAGGCGGACGCGGTGCCCCTTCTCTGGAATCTGATCGACAGCCACGACACGGATCGTTTTCTGACGCAGGCAGACGGGAGAAAGGAGCTTCTGAAGCCGGCTGCGGCAATGCAGCTTCTGCTGCCCGGGATGCCGATGATCTACTATGGGGATGAGCTTGGCATGACCGGACGGAAAAAGGGTTCGGCGTGCCGTGGCGGAATGCTCTGGAAAAAGGAGCTGCAGGATGCGGAGCTTTTCTCCTATTATAAAAGACTGATTTCCATCCGAAAGAGGTATCGGGCGGTATCCTGCGGGGAAGTCTGCTGGAAAAACATGCCCGGTGAGGGCAGAGCGCTTAGCTGGGAGCTGCATCTGTCCGGAGAACAGACGGTTGAGGTTATCCTGAATGCCGGGGAGGCTGCGTATTTCTGTCCGGAAAAGGCGGGAAGCAGGGAGCTGCTTGCGGATGTGGTATTCTCCGGAGAGCTGCCGCCCTATGGAGTCGGGGTCTTTGAGAAGGGATCATAAAAAAATAACAGAAAGATTAAAATTTTTTAAAAAAGTACTTGCATTTTTGAAAAGTGCGTGGTAGAATAACTTTTGTGCTGTGAGGGAAACAAAAATACAGCGAATGCACCGCTAGCTCAGTTGGTAGAGCACCTGACTCTTAATCAGGGTGTCCAGGGTTCGAGCCCCTGGCGGTGCATGTAGAAAGTCTTAGGCTTGCAATGAGCAGGTTTAGGGCTTTTTTTCTGGTCAGAAACGGGAGAGTCCGGGGGATCCGGGTTTCCCGCCGTCGGGATTGAAATTGGGTCTTGTATACAATCTGCGAGTGTGGTACGATAAATCCGGTGTGTGAAGAGGAAACAGAGATTTCGGAAATGGAGATTACTATGGAAAATACAAACAGCGGCGTGGTACTGCCGCAGCAGATTGTGGAGAAAAACATGGAGGCAGCAGCCGGCAAGGCGAATATGCCTCTGGGGCGCATGATCCTTCTGGGTATCTTTGCGGGAATGTTTATCGCGGGCGGCGCGGCGGCGAGCAGTGTCGCGATGCATGCGGTGACGAATGTAGGCGTTGCAAGGCTTTTGGGCGGCTGTATCTTCCCGGTTGGTCTGATGATGATCGTCTTTATCGGCGGCGAGCTGTTTACGGGCGACTGTCTGATGATTATGGGCTGTGTACACAGGAAATTTTCCGTGCTGAAGATGCTCCGCGTGCTGGTCGTTGTCTATGTGACGAATCTGCTGGGCGCGGTCGTGATCGCGTTTCTGGCGTATGCGTCGGGTCAGTTCGGATATACGGGCGGTCTGCTGGGCGCGTTTACGATCAAGGTTGCGATGGGAAAGGTGAATCTTTCGTTCGGCGCGGCGTTCTGCTCCGGCATTCTCTGTAATATCTTCGTGTGTGCCGCGGTGCTGATGGCGACTGCCGCAACGGACATTGCGGGAAAGGTCTGGGCGATCTTTTTCCCGATCATGGCGTTTGTCGTCAGCGGTTATGAGCATTGCGTTGCAAATATGTATTATATTCCTGCGGGAATTTTTGCGATGAATAACAGCGCTTACGCCGAAAAGGCGATGACAGAGTACGGTTATACGGCGGAGCAGCTCGCGGACTTAAACTGGGGAAGCTTTTTCGTAAAGAGCGCCATTCCCGTAACGCTTGGAAACATGGTCGGCGGCATGGTATTTGTCGGACTGATTCTCTATTTTGTCCATGCGAAGAACCTGAAGAAGCAATGAGTGATAAAGAAGTATTCGGAAAGGCTGCGGATTCCCGTAAAGGATGCCGCAGCCTTTTTGTTAAATGATTTCAACCCTTTCAAAATACCGGAGCAGGATGTCGGCGCAGTTTTCAACGCCGAGCTTTGAGGTATCGAGGATCATGTGATAATTGTTGACATCGCCCCAGACCTTTCCGGTGTTTTGGTAATAATATTCCGAGCGCTCCCTGTCATTCTTTTCGATCAGCGCTTTTGCGTCTTCCTGCGGGAGCTTTTCCTTTTTCATGATCCGCTGAATGCGGTCCTCTTTATCCGCGCAGACATAAATATTGAATACATTCGGCTGATCCTTTAGGATTTCCGAAGCACATCGCCCGAGGATGATGCAGGGATTCTCTGCGAGCGTCCGGATGACCTCGGCTTCATCCGCATAATCGTTTTCGTGAAGCACGTTTTCGATATAAGCCTTGTCATATACGGGAATCCCGAGTTTTTCGGAAAGCTCCTTTGCAATCATGCTCGCTCCGGTTCCGAACCGGCGGCTCATGGTAATTACAAGATTCATAATGACTCCTCCTTTGCCTGAAAGGTCATGCGGTTACTTTGCCATAGAAATCCGTAACTGTGCTTCTGCGCATGCGGATATGGCAGCCGCACGGTTACAGATCTGCATGACTCTGAACAGTTACATTCTAACACATTCCCGGCGTATTTCCAAGAAGCAGGGCGGTAAAAAGTAGAGGAAAACGCTTTGGCAGCAGAACCGGAAAAATGATATGACAAAGAGGCAAGGCAGATGCGGACAATCCCGAAAACGATAAAACGCGAGAAAGCGCAATTAAAATCAGTCAACAGGAATCGTAATAGAAAACGTAAAAAACGGCGTAAATGCGAACATTTCCCAGAAAGCGGGTTAAATTAAATCAAGCAAATAATTAAATTCGATACTTGTAACCCTGTAAAATCAGTGTTAGGATGGTATCTATAAAATTCATCAGAAAAGAGGATGTATCATGAACAGCAGTGAAATCAGGGAAAAATATAAAAAAACTTATCATATGCCGCCCGAGGTTACTTACGACTGGGTGAAAAAGGAATGTATAGAAAAGGCGCCTATCTGGTGCAGCGTAGACTTAAGAGACGGAAATCAGGCGCTGATCGATCCGATGAACCTTGAGGATAAGCTGGAGTTCTTCAAGCTGCTTGTGGAGATCGGTTTTAAGGAGATCGAGGTCGGCTTTCCTGCCTCCTCCGACACGGAATACAATTTTATCCGCGCACTGATCGAGCGGAACATGATTCCGGAGGATGTAACGATCCAGGTGCTCACGCAGGCGCGCGAGCATATTATCCGTAAGACCTTTGAGGCGCTGAAGGGTGCGCCGCATGCGGTGGTTCATCTCTATAATTCAACGTCCGTCGAGCAGCGCGAGCAGGTCTTTAAGAAGGATAAGGAAGCGATTAAGAAGCTCGCGGTGGACGGCGCGATGCTTTTAAAGCGGCTTGCCGCGGAAACGGAGGGAAACTTTACGTTTGAATACAGTCCGGAGAGCTTCTCTCAGACGGAGGTGGATTACGCGCTGGATGTCTGCAATGCGGTTCTGGATGTCTGGCAGCCGGATGCGGCGCATAAGGCGATCATCAATCTTCCGACGACGGTACAGGTCGCGATGCCTCATGTCTTTGCCTGTCAGATCGAATATATGGATAAGCATTTAAAGTACAGGGATAACGTAGTTTTAAGCGTACACCCTCACAACGACAGGGGCTGCGGTGTCAGCGATGCGGAGTTCGGTATTCTTGCCGGAGCGGACCGTGTCGAGGGTACGCTGTTCGGAAACGGCGAGCGCACGGGGAATGTAGACCTTGTGACGGTTGCGATGAATATGATGTGTCACGGCGTGGACAGCGGGCTTGATTTTGGACATATCGCGAAGATCAGGGAGGCGTATGAGCACTTTACGGGCATGAAGGTACATGAGCGGACGCCTTACGCGGGAGACCTTGTATTTACGGCATTTTCCGGCTCCCATCAGGATGCGATCAGCAAGGGTATGGCATGGCATAAGGAAGGAAAGAGCGGAAAGCGCTGGGATGTACCTTATCTGCCGATCGACCCTGCGGATGTCGGGAGAGAGTATGAGTCGGATGTCATCCGTATCAACAGCGTATCCGGAAAGGGCGGCGTCGCGTTTGTATTGAAGCAGCAGTTCGGCTTCGCGCTTCCCGCTTCCATGAAGGAAGAGGTAGGTTATCTGATCAAGGGCGTTTCCGATAAGCGGCATCAGGAGCTTCTGCCCGCAGAGATTTATGCGATCTTTGAGGAGAATTATATCAGTCCCCGCAAGGTGTTCCGTATTCCGGAATGTCATTTCAGACAGGAGAAGGGGATTCAGGCGGAGGTTACGATCGATCAGAACGGAACGCAGAGAGTCATTAAAACCGCCGGAAACGGTCGCCTGGATGCCGTCAGCAACGCGATCAAGACCTTCTTTGGGATCAATTATGAGCTTTCCGTTTACGAGGAGCATGCGATTTCAAAGGGCTCCAGCTCAAGGGCGGCTGCTTATGTCGGCGTTATGCATGACGGGCATCTCTACTGGGGAGTCGGCGTGGATGAGGATATCATTAAGGCATCCATAGCGGCGCTTACCGCTGCGACAAATAAGCTCGCCGCAGAACAGCATATCACGGCAGGCAGGGAAGACCGCATTGTTGAGATCATCAGCAGTATTCAGAATGATTATAAAAGCGTAACGCTGGAAACACTGTCCGAGAAATTTCATCTTTCCAAGCCGTATCTTTCCAAGTACATCAGAGAGAAAGCGGGAATGACGTTTCAGGATGTTGTCAGGGAAGAGCGGATGAAAAAGGCGAAGACGATGCTCCGTGAGACGAACCAGACGGTGGAGACGATTGCTGCCGAGGTCGGCTACGAGAATGTAGAGCACTTTAACAGACTGTTTAAGAAGAGCTACGGCATGACGCCGGTACAATACAGAAAGCAGGGTTGATACCCTGCTTTCTTTTTGAATGTATGTATATGAATCCTTAATTCGTGCTGTCGGATGCGGCGCTGTCTGTGACCTCTGCGCTGTAGCTGTTCTGAAATTCCTCAAAGCCGGGCTCTACGGTAACGTGCTCGACCGTGTTGTAGCGGAGCTGTAAGAACTGCTGACGGTCCTTCTTGAACAGTTTCGGGAGCTCGGCATTGTATCCGATCACAACCCAGGGATACATGGCGTTCATCTTCTGAAGGATCTCCTGCGAGGCTGCCTCATTGGGAACGTTGATCGTATACGCGTTCTTTCTGCCGTCCTCAAAGATCATGATGCTGTAGGTCGTGCCCGTTTTGATGCCGTTTGTGCGGTGTGTTGTCGTCGTCTGATAAGCCCAGAGGATCTTACTTACGGGAATCGCTACCGGGGTCGTGCCCTGCAGATCATAAAAACAGAGACGACCGAGCTTTACCGCATCCTTCTTTAAGAAGCTGACGGCGGAGCCGAGGTCGGATTCAATCGTTGCGTCGCTGTAGCCCGCTGCCTGATACTGCTGCTGAAACTTCTTCATGTAGCTGCCGCCGTATGCCCTGACGATCCGGATGACCGCCCATACGATCAGCAGGATACCGCCGAAGAAGACGACAAGATAAACGCCGTTCTGGCTTGCCGTGTCCTTGAAGACATTGATATAGTAGAGAGAGGTTGCTTCCTCAAACTCGCTCTGGCTGAAGCCGCAGATATCAACAAAATATTCCTCAAAGTAGCCGTAGTCCTCCTCGGAGAGCTTTTTGATCTCGCCGGTAAGCTTGAGCGGACTGGAATAGATGCCCTCACCGGTGTCATCCATGATCTCATCCATTCTGCTCTCATACTTTTTCGGAACCTTAATCGTGATGTAGCGGTAATCCGTTGCGTTTTCGTCACCCGTCCAGGTTATGTAGTACAGATGCGTCGTGGTCTGCTGATGCGTTTTGGTATTTTCGCTGTACTCCTCCAGATAGCAGTCGAAAACGGTATCCACGTTGATTTTGACGAGCTGATTTTTGATCTCGTCCGGCTTCAGATCCTCAAACTGCTGATAGCCGATGAGCGCGTAGATTGCGTGAGAACCCTGCCAGACCACAAGCGCCGCGCCGATGATCAGGAGCAGGATGCTGCCGGTAAGAACCTTTTTAATGCTTTTTTTCTTTAGATTTTCTAACATGATTTCCTCCTCATAAATTTTACGGATAGGTAAAACAACAGTTTTATAATAGCACAACGGTTTTCCCTGTCAAGCAAAATGTGTCCGTGACAGCCGTTCCGGTATAAAAATATGATGGAAAAACATGAAAAATATGTGAAATGGATTGCATATGCCTTCCGTTTTGCAGTATAATGACGGACAGGTATGCAATTCAATAGGAAGGAGAATCATTTTTCCATGGCAAAGAAAGTAACGGAAAATACAGAGGAAAAGCAGGAAAAGGTTATGACCCGGTATGACCGGAAGATGCAGGCGAGGGAAGCGGCGAAGAAGAAAGAGGCGAAGGAAGAGCTGATCAGCAGGATTACGGGGATTGCCGTTGTCGCGGTGCTGCTGTGTCTGGTGGCGTCTTTCCCGATCAGAAGTTATCTGACGGTCAACGGAACCTATATTGAGGTTGCGGGGGAAAAGGTATCCAGGGTAGAGTTTGACTACAACTATAATCTGATGAAGAACAATTATCTCGCGCAGTACAGCTATTACCTGAGCATGTTCGGCATGGATTTAAGCGGTGATCTGTCGCAGCAGATGTATTCCGATACGCTGACCTGGCAGGATTATTTTGAGCAGATGGCGGCGGAGAATATCGCGACGAACAAGGCGCTGCGCGATGAGATGAAGGCGGCGGGCTTTACCTATGACGCGACAGAGGATTATGCGGAGTATGAGCAGACCCTGAAGGAAGCGGCGGAGGAAGCCGGAATGACACAGAAGGCATACATTCAGCAGACCTATGGAACGTATGCGACGGAGTCCCGTCTGAAGGGTTACATTAAGGAAGCAATGGAGATCAGCGCGTATTACGACCGGATTTCGGATGAAAAAGCGCCCTCCGACGAGGAAATTCAGAGCTATTATGAGGAAAATAAGGACAGCTATGATTCCGTAGATTACCGTCTTGTCACGGTGAATGCCGAGCTGCCGACGGAGCCTACCGAGCTTGCGGATCCCGTAGAAGAGACGGAGACGACGGACGGGACGGCTTCTGATGATACGGAAGAGGCTTACGAGCCGTCTGAGGCGGAGGTTGCCTATGCGATGCAGCAGGCGAAGGCAAAGGCAGACGAGGCTCTGGAGACGGTTGCAGCGGAGGGTGAGCTGCATGAGAACGCTAAGAGCAGCGAGGTACACAGCCTGATGCGCGACTGGCTGTTTGACGCGGAGAGGAAAGCGGGAGACAGTACGGTCATTGAAAATGAGAGCAGCAATCTGTATTATGTGCTGGAGTTTGAGAAGCGTTATCGCGATGAGACGCCGACGGCTGACGCGAGAGTCATCACGCTGGCTTCCGATTCCGAGACGAATGCGGGTGCGCTTCTGGAAGAATGGCGCAGCGGTGCGGCGACGCAGGAGAGCTTTGCAGAGCTTGCGGATGCGCAGGGAGCTACCGTTGAGGGCGGACTTTATGAGGGTCTTACGGCATCCGGCATGGATGAAGCTCTTTCGGAGTGGCTGTTCGACGGCGCGCGTGTAAGCGGCGACGCAACAGCAGTTACGGGCGAGGAAGGTGAAAATTCCTATGTTGTCTACTATGTGGGAACAAATGCGCCGGAGTGGAGTCAGAATATCAGGAGTACCCTGCTGACAACGGCGCTTAGCGAATATCTGGAAGAGATCAGTGAGAATTATGAGATTGCGGATCCGAAGGGGAATCTGAATTACCTGAAGGTTCAGGCAGAGGAAAGCGCCGCGGCAGAGAGTGCTTCTTTGGAGGCATCTTCGGAGGACGCAGCGGAATCCACGGAAGAGAGTACGCAGGAATAAAGGAAAGGTAAGACGGACGGCGGTGGGAGATTCTCACCGCCTTTTTGAGAAAGAGAAAAATGACGACAAAAGCTTTGGTATTGGATATCGACGGAACACTGACAAATTCTAAAAAGGAAATTACCCCCGCGACAAAGGCGGCGGTGCAGGAGGTCATGAAGCGCGGGCATAAGGTGATCCTTGCGTCCGGAAGACCGACGCCGGGGATGCACAGATATGAGGAGGAGCTGGAACTGAGACGGTATGGCGGTTATCTGCTCTCCTTTAACGGTGCGCGGATCGTGGAATGCGCGACGGGAGAGATCATTTACCAGAAGATCCTGCCGCAGACACTGATCCCGGGACTGTACCGGTTTGCGAAGCAGACCGGTTGCGGACTGATCACTTATCTCGGGAGCGAGGTGATATCCGCCTTTCCCGTGGATGAATATATTGAGCTGGAGGCGCGGATCAACGGTCTTCCTGTCAGGGTAGCTGAGGATTTCCTTACGTTTGTCGATTTTGACGTCAATAAGTGCCTGATGACGGCGGCTCCGGAGAAAGCGGAGCGGTTCGAGGCGCAGTTAGCCGAAAAGTATGGGGAATATGCGAGTATTTACCGTTCGGAGCCGTTTTTTATCGAGATTATGTCGCAGAATGTGGATAAGGCGGCTTCTTTAGACAGGATTCTGCCTGTGATCGGCGTAAAGCGGGAGGATACCGTCTGCTGCGGGGACGGGTTTAATGATATTTCGATGATCCGGTATGCGGGTGTCGGAGTTGCCATGGGAAATGCACAGCAGGCTGTCAGGGATGCCGCTGATTATATTACGGCGACGAACGATGAGGAGGGGCTGGTTCAGGTGATCAGCCGTTTCTTCTGAGATAAGAGGGGAAAACAGTGAGTGAAAGGATCAGGATTTCCATTCCGGAAAAAGCGGAAAGAATATTAAACAGGCTGCATGCCGCCGGTTTTGAAGCGTATGTGGTCGGCGGCTGCGTCAGGGACTCCATTCTGGGGAGAGAGCCGCAGGACTGGGATATCACGACCTCTGCGGGACCGGAACAGGTAAAAGCGCTCTTTTCCCGCACGATCGATACCGGCCTACAGCATGGAACGGTTACGGTCATGCAGGAGAGAGAGGGCTTTGAGGTGACAACCTATCGGATTGACGGTGAATACGAGGACGGCAGACATCCGAAGCAGGTTACGTTTACGCCGAAGCTGGAGGAGGACTTAAAACGCCGCGATTTTACGATCAATGCGATGGCATATAACGCGGAAACGGGGTTGGTAGATCTTTTCGGCGGGATGGAGGATATCCGGCTGGGCAGGATCCGCTGTGTCGGAAGCGCGAAGGAGCGGTTTCGGGAGGATGCGCTCCGTATACTGCGCGCCATCCGTTTTTCCGCACAGCTTGGGTATGAAATAGACGCGGAAACGCGGCAGGGAATCCGGCAGCTTGCGCCTACGCTGGAAAAGATCAGTGCGGAGAGGATTCAGGCGGAGCTGGTTAAGATGCTTGTGTCAGAACACCCGGATTATCTGCGCGACGCATATGACATGGGTGTCACAAAGGTTTTTCTGCCGGAATTTGACCGTGCGATGGAGACAGAGCAGCGGCATCCGCATCACTGTTACAGTGTCGGCGAGCATATTCTGCATTCTCTGTCGTATGTACCGCAGGATAAGACGCTCCGGCTGGCAATGCTGTTTCACGATATCGGGAAACCGGAGACGCTGACAACGGACGCACAGGGAATCACGCATTTTCACGGGCATGCCGGGGCGGGTGCGGAGATGACGAAAAAAATACTCCGCAGACTGAAATTTGATAATGATACGACCGATATGGTAAGCAGACTGGTTCTGTATCATGACTACGGGAACGGTATCGTGCCTGAGATGCGTATTGTCCGCCGTGCGATGAACAAAATCGGCGCGGAGGCGTTTCCTGCGCTGTTTCAGGTAAGGTATGCGGACATTATGGCGCAGAGTGAATATAAAAGGCAGGAGAAGCTGGAATGTCTGGAAAAGTGGCAGCAGTGTCATAAAGAGATCTGTGACAGAGAGCAGTGCGTATCCCTAAAGGGTCTGGCGGTGACCGGGAGCGATCTGATCGCGGCGGGCATGAAGCCGGGCAGGGAGCTGGGAGAAGCTCTTCAGAAGCTGCTGCAGCTCGTACTGGAGGATCCGGCGCTGAATACAAAAGAAAGGCTTCTGGCAGAGGCGCAAAGTTTCATACTTTAAGAAAACCCCTCATAAGATAGGATGAACGAAGCGGCAGTGACGGTTCGGGCAGATATCGGATCAGGAGGGGCAGAATGTGAATGACAGAGCAGTGGAATTACTGGAGCAGTATGACATAGAGGTGCTGAAGACCCGGAAAGGGCGGGGCGCCATCGTTTGCGATACGGAGAGCGGCAGTTATATCCTGAAGGAATATTCCGGAAATGAGGAAAAGGTGAAGCTGCAAAGCGAACTGCTGCGGGTAATTGCGGAAAACGGAAAGGTCAGGACGGAACAGATCATGCCGACGCGCGAGGGCGCACTGATCGTCAGGGATACGGATCAGACCGCATATATTCTGAAAACCTGGCAGGACGGCAGGGAATGCAACATCAGTGACCGCGCGGAATGCGTCAGGGCGACAGAGCTTCTGGCAGGACTGCATGACTGTATGGAGCTGTCTACGGAGCTTGCGGGCGACTTCCCGCCTTTCAGACCTGAAAAGGAGTATGAAAAGCATAACAGGGAAATCCGAAAGGTGAGAAAGTATTTAAAGCAGAAGGGGCAGAAGCAGTCCTTTGAGCTGGGACTGCTCAACGCGTGCGACTATTTTCTGGAGCGCGCGGAGGAGGTAACGGAGGAATGGCAGAATTACCGTGCGTATTTTGCGCGCAGCGGTGAAGGAGCGGAAGATACGGGGAAGCTGCAGATGTGTCACGGAGATTATCAGTACCACAACATTCTCATGAGTGCACAGGGCTGGTTTATCGTCAATTTTGAGAGATGTCTGCCGGATGATCCCGTGCGGGATCTGTGTCTCCTTCTGCGGAAGCTCTCCGAGAAGGGAAACTGGTCGGTCGCGCTCGGATCGGAGCTGATGCGTTCTTATGAAAGGGTCCGCCCGATCCCGGCAAAGAGTCGGATTGATCTGTATTACAGGCTTGCCTATCCGGAAAAGTTCTGGAAAATTGCGAATTTTTATTACAATTCCCGAAAGGCATGGATTCCCGGAAAGAATCAGGAAAAGCTGGAGAAGCTGATCGCACAGGAAAAAGAAAAGCAGAAGTTTCTGGATGCAGTGTTCAGGGATGTAAGTTTCCGCTGACAGTCAGGGAGGAAAGCGTGGAGAACAAAGGAAATTTGAAAAAATCAGGACAAAGGGGAGGATTTCTGATCGCCGCAGCGGTGATTCTGCTGCTTACGGGCTGTTCTGCCTCCTTTCGGGGAGAGAATGCCGCGGCGGGAGAAAGTGCTTCCGCAGAGCGTGCGGAGACAGGATTTGTCGTTACGGGTCCGGACAGCTACGATTCCGCCGATACTGCCGTCTGTGTGTCAAAGGATGAAAAAGAAGGAACGATGACGTTTCTTAATCTCGAGCTGGGGAAAAAGTATACGCTTTCCACGGACGGCACGACCTGTTTTTATGACAGATACGGCGAGGGCATTTCTTCGGATCAGGTGGAAGCGGGAGATGTCGTTGACATCAGGTTTCTGAAATCGAAAAAGCATCTGACGACGCTGACGCTTTCCCCGTCGGCGTGGAAATATGAAAACGTTGAAAAATATGAGCTGAACAGTGTGCGCGGCGAGGTCAGTATCGGATCGGATATCTATAAGCTGACCTCTGATACGCAGTATTTTTCCGGAGACCGTTCCATCGGCAGCATGGATCTGAATCCCGCAGATGTCTTAAGCTTTCAGGGGATTGACAGTCAGATCTTAAGCGTAAAGGTGGAAAAGGGTCACGGTTATCTGAGACTGGTAAACGATGAGAATTTTATCGGCGGCTGGATCGAGATCGGGCAGACGCAGATCAGGAAAATTACGGAGGACATGCTGCTGTCGGTATCTGAGGGCAGTTATCAGGTCAGCATCAGCAATAAGGGGGGCGGCGGAACAAAGAACGTTGTGATCGTGCGCAATGAGGAGACCGCGCTTGATATCGGAGATCTGGAAATACCTGAGCCGCAGTATGGGATGGTGTTCTTTTCCTTAAGTCCGTCCTCGGCAGAGCTTTACATTGACGGGGAGAAGACGGATGCCTCCGTCGCGGTCAGTCTGACCTATGGGATCCACCAGCTGATCGCGCGGGCGGACGGTTACAGCTCCGTTACACAGTATATCCGCGTCGCACAGGAGTCTGCAGGGATCAATGTCGTACTGGATGCAGCGGAGGACGGGGAGGATGAGGACGAAGACGCAGAGTCCGGGGATTCCTCTGAAGCGGTTACGGATTATTATAAGGTTTATGTGGATTCCCCGGAGAATGCGGAGGTTTATCTGGATGGAAATTATATGGGAATTGCGCCATGCAGCTTCCGCAAGACGGCGGGGGCGCACGTCATTACCCTGCGCAGGACAGGCTATGAAACGAGGAGCTATACCGTAGAGATAGATGATGAAGATAAGGACATCTCCTATTCCTTTGCGGCGCTGCTGTGGAGTGAGACGAGCGTCTCAGCCAATTCTTCTGCGCAATAAGCGAAATACCTTGACAAACTAAGGAAAAGCAGATATATATATAATAGACGTTTCATTAGAAGCATCTGGAGAATACAAAAAAGAAAACTCATTACAGGAGGAGTTCAATATGAACAAGACAGAGTTGATCGCGGCTATGGCTGAGCAGGCTGAAGTTTCCAAGAAGGACGCGGAGAAGGTACTGAAGGCTTTCACGGACGTTGTTGCTGAGGAACTGAAGAAGGGCGGAAAGGTTCAGCTGGTAGGCTTCGGTACGTTTGAGGTATCTGAGAGAGCTGAGAGAGAAGGCAGAAATCCTCAGACCGGTAAGGCTATGAAGATTAAGGCTTCCAAGTCTCCTAAGTTTAAGGCAGGCAAGGCTTTAAAGGACATGCTGAACTAAGTCGGGATTGGAATTACGGCGGAGAACCTTCGGAAGGTTCTCCGTTTTTGTTTCCGGCAATGTCTGTCGGGAAAGGAGAATCAGGAATGAGACTGGATAAATACTTAAAGGTATCCCGGCTGATCAAACGGCGTACTGTCGCGAATGAGGCGTGTGACAACGGACGTGTACTGATCAATGATAAGCCGGCGAAGGCATCGGCGAATGTGAAGGAGGGGGATATCATTACCATCTCCTTCGGCAATAAAGAGGTTAAGGTTGAAGTGCTTGATGTACAGGAAACCGTGAAAAAGGAAGAGGCGAAGGAGCTTTTCAGGTATGTTTAAGCGTGTCTGCGCATAGAATCCTGTAAAAGGTAAGCATGGAGAATGCGATGGAGGATCTTGGCAGCAGTACGCGGGTACATAAGATGACCATGACGAACCGGAAGAGCTGTGTAATCAACGGCGTCAATGACGTGCTTTCGTTTGATATTCATGAAATTCTGCTGGAGACGGAGCAGGGAATGCTGACGATCAAGGGAAACGACCTGCACGTCAGCAGACTGACGCTGGAGAAGGGGGAGGTCGACGTGGACGGCAGGATCGACAGTCTGACTTACTCTGATGCGGCAGGGGCGGGGCATAAGACGGAATCCCTGCTGAACAGGCTGTTCAGGTAGCTTTCATGGCAGACGAAAACGAATTTCTCCTGCATGCGCTGCTGATGGGTATTTTTATTACCTTCCTGTACGATCTGCTGCGTATTTTCAGGAGAGTGATTCCGCATAACACATTTTTTGTTTCTCTGGAGGATCTCGGATTCTGGGTTTATTGCGGGGCAGAGGTCTTTCTTCTCATGTATCATGAGAGCAACGGAACGCTGAGGTGGTTTGCCGTGATCGGTGCGCTGTCGGGGATGCTGCTTTACAGGAAGCTTTGCAGTCCCGTGCTGATAAAATACGCCTCGCTCATTCTTGGGAAGGCGGTTGCCCTTCTGTCCCGCCCTGTGAGAGCGCTGTCCGGGATTTTAAAAAAAGGGGCGGCGAAGGCGGCGGGAAAAACGCACAGAGTCCTGTACAGGATCGGGCGCGGCGCAAAAATAAGGTTGACGTACTTTCTGAAAATGCTTAAAATAGGATTAAAGAATTAGGACAAAGTTTCGGGGAAGGAGTATCTATGGCAGGACGGGGACGCAGGGTTGCTTATCGGAAAAAGCATCAGAACCGGTTCAGTATGTTTCTGGTATCGCTGGTTGTCGTTATGATCATGATCGTCGTAGCGGTCAAGAGCGTTGAGCTGCAGAAGAAGATTGATGCGAAGATATGTGAAGAGCAGCTTTTGGACGAACAGATTGCTGCAGAGAACAGGAGAACCGAAGAGATTGAGGAATTTGGAAAAGAGGTTCAGACGAAGGGCTATATTGAGGATGTTGCGCGGGAAAAGCTCGGTCTGGTTTATGAAGGTGAGATTCTGTTTAAGGAAGAGAAATAGCGGGAGCCGCGGGGCTTCCGCTTTTTTTGTCGTAAAACTTTAAGTCTGCCGTTACCGCTTTTGACAAAATCAGCGGAGCCGTACCACTATAATCGTGCTTACCGTCGGATCGGACGGCAGAAAGCGGGGCAGAAAATGAAGACAGCGGAAAGGGAAGTCCGGGCGGCGCAGGTATCGGATCTGTGCCGGAGAAGACTTTTAAATTATGCGGACAGCTTTAATGAGCTGGCGAGGAGCTATGACGGGGAGTTTCATCCGGAGACGGAGGACCGACAGGCTGTTTTGTCGGAGAGAAGACTCTGGGAAAACCGTCAGATTCTCAGGGAGCATTTAAAAGAGATGGCGAAGATCATGACAGAGGTGGCATGCGAGGTGGTCTGCTACAGACCGATGGAGGAGAGAAAAAAACGTCTCCTCATCCGCGCGATGCGGGAGGAGGGGATCGTTGCGGCAGAGCCGTGTTACATAAACAGGGGAGACGGCAGGGAGACGGTTGTTCTTACGATGAGTACGGAGAGAAGAGCGGGGGTATCGGCAGAGGAGGTGACGGATATGATATCCGTTCTCCTGAACAGAAGACTGCAGCCCGCCGTTACAAGTCCGTATGTCGTGGACCGGATCCCGCACAGCTTTGTACTGGAACAGGAGGCAAGGTTTCTGGCGCTGACGGGTTTTTCCAGGGCGATAGAGGAGGGAGAGACGGTATCCGGTGACAATTATGCCGTGCTGGAGGCAGAGCGCGGCAGACTGACGGTAATGCTTTCCGACGGAACGGGGTCAGGGGAACAGGCAGGGAAGGACAGCGGACAGGTTCTGGATCTGATGGAAAAATTTCTCGAGGCGGGCTACGGTACGGATGCGGCGATCGGAATGGTCAATACGGCGCTGTTTGTAACAGGCGGGGATAACAATCATCCGACGCTGGATGTCTGTGAAATTGATCTTTACAGCGGGCGGTGCGAGCTGAGAAAGATCGGCGGCGCGGCAACCTTTCTCAAGAAGGAGGAGCGTGTGGAGCTGCTGACGGAGGGAAGTCTTCCGCTCGGCATCTTTCAGCAGACAAAAGCAGAGCCGATCTGCCGTACCATGGAAGACGGCAGCTATCTGTTTCTGGTATCTGACGGGATCATAGACGCATTCGGGGAGCAGGAGTATGAGCATGCGGTCAGCGGCATTATTTCAGACATGAAGGAACAGAATCCCGGTGAGATGGCGGACAGGCTTCTGCGGGCGGCGCTGATTGCGGCAAAGGGACATATCCGTGACGACATGACGGTGGGCGTTATCGGGATCTGGGAGACGGGAATCTCTTGATTTTTTCGGAAAAATGCGCTACCATTTTCCTATGATGAATCGGAAAAACACGGAAAACAAAGTGTTCTCCTTCATGGAGAAGCACCGGATGGTACAGTCGGGGGATCATCTGATCCTCGGCGTTTCGGGAGGGGCAGACTCTGTCTGTCTCTTATTTCTGTTACAGGAATATCAAAAGAGGATGCCGTTTGAACTGACGGTGGTTCACGTAAACCACGGGATCCGCGGAGCTGCGGCCGGGGAGGATGCGGCTTTTGTGGAGGGTATCTGTCGCGAGAGAGGCGTTTTATGTAGAACGGTGTCCGTGGATGTGCCGGCGTATGCAAAGGCGGTGCGATGCTCGGAGGAGGATGCGGGACGGCGTCTGCGCTATCAGGCGTTTGAGGAGACGGCGCGGATGTCCGGCGGCAATAAGATCGCGGTGGCGCATAATGCGCAGGACAGGGCAGAGACAATGCTGCTGCATCTGTTTCGGGGAAGCGGGTTAAAAGGGCTTTGCGGGATTGAGCCGGTCCGGGGGAATATCATCCGGCCGCTGCTGTGTCTGGAGCGCGGTGAGATCGAGGAGTATGTGAGACAGAGCGGCGTGGAGTGGCGCAGGGATCACACAAATGATGAGGATGCTTATACCAGAAACCGCGTCAGGCATCATATTCTGCCGCTGGCGGAAAAAGAAGTTTCTGACAGGAGTGTCATTCATATGTGCAGGACGGCGGATATCCTTTCCGAGACGGAGGACTATCTGCGCGGGCAGACGCTTGCCGCCATGCAGGACTGTGTAGTTTGGGAACGGGCGCGTGCGGAAATAGCAGTGGAGCGTTTCAATGTGCTTCATCCCGCGCTTCAGAAGAGGCTTCTGCTGGAGCTGTGCGAGCGGGCGTCGCCGACGGGGAAGGATATTTCTGCCGTACATGTCACGGAGGCGCTGGAGCTGTTTGAGAGACCGGGAAACCGCAGGCTGGAGCTTCCATATGACATCTGTGTCAGAAGGGAATACGGAACCGTCATGATCGGCAGAAGGGAAGAGCTGCCGCAGGGAGAGCTGCCGGAATATGAATTTTCGGAGATTTTTGTTATAAACAGGGAAGAAGTTCCCCAAAATAAGTATACGAAATGGTTTGACTATGATAAAATGGAAGAACCGCCGACGTTCCGGTTCCGGCAGACCGGCGATTATCTTACGCTGTCGGACGGCAGGGGCGGGGTGCTTCACAAGCCGCTGAAGGAGTATATGGTGACGGAAAAGATTCCGCGCGATATGCGCGACAGGATACCGGTGCTGGCGGTGGGAAAGCATGTTGTCTGGCTGGTCGGATACCGTATCAGCGAATACTATAAGGTTGACGGCAATACGGAACGTGTCTTACAGGTAAAAATTTTTTCGGAAGAAGAGAATCTGCGGTAAATGCTGCGGAGAGCAGGATGGAGGAGAAAAATGTCAGAGCACATCAGAGTACTTTTGTCAGAGGAAGAGGTAGACAGACGGATTCAGGAGATCGGGGATCAGATCAGCAGGGACTATGCAGGGAAGCAGGTTCATCTGGTCTGCGTATTAAAGGGCGGAAGCTTTTTCATGTGTGAGCTTGCGAAGCGGATCACGGTTCCCGTGTCGATTGATTTTATGTCGGTATCAAGCTATGGAAGCGATACGAAATCCAGCGGCGTCGTCAAGATCGTAAAGGATCTGGATGAGTCCGTCAAGGATAAGAACGTACTGGTCGTAGAGGATATTGTAGACAGCGGAAGAACGCTGAGCTATCTGCTGGAGATGCTGCGCGACAGAGGTCCGGAATCGCTGCGTCTCTGCACGCTGCTCGATAAACCTGACAGACGTGTCATAGACGTTAAGGTGGATTATACGGGCTTTCAGATTCCTGATGAGTTTGTGGTGGGATATGGATTGGATTATGACCAGAGATACCGTAATCTGCCGTACATCGGGGTTGTCGAATTAGAGAATTAGGAGGCTTTCGTTTTGAGGCAGGAAGGTAAGAGAATTTATTCAGTCTTTGTGTTTATGCTGTTTGCGCTGGTCGTTGTCTTCATTTCAGGGATCGTGAACCGGAAGATCGAGGAGGATTATACCAGGGGCGAGTTTGTTGCGGACATGGAGGCGGGAAACGTTACGGGCGTTGCGATTCAGCTTAACGGTGAGACGCCGACGGGAGCGCTGGAGATCGAGCTGAAGAGCGGCGAGAGTAAGACCCTGTATGTGACGGATATCGTTGCGATGGAGAAGCTTGTGCAGTCTTACGGCTTTGATCCCATGGTCTATGACGTGCAGAGGGAAAGCTGGGCGCTGAATACGCTGGTTCCCATGCTGATCGTGATCGTGGTCGGCGTATTCCTCTTTATGATGGTCAACGCGCAGAACATGAATGCCGGTGCCGCGAACATGAAGATGATGAATTTCGGCAAGAGCCGTGCAAAAATGTCTGAGGGTGACAAAAGGGTCACGTTTGCTCAGGTCGCGGGGCTGCAGGAGGAAAAGGCGGAGCTGGAGGAAATCGTTGATTTTCTGAAGGAGCCCGGGAAGTATACGCAGGTCGGCGCAAGAATCCCGAAGGGAGTCCTTCTGGAGGGACCGCCCGGAACCGGAAAGACGCTTCTGGCGAAGGCGGTCGCAGGAGAGGCGGATGTTCCCTTCTTCAGCATTTCCGGATCTGATTTTGTGGAAATGTACGTCGGTGTCGGCGCATCGAGAGTGCGGGATCTGTTTGAACAGGCGAAAAAGAATGCGCCCTGTATCGTATTTATTGATGAGATCGATGCCGTTGCAAGGCGGCGCGGTACGGGAATGGGCGGCGGACATGATGAACGGGAGCAGACCCTGAACCAGCTTCTTGTCGAGATGGACGGTTTCGGCGTCAATGAAGGAATTATTGTCATGGCGGCGACAAACCGCGTGGATATTCTGGATCCGGCGATCCTGCGTCCGGGGCGGTTTGACAGAAAGGTTGCCGTCGGCGCGCCTGACATAGGCGGCAGGGAAGAAATCCTGAAGGTGCATGCGAAGAATAAACCGCTTGCGGAAGACGTTGACTTAAAGCAGATCGCGCAGACAACGGCGGGCTTTACCGGAGCGGATCTTGAAAATCTGCTGAATGAGGCGGCAATTGACGCGGCAAAGAGCGGCAGAGCCTATGTGACGCAGGAGGATATCCGCAAGGCGTTTGTCAAGGTCGGGATCGGCGCGGAGAAGAAGAGCCGTGTGATCTCCGATAAGGAAAAGAAGATCACGGCATATCATGAAGCCGGTCATGCAATCCTGTTTCATGTGCTGCCGGATGTAGGTCCGGTTTACACTGTCTCGATCATTCCGACCGGACAGGGCGCGGCGGGATATACCATGCCCCTGCCGGAAAAGGACGAGATGTTTATGACAAAGGGGCAGATGCTGCAGGAGATCATGGTTTCCCTCGGTGGCAGAATTGCGGAGGAACTGATCTTTCAGGATATTACGACGGGGGCGTCAAGCGATATCAAGAAGGCGACAAAGCTTGCCAGAAGGATGGTGACGCGGTTCGGTATGTCGGAAAATATCGGTGTGATCTGCTATGACGAGGATGATGACGAGGTATTTATCGGAAGAGATCTCGCGCATGCCAAGTCGCACAGCGAGGCGATATCCGGAGAAATTGACAGGGAAGTGAAATCGATCATCGATCAGTGCTACGCCCGCGCAGAAGGCATTATCAGAAAGCATGAGCAGATTCTCCATGGCTGCGCGAAGCTTTTGCTCGAAAAAGAAAAGATCGGCAGGGAGGAATTTGAGTCGCTGTTTCCGGCAGAAGCATAGATGTTGTTGAAAATGCACAAAAACAATATGACATTTTTGTAATGTTTGTGAATTTTGGGAATAGCCAAAAATGCGTCGGGATGCTATTATAATATGCGTAACCCCCCAATACATTATATAGTTTTTTGCTATACCCCATAAGAAAGAAATACCTTCTCTAAAAAGGACAGTCACCCCATGGCTGTCCTTTTTACCGTAATTGTTTCACAATTACGGTCCGGATGCCATACGGCGGCTTTCTGCTCCGGAATAAGGTCTGTTTACCCATAATTGCAAAGCAATTACGGTCCGGATGCCATACGGCGGCTTTCTGTTTTGGAATAAGGTCTGTTTTACCGTATTGCTATACGTACATGTACGATCTTTGTTTTTTTAGGGTTGACTATTGAATTAAAGGGGCATATTAAGTAAAATAAGAGAGGATTGTTACGGGAGAGTCCGTCTGCGGTCTTTTTGCAGGATGATCCGGTGAGAGGACGGGAGAATGAAAGCTGTGAAAGAGAAGTTGGATCTGGAGCAAATAAAGCGCTTAGAGCATAACCGACAGTATATTGAGAATATGCGGCCTGTGTTTAACAGGAGAGCCCTTTTCTCGGATACGACCGGGGATTATCTGATCCCGCCGGAGCCTTCCGCAGGGGAGGAGATTACCATACGTTTCCGGACGGCGAGAAATAACGTGGATCGCGTTCTGCTGGTCTTTAAGGGGCAGCAGTTTATCATGGAGAAGACGGAGACGGAAAAGCATTTCGATTATTATACTGCGAAGCTTTGTCTGGATGCGGAAAAGTCTACCTATCATTTCGAGGTACAGTCGGGAAAGCTTCACGCTTATTTTGATACCAGAGGTCTTGTACAGGACGTGAACGAGTATTATGACTTTGTGATTCTGCCCGGCTTTAAGACGCCGCAGTGGGCGAAGGGCGCAGTCATGTACCAGATTTATGTCGACCGCTTTTATAACGGCGATCCCGATAATGACGTGCTGACGGATGAGTACAGTTATATCAACGACCATGTACAGCGCGTGGAGGACTGGAACAGGAATCCCTCCAACATGGATGTCAGAAACTTTTACGGCGGCGATCTGCAGGGCGTGATCGACAAGTTGGACTATCTGCAGGAGCTGGGCGTTGACGTCATTTATTTTAACCCGCTCTTTGTATCGCCGTCCAATCATAAATATGACATACAGGACTATGACTATGTGGATCCCCATATCGGAAAGATCGTCGAGGATGAGGGAAATCTGCTTCCGCCCGGACAGAACGAAAACCGTCAGGCTTCCCGGTATATCAACCGCGTGACGAATAAGGCGAATCTGGAGGCGAGCAACCGGCTGTTTATAGAGCTTGTGGAAGAGGCGCACAGGAGAGGGATCCGCGTGATCTTAGACGGCGTGTTCAATCACTGCGGCTCGTTCAATAAATGGCTTGACCGCGAGCGGATTTACGAGGATGCCGAAGGATATGAAAAGGGGGCGTATGTCAGTGCGGACAGCCCGTACCGCAGTTATTTTCATTTTTATAATGAAAACTGCTGGCCCTACAATCATACCTACGACGGCTGGTGGGGGCATGACACGCTGCCGAAGATGAATTACGAGGGTTCTCAGGCGCTGACGGATTATATCCTTCAGGTTGCGAAAAAATGGGTTTCCCCGCCGTTTAATGCGGACGGCTGGCGGCTTGACGTTGCGGCGGATCTCGGGCACAGTCAGGAATACAACCATTACTTCTGGCAGCAGTTCAGAAAAGCCGTAAAGGAGGCGAATCCGGAGGCGATTATTCTCGCGGAGCATTACGGAAATACGCGCGACTGGCTGCAGGGGAATGAATGGGATACCGTCATGAACTATGATGCGTTTATGGAGCCCGTGACATGGTTTCTGACGGGAATGGAGAAGCACAGCGACGATTTCAGGGAAGATCTTCTCGGCAACGCGGAGAGCTTCTGGGGAGCGATGAAGCATCACTGCGCAAGCTTTTCCATGCCGAGCTGGCAGGTTGCGATGAACGAGCTCTCCAACCACGATCACTCGCGTTTCCTCACCCGTACCAACCATCGTGTCGGCAGGGTTGACAGTGCCGGAGCATATGCAGCGGAGCAGGGGGTCAATAAGGCGGTGTTCCGGGAGGCGGTCGTTATCCAGATGACATGGCTCGGCGCGCCGACGATCTACTACGGCGATGAGGCGGGCGTGTGCGGCTTTACCGATCCGGACAGCAGAAGAACCTACCCCTGGGGGCATGAGGATCAGGAGCTGATCGAGTTTCATAAACGGATCATCCGGATCCGCAGGGAGAACGAGGAGCTGCGTACCGGGTCGATCAAATATGTTGACAGCGATTACAATTTCCTTGCCTACGGCAGATTCAACAGGAACGGACAGTGTCTGATCCTTGTCAATAACAACAGCCGCCCGATGGAGAAGGACTTCTTTGTCTGGGATCTGGGTACGGCGAAGCACGGAACGATGCGTGCGCTGCTTTGGACGGACGAAAACGGCTTCAGCGAAGGACAGGAGTACGAAATTACCGCGGGAAAGATACATGTGCAGCTGCCGAAGACCAGCGCGGTCATACTGAAGTTTGTACCGGAAGGGTGAAGAC
>CAZVWN010000006.1:0-23024 GCA_964631065.1 uncultured Acetatifactor sp.
TTTTGGGCGCGCTCGGCGTGTCTGTTCTGCTGTATGAAGCCGTCCGCAGGATTCCCGTTCTCAGATACTGGATTCTGGGGATCCGAAGGAAAGTAAAGGCGTAAATGGGGCAGGAAATCTGTGGCAGACTGATATATAAACAGAGCCGGATATTGATCGGTCTACACTGATTTGAGCCAATACAGCCAGATTCCCCAGTAAGAGTTTTCTGTCTCATAATACCCCATAAACTCTAACCCCATCCTGTCAGCGTCCGCAATTTCTCCTCCGGAAAAGAGATATTCGCAGCCCAGGTCGGCGAGTGCATTCATATCAAACTCCAGACTCCTGTACACTACGCCGCTTCTCTTTTTCAGCATCCAGTAGTTCCCTGTCTGGGAATTGAACAGATAACAGCGGTTTCCCCATGTGTCAAAATAAACCGCCGTTTCAGGAGTCTTTTCAAGCTCTGCCGCTATGACTTTGCGAAAGGCATGTTTATATGCCAGCGGATAATTGTTAGAATAACCATCCACCGTATAAAACCCGTGCATCAATGCGGGTGCGGGACTTATACCCAGATGGGCAATTTTATACTCCGTCATGGGGCGACCGATTGCCTTCTCAATCTGTGTCATCACGTCTTCGGCATAAAAGCTTTCCCACGTAATATAGCCCGTAATTCCGGTTCCGTTATTACGTTGATTTACATTTCGGTAAAAATCCGAATTGTACAAAATATCTTTTGCCGTCGGAAATAAAATCAGACAGATTACAGGGAGACAAAGAGGAAGTCCCAAAGCCTTCTGCCACTTTTTATTACCATCCTGCCACTGTTTTGCGGTATTCCAGCCCCATGAGCAGGTAAGGGCAAACTCCAGATACCATCCTGCAGGATATAGCCAATAAAAACGATCCATTTGGAAATAATGTAAAAATCCCGTAATACTGTTTTTAAAATTTACAATCGGTTCCGACTTACAAATTCCGTAAAACACCGCAATTCCTGCCAGGACAGCCAGTCCTGCCAATGACGTTACATATCTTCGTCTTATTTCATTGTTCATTCGCCGGTAAAAAAACAAACCTGCAGTTAGCAGAATGACAATGGGCAAAATTAGCTTCGTATGATATGTAAATGCATGTTGGGAGCTTTCGGTAAAAACGCTCCAGACCGTTTTGGCAAAAGGCAGGGCGCTGTTTATCATTTCTTCCCGGTGACTGACGTAGCTGCTTTGCCCGCTTAAGGTTGTGCCGAACAGGATTTCAACAAACAGATTCAGATTTGTCAGCACATAGGTTAAAAGCAGTACACCAAATCCGGCGCCGCTCCAGAAGACAGACCGTTTTCTGATCAGCGAAGTCAAAATTGCGCCCCCCCAAAATGCCAGCACTGCATATCCTGTATACACAAGATGACTGGTCAGTCCGAAAAACAGCACTGGTATCAGATACCATATCCCTTCCTTCCAACTGTTTTTCTGCAGCTTAGTCAATCTTAAATAAGCATACAGCACAAGGGGAATCCCCATTTGGGAAAGACCATAGACCGGATACAGGGGAAGCATGCAAAAACAACCTGCCGCCAGCACGGCAAGAATACTGCTGTCTGTCAGTTCGCGGACGCAAAAATACATCCCCTCAAACCCGCACAGAATTAAAATTGCATAAGTACACAAAAACGCCCCCCAAGCCGGCAACATACGGTATAAAAGCAAAAAAAGCACCGCCGAGGGCTGCAATCCGCTGGCATTTATACCGCTGAGCATCTCTGGAATGCTGTATTCTCCGAGGTGTCTTGCCGTGAGCACATAATTCATCATGGATTCATCCAGCTGATCATGAATCGTAAACACACTGCCCTCACCTAACAGCAGATTGGGTAGGATGATAATTGCCAAAAGTACAGGTCCCACCCACCATAGCGGGGAATTATCCAGCCTGATAATTCCTGCAGTTATCCACTTTGCCGTTTTTTCTAACTTCTTTGTCATAGTAATCTCCATTTCAGAGCGACTTTGTCGCGAGAAGGTGACAGGAAATTTGCGTAGGCGATTTCCTGTCTGCCATCAGGGGCTAATTGCTTTCGCTAAATCCTAAATAGGACGAATGAATTATAACAATGTCAGCCGTTTTTTTCAACAAAGTTCAGCAAAAAGTTCGGAAGTTCCCCTGACTGTTTCCCTGTATGAACAAACTCCGTTTGTCCTTTTTGCAATGGCGCGGGATTTATGGAAGAAAACCGGTGACAGGCAGATATAAAAATATTATAATGTTAAAAAGATTTGAGGAAAATCAAAAGGAGAAAGGAAATGATTCCTAATTTTACAAAGGAGAAAGGAAGAAAGTTAACTATACTGATTCTGGCGCTGCTGCTTTCTGCCATGCAGATTGCGGGATGCAGATTGAGCTTAGAGTACCATACGTCTGTCCATAGTTGTTTGTCGGGGGTGTTGTCAGATTGGTCTGCCGGTATATGGGCGGTCGTATGGATCGCGGAGGCGGTCTGCGGGTATGCTTTTTTTCGCTTTTTCTTTGAAAGACTGCATTATATTAAAATCAGGACGGGTATTGTATCTGTGAGTAACGGAAAGAAAGCTGTCATGATAGCGGGGATGGCTGCAGGGATGCTTCTCTGCTGGCTGCCTGTGTTGCTCTCGAATCTCCCTGGCTTTTTTAATTATGATATTTCCGGTCAGGTCATTCAGGTAATGTATTCTGAGCTAAATGCCTACAATACGCATCATACTCTGATGAGCACACTTGTCATAGGTGGAATTATTACTCTCGGATATCGGATATTCGGAACGCTTGCGGCGGGCGTGTTTCTGTATTCCTGTTTCCAGATGTGCCTTTGTGCAGTTACCTTTGCATATTCTTTATGGTTTCTATATAAGAAAATTCACAGACGGCTTCCTGTTATTGTCGGTTTTTTGTTTTATGCTTTTTCTCCGACAATCGCGATGTTTTCCATGAGTACCACAAAGGATGTTATCTGTTCATTGTTCGCGCTGCTTGCCTCGCTGTTGATTTTTGAACTGTTTGAGGATTCGACGGATTTTTTCCGCACATGGAAGAGACCGGTCATGCTGGCGCTATGCTGTATTTTGTCCTGCCTGTTCAGAAAAAACATCATCTATGCCGTTATCCTGTTTGCGGGCGTAAGCATTATTTTGTCAGCTGAAAAGAAAAAGACAGCCCTTCTTTTTGTATGGATTATTGCAGTTTTTTTCATGAGCTCTGCCGCATTGGAAGGGGCGTTGGATGCAGAAAAGGGCGGAGCTGCCGAGGCATACAGTGTGCCGTTTCAGCAGCTCGGTTATCTTTACAATTCAGCAGGGGAGGAAGCCTTCACGGGGGAAGAAAGAGCACTTCTGGATAATATCGCGGACAGGAACATATGGGAGCAATACAGTCCCTTTATAGCGGATAACATTAAGAATTATATCCATACGGATTATTTTAGGGAACATAAAAAAGAGTTTCTGCTTTTGTGGGCAAAAAAAGGTTTGCAGTATCCGGGAAAATATGGAAAGGCGTTTTTAAGTCTTACCTACCAGACATGGTATCCGGGAACCTCCATCTGTCAGAATGAGATTTATTATTTTGATTTTTATGGAATCAATTATCCGATTGATAAGACAACTTATATCCCGGCGCTGACAGAGTTGTATAGAAAAATATCACAGGATTTTTTTTATCAGAAAATACCGGTTGTGCGTCTTTTATTTTCTTTGGGTTTTATGTTTTGGATTTTGGTGATTGCGCTGTTTCGTGGCATTTATGAAAAACAAAAAGCGATAGTAGGAATGACATTGTTTGCCGGATGTATCTGTCTGACCTGTTTTGCGGGCCCGGTTTCGCTGGTGCGGTATTATTTGATTTTGTTTTATGCTTTTCCGGTTTATATTGCCGTGCTTTTTAATTACAACAAAGATTCTTACAACGAGGGAGAATGTATATGAAAATGGTTATCGGAAAATATGAGAAGTACGCCTCATGGTTTTTCTTTCTGCTGATGCTCTGCGGACTGATTCCGATGGCGATATTGGGATTTTATAATCATCCCGTCGGAGATGATTATAAATATGGCTGTGCAGCTGCTCTTTCCTGGCAGGAGACGGGAAATCTCTTCAGGGTTCTGGAGACGGCATTTCAGGGAATGGTAACACAATACCGGGAATGGCAGGGAACTTATTCGGCAATGTTTCTGATGCATCTGCCGCCGCTGGTGTGGGGTGATTTTTTCTATAAGATATATCCGACCGTATTATTCGGCTGTTTTGCCGGAAGTATATTTTTCCTGTCACATGTACTGATCTGTGAGGTATGGGGAGCTTCGCGGGATACCTGGAGATTGACTGCTTCCCTTGTAGTACTGGTCTGTATTGAGCAGGTGCCTCTGTGCGGAGAAACCTTCTATTGGTATAACGGCTCCATGTATTACACAGGCTTTCTTTCCTGTACCTTCGTCTTTTTCGGACTGCTGATCAGGGCGCTTCAGAGACCGTCCGTGGTGAAAACCGTAATATTATCAATTATGGCGCTTTTTATTGCCGGAGGAAATTATATTTCATTACTGCCCGCCATGATAACGCTTGCATTGTTTGCTTTAAACAGTCTGTATCGGACATTTTTTCAAAAAGAGGAAAGAAAGCGGCAGCTTGTCCTGTTGTGTATTGTTTTTTGCTGCATGATCGCGGGATTTTTAGTCAGTGCGCTGGCACCGGGGAATGCAGTGCGGCAGAATACGGCTTGGAAAATACCGGCTGTAGCGGCAGTGATGAAGTCCATATATTACAATTCCCGATATTGTCTGTACTGGAACGGTATCTGTTCGCTCCTGTTTTTTGTATTTGTGACCCCGTCTTTTCTGGGTATGCTTCGTCAGAGAAAAACGGCGCCCCGTCATCCGCTTCTTGTGTGCGTTCTGATTTGGGGTATTTACTGTTCCGCCTCCTGTCCGACCTATTATGCACAGAACAGTGGCGGTGCGGCAAGAGTGTTCTGTCTTGTTTATTATCTGATGATTATTGCACAGGCGGGAATCTGGTTTTATGTCCTTGAGGCGGTATGTCTGCTTCTGCAGAAACGGAAAAAAGAAGTAAGCGGTTTCCGCTGTCTGGCGTGTGCGGAGCTGGCAGTCGTGCTTTGCTTTGCGGGGGGGGGATTCCTCTCCCGTTCATTGCAGGAGGCATATGTGGAGCCGCACTCCCTTACGGCGGTGCGGGAGCTGCTAAACGGCGAGGCTGCGTATTACGAGGCACAGTATCAGGAGCGTCTTAAGGTATTGGAGGACGCGTCCGTGACGGATGTAATCCGACCGCCGTATGACGTACCGGAGGCGCTGGATCATTTCCTGTATCTGGGAGATATTTCCGAGGACGCGGACAATATTGTAAACAGAAGCATAGCGGAGATTTATCATAAGAATAGCATAAGAGAAGTACAGTAAAGTAAAAGTTGTACAAAAGAGAACCGGGATACTTTGAAAGAAGCCGGAAGGGTACGGGGGAAGAGATGGAAGTAAGAAAAAAGTACATTGCGAGATTACTGCTTGTCTTTGTGGTGGGCGGGATTTTTGGGTTTATCTATGAGGAGATTTTTTACCGGATCGATCTTGGTTATTTTGTGAAGCGGGGGACGACTTACGGTCCGTGGATTCCGATTTACGGTTTTGGAGCCGTCGCGATGCTGCTGCTGACGGGGCGGTGCCGGCGCTCTCCGCTGAAGGTATTTTTCTATTCCCTGTCGATTGCCGGCATTCTGGAATTTCTGACGGGACTGGTTCTTCACCGTGCCCTTGGCGTGCGGCTTTGGGATTACAATGTGGAAATCTGGAACTGGCTGAATATCGGCGGATATATCTGTCTTCGGTCGGTTCTGTTTTTCGGCGTATCCGGACTGTTTCTCGGATATGTCATCGATCCTCTGCTCTGTCATGTGACTGAGCCGCTGGAGGAGAAAAAGGCGCTCATCGTAGCGGCAGTGCCGTCTTCGCTTTTTGTGCTGGATATTCTGCTGAACCTGATAAGGGTAATCCGTTTCGGGTATTAAGAGGTTTCAGATCCTTTGACCCCGGTATTATTAAGATAAGAAAAGAGGAAAAGACATGAAGGAAAAGCTTGCAAAATTAAAACCGTCAGCGGCGAATCTGTCGGTTTATCTGTTTATGGCGGCGCTGCTGTTTCGGCTTTTGCCGTATCTGCTGGAGACATTGATTCTGCTGGCGGGGAAGAAGCCGCTTGCGGAGCCGCTCTGTTTTGCGCTGGAATATGCGGTGATCCTGCTTTTGCCGCTTTCGGCGGTGTGGCTCTGGCGGGCGGCAGGGTATCCGGATCGGGAAACGGGAATCGCGGGAGCAGCGGTGATCGCGCTTGCTTATGTTCTGGAAACGGCAGGGGGAACGGTGCTGCAGGAGAAATATCTGACGGTATTTTTAGACATGGCGGCAGCTTACTATGGTCTGTATGCGCTTCTGCTGCTTGTTGTCATGGCGCTGATGCTCTGGGCGCTGCCGGGAAGCAGAAAGAAAGTGAAGGGAAATCTTGTAATCTGCGGGATACTGCTCGGCAGATGGATCATTCTGTTTGCGGCAGATGCGCTGCTTACGCTGTGCGGCGGACTGATTCTTGTGTCCTTCGGCAGTAATATCCTGCTGCGTGCAGTGACCGCGTTTGCGGATGCGTGTGCGCTGACGTTGATTTTTAAGCAGATTGCCGTTTCGGAGGTAAAAAAGAACCGGCAGATCAGGCTGATCGCCGCGCCGGTTGGGATTGCGGCATGTCTGGTCGCGCAGCTTCTGCTGCTGAAAACGGATCCGATCGAGCAGATCGCGGCGGGAATTGCGGAAAATATTGCATACGGTGCGGAGGAGCTTGTGCTTGGAAACGTGGAGACGGCGGCGCAGTGGTTCCACAGGGCAGAGGAGCGCAGAAACGCATGGGAGTATACGACGGAGGCTGTTTCGGAGGATCTTCTGTCAGGGGGAAAGGCGGCGACGACGCTGGAGACGCGGTATCTCTACTGGCAGTATACGGAAGATTACGCGGCGATGGAAAACTGTCTTCTGGAGGAAGATCCCGGGATTGAATTTGCGGCGGCGCTTTTACAGGTGTATGCCGAGGAGGGAACGAAGATTTCCGATAATTCCAGAGCGATCCGCAGGGATATTCTGACGATGATGGTCGCGCAGGGCGTGTTTACGGATGATGTGCTGAAGCTTGAGGATCTTGAGGGAAAGCGTTTAAAGCTTGCAAAGAAATTAGCGGAATTTGATAAAGTCGGGGTTTACTGTGATGCCGTTGATGTGCTTGCCGCGACGGGGAAGGACGGAAAGGTAAGCAGGGCGCAGATGGAGCAGATGCTGGAGTATGCCGAGCAGAACCCGAAGGATCTGTGTCTGCAGTATCTTGCTTTTGTTTACGGCTGTGCGTGCAAGGGAGACGGTGCGCGGCATTATGACAGGACGATGGATGCGGCGGAGCGTTTTGTCAGCCTGTATGAGATGCAGAAGCATGCGGATGAGGAAGCGCGTGCGCAGTGTACAAGGCTTCTGATCGACCGTGCGCTGGAGCTGGGGCTTTATGAGCGCGCGCTGGAGTACTGTGACCGGATGCCGCAGCAGACGGAAGAGGTATTGATGATCCGGACGCAGTGTCTGATGGGGTTAAAGCGGACGGACGAATGCTATGAGGCGGCAAAACAGATTCTGGAGCTGAATCCGGAAAATCCTGCGGCAATCTATTATTGTGCCGTGTCGGAGCTGCAGGAGCGGGAAAAGGATACGGCGATCCGTCGTACACTGGATTTAAGCCGGATCGTACAGGAAGCGGAAGGCGAAGAGCGGCATCAGGCGGAGGTCATGTTCTATGACCTGATCCAGCGGCAGAGCTTTAATGATGCGGGATACAATACAAAGATTTATTCAAGTCTTACCGAGGAGCAGAAGACGTTAATCGGGCAGGATGCTTTTTACGAGGCTTATCTGGAAGCGGCTTATAACTGCTTTGACGCGCGGGATTATGAAAAGGCGCTGGCGGGCGTGGAGAAGGTGCTTGCGATGGAGCCCGGGCTTTCCCAGGCAAATTATTTAAAGGGCTGTATTTATTTCGGCATGGAGGAGTATGAGAAGGCGGCGGAGGCTTACCGGGCATCGCTGTCCGTTGACGATACCTCGGCGACGGCATGGTATTCGCTGGGCAATGCCTATGATGCGCTGGGGCGTTATGCGGAAGCGTATGACGCATGCTGCCGCGTGACAGCGCTTTTACCGGATACGGATCATTTATTCGACCCTTACGGTGTTGCGATACATAACAACAACCTGAAGCTGAGACTGGCGCAGGAGCTGGGAATACGGGAGGATTAGAGATGGATGTGGTATGGTTTTGCCTGATGGTTCTTGTTCTGCTTGCAGAAATTTTCTTTTTCCAGGGAAATACGCTTGCGCTGGTCTTTGCAGGGATTCTCTGTGTGCTTTACCTTGTCCTGAAGATCTTTCTCAGAAAGAAGCTGAAGGGAAAGCTTGGAAAGCTTGCGTATTGGGCGGTGCTGATTCTGATCGGTGTATGCATTTTCCGGCTCGGCATCCGTGCGGAAGGGGGCGGCTTTCTGATTTATGCACAGGATATGGATCAGGTCTGTGCGTATCTGCATGAGGAGGAGTTTGATAAGGCGGGGGAGCTGCTGGAGGAGATGAAGGAGGATTACGGGGAGACGGATTCCGTCCATATTCTGTCCGCCGTGAACGCGCTTGCCGTCGGAAATCAGAAGGAAGCATGGTCGGAGTATTACCGGATAACGGATCAGGATTCCATGGTGGCGATCGTGCTCGCGGAGCTTTTGTACCGGGCGGACGAAAGCGGGGATACGACGGATAAGCTGTATGATCTGTATTGCCGCGCGGCGGACAGATATCCCGAATGGGAGTACATACAGCTCTGTGCGGGCGTGATGAAGATTGACTTTAAGCAGTACAGTTCTGCCCTGTATTATCTGTACAATGCGTATGCCGTCAACAATGAGAATCCGCAGACCCTGTACTTCCTTGGCGTGGCGAGTTATCAGACGGGAAAGCGGGAGGATGCCCTGTACTTTTTCAACGCTTCCGTGGAGAACGGCGCGGACGATACGATCTGTTCCCTGATAAAAGGATATCTGGATGAAATGGATTATTGGGATAAGGAAGGGAGTGCGGCAGAATGAGTACGAAGGTGAAAAAGCTTTTGAAAAGAACGCTTTCCCTGTTTTTATCGGCGCTTTTGGTCTCGATGATCTGGATGGACGGGCATGTAAAGGCGGCGGTCATTTCACAGGAGATCTCGGGCTGTTATCTCACGGCGGCTTCCGCGCTGCCCTCTTCCGGAGAGACGGAGGCGGCAGACGACGGACAGGAGCAGGAGGCAGCTTCTCCTGCGGACAACGGACAGGCGAAAGGGACGGCTTCCCTTGCGGATAAGGCTTACAGTGCGCTGGATGCGCTGAAGACGACAACGGATGCGGAAAGCTCGAATTATTATATCGGCAATGGGGCGGATGCCGTCCGGAATATTATAGAATCGGAAATCACGGGAAATATTCAGGATGCCATCGGCGACTGGTGTCTTTCTGCGGGAAATAAGATCTATACGAACGGCGCAGGAATGCTGGCGGATGCGGGGAAGCTGACGCAGAAGGCGCACAATATGCAGCAGGAGATCGACGCCCTGACGGCAAAGCTCGGCACGGCGGGAAGCAAGGGTTCGCAGAAGCGTCTGGACAGGATGCTGGCGGCGCAGGGCGGCAAGCTGTCCGATGCATCGGATCTGACGGCGAAGGGGAATCTGTACAAGGTCGGCGGTAAGCTGTTAAGCGCAGTCTCGATCGGATTGGATGCCTATAATATCTATGGAGATGCGCAGAGTCTCGGGGAGCTTCAGAACGAGCATGCTTCCCTGCGCGCGGTGGAGGGCGGTCTCTATATTGCGGATATGGGACTGTCGGCGGCATCCATTCTCTGCGCAGGGGCAGTACTCTTCGGGGTTACGTCTGCTACTGCGCTTGCACCCGTGACGGCGGCGCTTGGGGTCATCGGAACGGTTGTCGGTATTGCCTCCTCCATCATCGGCAGCGAGGGCTTTGCAAACCTGATGAACAATACGGATAATGCGACGTTACGGTACTTTGACAATCTGGTATCCGATCTGTTCCAGAATATCAAGACGGCGCTGGGGATCGGCTGTTACAAGCCTAATATCTATATTTACGGAGCGGACGGGCAGACGGTCCGCGTCATCATGCAGACGCCGGGACTGATCGTGAAAAGTATTCCGGAATATGAGACGGAGAGCGGCTGGGAAGTAACGGCAGAGTCGGACGGACGGCTGAAGACGGCAGACGGGGAGACCTATGATTTCCTGTTCTATGAATCCATGACGGAGCGGACGCTTTTTGAGACCGAAGAAGGCTTCCTTGTCACGGCGCAGGAAAGAACGGAACAGTGGAGCGACATCCTTTCCGCTTACGGCTTTACGGAGCAGGAGATCCGGGATTTTGTGGAGTTTTGGGATGCAAAGCTTGAGAAAGAGGATTATGTCATGTATCCGCAGTATACGGAATCGGTGGATGCGGCGATGCCGGTAGAGATTTTACCCGCGCCGGAGCACATGACGCGGATGTGGTTTGTATTTGAGGCGTATGACGGACAGGCATACGAAACGCCCGAAATTACGCCCTTCGACAGGAGCGGATATACCGTCGTAGAATGGGGCGGGATGATCTTTTAAGGAAAAGGGGATGCAAAAATGCGGGATGAAAAGACAATGTTCCGGCTGTTTGAGGAGATTGCGGAAGCGGATGACAGGATCCTTGCAGTATATATGAACGGATCAAGGACAAACCGGAATGCCGTGAAGGATATCTTTCAGGATTATGACATTGTATATGTCGTAAAGGAGACGGCGCCGTTTATCGCGGAAGATAAGGCGTGGTTTGGGAAATTCGGGGAAGTCCTCTATATGCAGTATCCGGATGCGTACCCGGAGGAATATCCGGACGAGGAGACCAACCCGGAAAATTCCTATGGCTGGCTGATGCAGTTTACGGATGGAAACCGGGTCGATCTGACCGTACAGAGCGCGGAGTATGCCGCAGCGCATATCCGGGAGGACGGACTTTGTAAGATCCTTCTGGATAAGCGGCATATTCTTCCGAAGCTTCCGGAGGCAACGGACGCGGCGCGCCATGTGAAAAAGCCGACGGAGCGGGCATTCCGCCATTGCTGTAATGAGTTCTGGTGGTGCAGCAATAACCTTGCGAAGGGACTTTGGAGAAACGAGATGCCGTATGTACAGGACATGGCGAATATGGTCGTCAGAAAACAGCTGGAAAAGCTTCTGTCATGGAAGGCGGGTATCCGGACGGATTTTACCGTCAGTGTGGGAAAATCGGGAAAATATCTGTACCGATGGCTGGAGCCGGAAGAGTACCGGAAGTATCTGAAGACCTATTTCGGCGGGGATGTAGGAGAAGCATGGGAAGCGGTCTTTCTGATGTGCGATATGGTTGACGGCGTCGGACGGGAGATCGCGCAGGCGCTCGGCTTTTCCTATGATGAAGAGGAAGCTGCCGCCGCGAGGAGATTTCTGGAGCGCGTCAGGGAGCTGCCGCCGGATGCGAAGGAGATTTTTTAACGGTTCCGCCGGAAATGGCTGCGGCAAAAAAAGAGCTCAGGGATTGTAACGTCCCTGAGCTTTTGTTTAATAGTTGTATTTTTTGCGCTTTGTGAGCAGGAAAGTGAGGGAGATTGCAAAGGCGAAAACCTCCGCCGCCGTGTTTGCCCACCAGATACCGTCAACGCCCAGAAGCAGCGGCAGAACGATGACTGCCGAGGTCTGGAACAGCAGCGTCCGCAGGAAGGAAACCGCTGCGGAGATCGCACCGTTGTTGAGCGCGGTAAAGAAGGAGGAGCAGTAAATGTTAAAGCCCGCCAGCAGGAAGGAGAACGCGAACAGCCGGAAAGCGTGCGCGGTCAGTTCAAAAAGCTCTGCGTCATAGCCGACGAATATTTTTGCGAGCGGGCCGGACAGTGCAAACGCAAGGGCAGAGAGGATCACGCCGAGTACACCCATGAGCGTTATGCTCTTTTTCAGCATGTTTTTCATCTCGTCCGTGTTTCCGGCGCCGTAATGGTATGAGACAATGGGCGCACAGCCGATCGAGTAGCCGACGTAGATCGCGATGAAGATAAACTGTACATACATCAGCACACCATAGGCGGAGACACCGTTTTCCCCGAGATATTTCAGCAGCTGGAAGTTATACAGGATGCTGACGATTGAGGAGGAGACATTGCTCATCAGCTCGGAAGAGCCGTTTCCGCACGCCTTCAGGATCGGCATCAGCTCTAATTTTGTCGGAACCAGCCGCAGAAGACTCTTGTTCGGCAGCAGGAAGTAAACCAGCGGGATCAGTCCGCCGGCACACTGGCTTAGGCCCGTCGCAACGGCAGCGCCCGCAACGCCCCAATGGAAGACACCGACAAACAGCCAGTCGAGAAACATATTTGTCACACCGGCGATCACGGTCACGACAAGACCGAGCTTCGGCTTTTCCGCAGCGATCAGAAAGCTCTGGAAGACATTCTGCAGCATGAATACGATGACGAAGCCGATCACGATCCGCCCGTAAAGCACGCAGTCGGGAAGCATCTCAGGCGTTGCGCCGAGCAGCACGGAGATCGGTTCCATAAAGGCGATGCCGACAACGGTAAGGACAATGCCCAGCAGGATCGTCAGGTAGATCATCATGGAAAAGTATCTGTCTGCCTTTTTCCGGTCCTTCTGACCGAGGATAACGGAAACCAGCGCGGTACCTCCCGTACCGATCATGAAGCCCATACCGCCGAGGATCATGATAAACGGCATGATCAGGTTGACGGCGGCAAATGCGGTCTTGCCGGTATAGTTTGAGATAAAGTAGCCGTCTACTACGCCGTAGATGGAAGTAAAGACCATCATGACGATGGAGGGCAGGGTAAACCGAAACAGCTTCCGGTAGGTAAAGTGATCGGACAATTGAATTTTCGCGGACATTTTTGAACTCCTTTGTTAATTTGCAGGGCAGATTCTGCGGATCTGCCCGCTTTCTCGTCGTTTAACAGATATCGTACTGATAGCCTGTACTATGGAAATATAATCCGAAATCGGATATTTGTCAAGACGGGAGTGCCATAACAATTCAGCCTTTCTATTTTTTTTATTCAGGGGCAGCAGTAAGATTAAAATACTGCAAAAATCCCTTGACAACATTCTGGTTATGCTGTATATATAACATATAAACAGCAAAAGGAGGTGGCAACTTTGAAGCTGTTGCAGAATTCAGGAATACCCATTTATCAGCAGATCGCAGAGCAGCTGAAAACCGACATTCTTGCGGGGAGACTGAAGGAGGGCGATTATCTTCCGTCGATCCGGGGACTGGCGCGGGATTTAAAGATCAGCGTGATTACGACGATGAAGGCATATGAGCAGCTGGAGGCGGAGGGACTTGTCACGGCGGCGCAGGGAAAAGGCT
This sequence comes from uncultured Acetatifactor sp., assembly GCA_964631065.1. Lineage (GTDB taxonomy): Bacteria > Bacillota > Clostridia > Lachnospirales > Lachnospiraceae > Acetatifactor. The sequence goes on from CAZVWN010000006.1 coordinate 13,534, forward strand.
TTTATGTCAATGCGCAGGACAGTGAGATGCTGCGGGAACAGCATATGCGCAAGGTGGAAAACGCACTGCTGGAAGCGATACAGGCGGCGGATATGGCGGGAATGAGCCATGCGGAGCTGAAGCAGACGCTGGAAACGCTGCTGAGTATGGACAGCGAGTGAGCTGCATTGTGACAGGGAAAGGTTTGGGAAAGGAAAATGACAATGGAAATGGATCAGGTAATAAAAGCGGACGGAATCAGGAAAAAATTTAAGGGTTTTGAGCTTTCCGTTCCCGAATTGCAGATTCCCAAAGGATTTGCGACGGCGTTGATCGGAGAGAACGGCGCGGGAAAGACGACGCTTCTGAATCTGCTCGCGGGGATCCGACTGGATTTTCAGGGAGAGATCAGCTATTTCGGCAGGGAGAAGATGACGGATGGTAAGGTACAGGAAAGGATCGGATATACGGGACCGGGAAGTTATTTTCTGCCGCACTGGACGATAAAGCAGGTGGAAGAGATCAGTTCTCTCCTATTTGATAACTTTCATTCCGACAGATTCCGCGAAATCTGTCAGGAGCTGGATCTTCCGACGGGCATTACAAAGGGCGTGAAGGATCTTTCGGACGGAAACAGGATGAAGCTGATGCTGGCGGCGGTTCTTGCGCGGGATACAAAGCTTCTGATCCTCGATGAGCCGGCTTCTCCGCTGGATCCGCTCATGCGGGATAAGCTCTGCGACATCATCCGGGAATATCTGGAGCAGGGAAACGGGGAGCATTCGGTATTTTTCTCTACGCACAATATTTCCGACATGGAGAACGTGACGGATTATGCGATCATCCTGGAGCACGGAAATGTCGTCGAGCAGGGGTTTGTGGAGGATTTAAAGGAGAAGTATGTTCTTGTGAAGGGAGAGGCGGCAGACGCGGCAGAGGCGAAAAAAATACTGTATACCATGACCGAAAGCTCCTTCGGGTTTGAGGGAATCTGTCTGGCGGAGAAGCTGGACGGTCTTGCGGGCATGGATATTTCCGTGGAGACGCCGTCGCTTACGCAGATCAGTGTCGCGATCATGAAGGCGAATACGGCATTAAAATCTGTACGGAGAGGGTGATGAAGATGAGGCGGAAAATAAAAAATTATCTGGTCTTTACCTCGCTTGTCTATAAAATCGTCATGTTTGCGGGAATCCCCGTCGCGCTGATCCTGCTGCAGCTTTTCGGAGTCGGCGTCATGGAATATATGGGTGCGGCTATCGTCATGGCACTGCTGCTGTTTGCGGAGGTGCTCGCGGATAACTGGTATCTGGGCGGGATCCAGAGTAAGTATGCGGAAAATATGGATTATCTGAAGACTTCCCCGAGAGGTATGGATATGATGCGGGGGATGCTGAGGGGCGATCTTATCAGGAAGCTTCTGACGGCGCTTGCGGTAACGGGTATCGCAAAGGTTATAGAGTACAGAGCGGCGGTCACGACGGCGGAGAGCACGGCGGACGGCATCCTGCAATGGCTGGTTCCGGCGCTTTTGTGTTATTCGTTTTCTACGGCAGCGACGTTCCTTGCGCGGTTTGGCTGCTATCATTGGATAAACTGTCTTGCGGGATACATCGCGGCAATCGTGGCAGCGGTTCTGTATCTTCTGTATCCTTCGACGGGGATATGGGCGTGGGTGATATGTCCGGCGGCGCTGCTTTTCTTTTCTGTAGCGGTGAGCATTGTTGCGGTACGGACGGTGATGAAAAAAGTGGAGGGTGGTTATCATGATTAAGGATTTCAGGCTGGGGATAAGGATGCTGAAATATGCGCATGCGGTGAAGAGCAGCATGATCATTGCCGGCGTGATGATCATTGTCGGAGGATTCATGACGGCGATCAATTTTGTTTCCGGGGATGTGGCGGGTTTTCCCGGAGGATATTTTACCATGCTTTCGTCGCTGTTTCTGGTACAGATGTTAAGCTCCGTCAGTATCTCCAATCTGGCGCAGACCTCGCCGGCAAGGAAGCGGCTGCAGACCTCGGTTCCTACCGTGATGAATCTGGTATTTATGAGCATTGCCTTTCTGATTACGGTGGCGGAGGAGTATGTCTGTATCCTGTTAAAGCCGGAGGAGACGCAAAGGATTGCGGAGCAGCTCCTTTTTACGGCGGTGATCATGGGGGTCGTCATTCTGTATACGGCTGTCGCGTATAAGCTGTTTGTGCTGGGAACGGTATTTTTTGTGGCGCTGTTTGTTCCCAGTTACGCTTTTCTGCTGACCGGTTCCGGGCGCGTGCGGCTCTGGGAGAGCAACGGCTTATTTTTGCAGATCTCGCTGCTCGGCTTTGCCATTATTGTATTGAGCTGTCTGCTGCAATACGGGATTTCACTTGCCCTCTATCGTCTGCCGCTGTCAAAGCGCGCGCAGGCGGCGACGCTTAGAAAGCAGCTGTAAGCGGAAGGCATAAAAGGGGAATCGGATAAGAAAAGCAGAGTCTGTCGGGAATGTTCCGGCAGACTTTTTTTGATACGGCATAGCATGAAATGCATGTGTTTAGCGGATGTGTGAAAATAGCAAAAAACGAGTAGCCTTTGGAACAGAATTAGCTTATACTCAGATTTGGGGAATGGTGGAAAACGGGAGCGTCCGTACAGATTCCCTGATGGTGAAAATTGAATCGGAGTATGCGGCCGTGCAAATGGCGGAATAGGGAGACGAACGGATGGAAAAGAAGGTTTATTCTGTGGAAGCGTATGCGAAAAAGGCAAGAGAGGCAGTGGCGGAGGGAATCGTCCTGCTGAAAAATGAAGGGGAGGTACTGCCGCTTTTAAAAGGGAGCCGGATCGCGCTCTTCGGGCGGAGTCAGTTCTGTTATTATAAGAGCGGTACCGGATCAGGCGGTATGGTAAATACTGCTTATGTGACGGGAATCCGGGAAGCGCTGGAGAGCGATGAGCGGTTTGTGCTGAATGCGTCCCTGCAAAAAGTATATGAGGACTGGCTTACGGAGCATCCGTTTGACACGGGTACCGGCTGGGCGATGGAGCCCTGGTTTCAGGAGGAGATGCCGGTATCGCGGGAGCTTGCGGAGCGCGTGAGAGAGGAATCCGATACGGCAGTTATCATCATCGGCAGAACAGCGGGCGAGGATAAGGATAATCTGATCGAGGAGGGCAGTTATCTTCTGACGAAAACGGAGGAAGAGATGCTGGAGACGGTCTGCGGTGTGTTTGAGCGGACGATCGTGCTGCTGAATGTCGGCAACATCATTGACATGAAATGGGTGGAGAAGTATCAGCCGTCAGCCGTTCTCTATGTATGGCAGGGCGGTCAGGAGGGCGGAAACGGCGTCCTTGACGTATTGAGCGGGGATGTTGCTCCTTCCGGAAGACTGGCGGATACGATTGCTTATGATATTACCGATTATCCGTCCACGCAGTATTACGGCGATACGGACCGGAATTTTTACAAAGAAGATATCTATGTGGGATACCGTTATTTCTCGACCTTTGCGCCGGAGAAGGTGCTCTATCCGTTCGGCTTCGGACTTTCCTATACGGAGTTTGCGGCAGACGTGACGCTTGCGGGAACGCCCGATCAGGGATTTACGGTGACGGCGCGCGTTACCAATACGGGAAGCAGGGCAGGAAAAGAGGTTGTCCAGATTTATTGTCAGGCGCCGCAGGGAAAGCTCGGGAAAGCGGTGCGCGTGCTCTGTGCGTTTGGAAAGACGAAGACGCTTGCGCCGGGAGAAAGTCAGGTGCTGGAGCTTTCCGTTCCGGCGGAACGGTACGCGTCTTATGACGACAACGGCGTTACGGGACATAAATCCTGCTTTGTGCTGGAAGCGGGAGAGTATCGCTTCTTTGCGGGAGAAAACGTGCGCGATGCAAGGGAAGCGGGATGTTTTCTGCTTGCGGAGACGAAGGTTTTAGAGCAGCTCGAGGAAGCGATGGCGCCGGTTTTGGAATTTTCCTGCATGAGACCGGGCGCACAGAAGGCGGACGGCACCTATGAGCAGGAATGGCAGCAGGCATCGCTGCGGACGCAGGATCCTGCCGCGAGACGGCTTGAGAAGCTTCCGACGACGTATGACTGTACGGGAGATAAAGGATACCGCCTTACGGATGTGGAGAGCGGAAAAGTTTCCATGGAGGAGTTTATCGCGCAGCTGACGGACGAAGAGCTTTGCTGTATCGTGCGGATGGAGGGGATGTGTTCTCCGAAGGTAACGCCGGGAACAGCGGGCGCTTTCGGCGGCGTGACGGAGGGGCTTCTGCATTACGGGATACCGCTGGGGTGCTGCGCGGACGGGCCGAGCGGGATCAGGCTGGACTGCGGGACGATCGCGTTTGCCATGCCGAACGGAACCTGTCTGGCATGCAGCTTTAACGAGGCGCTTTCTGAGGAGCTGTACGCATGGGAGGGGCTGGAGCTTCGCAAGAACAAAATTGAATCTTTGCTTGGTCCCGGGATGAATCTTCACAGAAATCCCTTAAACGGCAGAAATTTTGAATATTTTTCGGAGGATCCGCTGCTGACGGGAAAAATGGCGGCGGCGCAGCTTCGCGGTATGCACCGGTATCAGGTTACGGGAACGATCAAGCATTTTGCGTGCAACAATCAGGAGCACAGCCGGAATCTGGCAGAGGGTATCGTCTCGGAAAGAGCGCTCCGGGAAATTTATCTGAAGGGCTTTGAAATTGCCGTGAAGGAAGGGCAGGCGCGCTCCATCATGTCTACCTACGGACCGGTAAACGGGCTTTGGACGGCGGGCTGCTATGATCTGCTGACGACGATCCTGCGCGGCGACTGGGGATATACCGGAATTGTCGTGACGGACTGGTGGGCGAAGGCGAATGACGAGGGAGAAGGCGCGAGCCTGCAGAACATGGCGGCGATGGTACGCGCGCAGAATGATCTGTATGCGGTTGTAACGAATGCTGCCGAAAATTCCAACGAAGATAATACAATGGAGGCGCTGCAGGCAGGAAGAGTTACAAGAGGAGAATTGCAGAGAAACGCGGCGAATATCTGCCGTTTCCTGATCGATACGCCGGCGTTCTTACGGATGACGGGAAGAGAGACGGCGCTTGACCGCGAGCTGGCAGAATATGCCGAGCAGGAAAATACCGAGGTCGGTACGATGATCAAGCTGGAGATGGATGATGAGGTGAATGTTGATCCTGCGCTGATTGATACGGCGAAGGGAAAAGCGACGACGCTTGAGGTTGCCGTGAGACTGCGGGGAACGTTCCGGCTTGAAGTGACCTGCCGCGCCTGTGCATCCGCTGCGCCGCTTGCGCAGCTTCCGCTGTCGGTATTTCAGGACAGACTGCTCATGGGAACGGTTACGCTTTCCGGCGCGGAGAAGGAGTGGCAGACGAAGACGATCGATTTCCCGACACAGATCTTCCTTCATACCTTCTATGTCAAGCTGTTCTTCGGTATGAGCGGTATGGAAATTAAGGAGATCAAGCTTGTCAGAACCGGAACAAGGGCGGACAACGAATAAGCTTTTTCAAAGGGATAATGCCTGAGGTTTTTTGAGAATATGAGGTGACGGTATGCTGATTATTGCGTTTGTGGGTGTTATGTGCGTATATGTTGCCGTAAAGATTTTTACGGCGACGGAGCGCACGGAGGTTTTTAACCGCCGTCCGATCGAGGTGACGGACGTGAAGCAGTACAATCGTTTCTGCGGACGTCTTGTGGTCGGATTCGGCGTGGCGGCAGAGGCGACGCTGACAGCCGGCATCCTGTTCGGCGGGGTCGTCAGTCTGATCTGTATTGCGCTGATGCTTTTGGAAGCGTATATTGTTTTGAAGATCTATAGTAAAAACGAGATCAGAATGATAAAGAAGCGTTGACGGGAGCGGCGTATATGAAAAAGGGAGTATTTTTGCTGCTTCTGTCCGCCGCTTTGCTGAGCGGCTGCGGGGATGATGCGGATGCGATTGTTCCGACGGTCAATCCGGTGTATCCGCTGGATGCAGAGCCCGCCGGCAACCGGGAATATCCGGCGGATGGCGGTATTTCGGAAGGGTGCGGCGAAACGGCGGCTGCCAGCGGGCAGATAGCGGATGCGGGAAATATGACAGATGTGTCAGGCGATAAGGATTCTGAAAATCTGTCAGACACAGAGGCGGGGGAAGTTTCCGAAAGTGGGGCGGATGCGGATGAAATTTCCATCACGATTTCGGCGGCGGGGGACGTTACGCTCGGCAACTATGTCGGACAGGACTATGCCTGGTCTTTTCGGGAGATGTGGACGCAGCAGAGTCCGTCTTACTTTCTGGAAAATGTTTCTGACATCTTTGTCAGCGACGATATGACGATTGTAAATCTCGAGGGACCGCTGACGGATGCAGAAAAGCGGCGGGAAGAGCAGACCTACTGCATCTTTGGAGATCCGGAATTTGCCGATATCCTGACGGAGGGGAGCGTCGAGGCGGTCAGCATGGCGAACAATCACCGGCTGGATTATTATGAGCAGGGAACGGCGGATACGGTAGCGGCTCTTGAAGAGCGCGGTATTGTCTATGCGTATGACCGGAATTTCGGGATGTACGAGACGAAGGGGATCCGTATCGGCTTTATCTCGGTAAACGAGGTCGGACAGGGCGCGGCGGTGGAGAAAATTCTCGAGGAAGGAATTGCGTCGCTGCGGGAGCAGGGAGCGGATCTTGTGGTGGCAAACTGTCACTGGGGGATCGAGCGGGAAAATATTCCGGAGGAGTATCAGCAGAGCCTTGGCAGGAAATGTATCGACATGGGTGCGGATCTGGTTCTGGGGCATCATCCGCATGTCTTGCAGGGGATTGAAGCGTACAAGGGAAAGTATATCGTGTACAGTCTGGGGAATTTCTGCTTCGGCGCGAACCGGAATCCTGCCGACAAGGACTGTATCATCTTTCAGCAGACATTTGTGTTCCGGGAGGGCGTGCTGGAGGAAGGCTCGGAGGCGAGGATCATCCCCTGTCTGATCAGCTCCGTAAAGAGCAGGAATGATTACCGGCCTACCCCGGCGAAGGAAGAGGATGCGGAGCGGATTCTCGGGCGGATGAATGAGTACAGTGCGGCGTTTGGCGTGCAGACTGACGGAGAAGGAAATCTGCGGCAGCAGTGAGAAGATGCCGTTTTTCTGCGGCGGAGGGTATCTGACCAAAGAGGGGGAAGGGTATGGAGAAAGCGTTTAAGCTGGATTTTGAGAATGACAGGCAGGGAAGCCTGTATGTAAACTGCTGCGGCTGTTCCCGGACGGAGAGTCTTCACAGCTTCGGACCCGCCTCAAAGCCGCATTATCTGATTCATTATGTGCTAAGCGGAAAAGGCGTGTTCCGTTTTCATGACAAGGAATACCGTCTGGAGGCAGGGTATGGTTTTTTGATCTGGCCGGATGAGCTTGCGTTTTATCAGGCGGACGAGACGGAGCCGTGGAGCTATCTCTGGGTCGGCTTCGGCGGAAGCCGTGCGGCGGGATATCTGACGGAGATGGGACTGTCCGCAAGACATCCGATTTTTTTCTGCGATCGGGATGAGGAGCTGTATGCGATCGTCCGTGACATGATGGAGCATAATACTTACGGCATGGCGAATGATCTGCGTAGAAATGGTCAGCTCGGCGTTTTTCTGTCCGTGCTGGCGGAGAGCGCGGGCGTTGTGGCGAAGGATGAGGAGGACAAGGGGAACCGGTATGTGAAAAAAGCGCTTTCCTTTATCCAGAGCAATTACTGTAATCCGATCAGGGTGACGGATGTAGCGGATTATGTCTGTATCAACAGAAGCTATCTCTATACCCTGTTTCAGAATTATCTCGGTATGTCTCCGCAGAAGTTCCTGACGACCTTCCGCATCACAAAGGCGAGGGAGCTTTTGGATTCCACAGCTTATCCGATCGAGAGCATTGCTCTGTCCTGCGGCTACAGTGACGCGCTGGTCTTTACCAAGGCGTTCCATGCGATGCAGGGGATGTCGCCGTCGCAGTATCGGAGGCGGAGTCACAGGGAAAGTACCAGAGAGCAGCTGCATGAGGTGGAGGGACTGATTGCAAAGCTGCTGGAGGGGCAGAAATGAAATAACAAAACGACAGCTTCAAAAAACAAATGGATGTAGAAATCCGTTTGTTTTTTTTATATAGTGGAAACATAAGGACAGCAAAAAAGCTTGCGGAAAGGCAGGGTACGGGAAAATGAAGGAGCTTATTTTAAAGAAATTTGAGGAAGTATTCGGAGACAGTAAGGACGCAAAGGTTTATTTCGCGCCAGGCAGAGTGAATCTGATCGGAGAACATACGGATTATAACGGCGGGCATGTGTTCCCCTGCGCGCTGACGATAGGAACCTACGCGGTTGCGCGGAAGAGAACGGATAATAAGCTGCGCTTTTACTCCATGAATTTTGAGCAGCTCGGTGTGATGGAATCCTCTCTGGAAGAGCTTGTTCCCTCGAAGGAGGCGGACTGGACGAATTATCCGAAGGGGGTTATGTGGGCGTTCGGGAAAAAGGGAATGACAGTTCCTTACGGGATGGATCTGCTGCTGAACGGCAATATTCCGAACGGCTCCGGACTTTCGTCTTCTGCGTCCGTAGAGGTTCTGACGGGATACATATTGAGAGACTTTTTCGGCTTTGATGTGACGAATCAGGAGCTTGCGCTGATCGGGCAGTATTCCGAAAATCATTTCAATAAGGTAAACTGCGGCATCATGGATCAGTTTGCGATCGCAATGGGAAAGAAGGATCATGCCATTTTTCTCGATACGGCAGATCTGTCCTATGAGTATGCGCCCATTGCGCTTGCGGGAGCAAAGATTGTGATCGCGTGCAGCAATAAAAAGCGCGGGCTCGGCGATTCCAAGTACAACGAAAGACGCAGTGAATGCGAGACGGCGCTTGCGGAATTACAGCAGGTTGTCAAGGTAAAGACGCTGGGCGATCTGGATGAAGAGACGTTTGAGAAATTCGCGGCGATCATCCAGAGTGAAACCCGCAGAAAGCGCGCAAAGCATGCCGTTTATGAGAACCGGCGGACGATCCGCGCCGTGGAAGCGCTGAAGGCGAATGACGTTGCGGAATTTGGAAAGCTGATGAACGCGTCCCATGTATCGCTGCGCGATGATTACGAGGTAACGGGGATGGAACTGGATACGCTGGTAGAGGAGGCGTGGAAGATCGACGGCGTGATCGGTTCCCGTATGACGGGAGCGGGCTTCGGCGGCTGTACGGTCAGCATCGTAAAGGATGAGGCGATCGATACCTTTATCGAAAAGGTCGGCGCTGCCTATCAGGAGAAGATCGGCTATGCGGCAGATTTCTATGTAGTTGAGGTCGGAGACGGTCCGACAGTGCTGTAAGGCGGGAAGGAAGTTCCGAAGAAAACAGACTGTCCGGGGGAGGACCGGATTGTAAGACGGAAAGAAATTCAAAAAGGAAACAGGCTGTCCGGGGGAGGACCGGATTGTAAGGCGGAAAGAAATTCAAAAAGAAAAACAGGCTGTCCGGGAGACGGAAGCGGATGGCAGGGAGC
>CAZVWN010000006.1:23124-30413 GCA_964631065.1 uncultured Acetatifactor sp.
AAAACAGGCTGTCCGGGAGACGGAAGCGGATGGCAGGGAGCGGCAGCCCGCTCGGAAAAGAGGAAGCGTATGGGAATATGGCAGGATATCAGAAGGCTTGTGAAATATGGGGAAGATACAGGGCTTGTACCGAAAGAGGATGTGATCTATACGACAAACCGGCTGCTGGAGCTGTTCGGGTTGGATGAAATGGAGGATGCTGACACGGATGTCGTGGCGGATGCGTCAGGCTTGGAAGCAGTTCTCGGGAGAATGTGCGATTACGCATATGAAAACGGACTGATGGCGGAGAATACCGTGACATACCGGGATCTGTTCGATACGAAGATCATGGGGATGCTGATGCCGAGACCGGGAGAGGTAATACGGAAATTCCGCGAGCTGTATGAGGAGTCTCCGGAGGCTGCCACGGATTATTATTACGGATTGAGCTGCGCTTCCAACTATATCCGCCTGAACCGGGTGAGCCGGGATAAGAAGTGGGTTGTCGGGACGAAGTACGGAGACCTCGACATTACGATCAACCTCTCCAAGCCGGAAAAGGATCCCAAGGCGATTGCCGCCGCAAAGAATGCGAAGCAGTCCGGCTATCCGAAGTGTCTGCTCTGTAAGGAGAATGAGGGGTATGCGGGAAGACTGAACCATCCGGCGAGGCAGAACCACCGCATCATACCCGTGACGATCAACGGCAGTCAGTGGGGCTTCCAGTATTCTCCCTACGTCTATTATAACGAGCATTGCATTGTTTTTAACGCAGAGCATGTTCCGATGAAAATTGAACATGACACCTTCTGTAAGCTGTTTGATTTTGTAAAGCAGTTTCCGCATTATTTTGTCGGCTCGAATGCCGATCTGCCGATTGTCGGCGGCTCGATTTTAAGCCATGACCATTTTCAGGGCGGGCACTATGAGTTCGCGATGGCGAAGGCGCCGGTGGAGCGTAGGTTTTCCGTGGCGGGCTTTGAGGACGTCGAAGCGGGAATTGTAACATGGCCGATGTCTGTGATCCGGCTCTCCGGGGCGGATACGGCGCGCATCATTGCGCTGGCGGACCGCATTCTTGAAAAATGGCGCGGGTATACGGATGAGGATGCCTTTATCTACGCGTATACGGACGGAGAGCCGCACAATACGATCACGCCGATCGCGAGAAAGCGCGGGGAAAAATTTGAACTGGATCTGGTACTGCGGAACAATATGACGACTCCGGAGCATCCGCTCGGCGTTTACCATCCCCATGCGAAGCTGCATCATATCAAGAAGGAAAATATCGGTCTGATCGAGGTGATGGGGCTGGCGGTGCTGCCCGCGAGGCTGAAGGACGAGATGGAGCAGTTAAAGAGCGCAATGCTTACAGGAAAGGATCTGCGGGAAGAGGAAGCGCTGGCAAAGCATGCGGACTGGGTCGGGGAATTTCGTCCACGTTATGAGAGCATCGACGCTTCTAATATAGATACTGTCATCGAGACAGAGATCGGACGGGTATTCATGGAGGTGCTGGAGGATGCCGGCGTCTATAAGAGAACGGAGGAAGGGCAGAACGCCTTCGACAGATTCGTAAGGAGCCTGTAAATTCCGGGAAAGAGGTTCTGACCGCCCCGCAGAACGCATAGAATGTTTACAGATACGGCATTGCAGCGGCATGAGGCGGGAAAGCAGGAGGATGCCGCAGCTTAAGAACGGTCAAAATCTCCCGCCCGCAGATGCTTTAGGATGATGTCGCGGGAGCCGGAGCGCAGATTTTTAGCTGTTTCCCGCAGTCTGCGGATCTCCTCCTCCCGCCCGACGGCAGTATAATACTCCGCTAAGGCGTAATAGGTGCGGCTGACATCCGTTCCGGTGCTGACGGCAAATTCCATCAGCGGAACGGCTTCCCCTGCATAACCGTTTTGGATCAGAATGTCAGCCCACTTCTGCAGCGTGCGGGCAAGAACCGTGTAGTTCTGATCGTATTCGGAGAGCAGATTCAGGTTTGCCGTGCCGTATTCGAGCTTCAGATCGGTATTTGACAGACCGGTCAGATTTAAGATCTTCTGTGAGGTAAGATCCTCAAGGATGCCGATACATTCCAGTACGTCCCCCCTGTCGTTCAGAAGAGCGGTCGGGAAGGCTTCCAGAGGAATCTTAATATAATTCAGATCGTCAAGAGATTTCCGCCGCACGGCATTCGCACGGCGTTCGCGCGACCAGAAGGATTCTTCCTTCTGTGCGCGTATTTTTGACTGTTTTTTCAATTGCCTTGAGAGAAGGATCACAAGTACGATAAAACTTGCCAAAAGAAATAAATTCATATATAATATCCTTTCAGAGTTGAGCTTTTTGCCCGTGCGGGCGGTTAGGAGACTGCTATGTTTAATTTCAACAATCAGAAGACCAGGAAAAAGATTTCTACAGTGATCATTATCATCCTGGTACTTGCCATGGTCGTTCCTATTTTAGCATATTGTATTTAGTAATTCAATCGTTTAAGCTGTCTGACAGATGGAGATTGGAGCCGTTATGAAAAAAGGATTGAAGCGGGCGTGCCTCTTGATCCCGGCGCTGTTTTTATGCCTTCTGATACCCGGCGTAAGCGCAAAGGCGAAGGGGGAGGACACGATCAAAGCCGGAATCTATGCCGAAACTATCGGGCTGTCCGGAATGACTGCCGAACAGGCGCAGACTGCCATTCAGGAGTATGTTGACAGTCTCGGCGCAACACAGATCACGCTGATCGCGGCGGAAGGAAACGAGATTACCGTTACGGCAGAAGAGCTTGGGATCCGCTGGGCAAATCCGGAGCTTGTCACTGATGCGGCAGAGATCGGTCAGCATGGAAATGTCATTGAAAGATATAAGGTTCTCAAGGATCTGCAGTATGAGAACAGGATTTATCCGATAGAGTTTTCCTTTGATCTCCAGGCGATCAATGATATCCTGACGCAGGAGTGTGCAAAGTATGATGTGGAGCCGGTGAATTACTCGCTTGTGCGTGAGGACGGAGCGTTCCGTGTTGTTGAGGGACAGACCGGTTATGCACTGGATGTCGAGACGTCGATTGACAGGGTAAACGATTATCTGACACAAGGGTGGGATCATCAGGCATGCCGGATTGAGCTGGATGTTGCGGAAACGCAGCCGAAGGGAAGCGCGGAGGAGCTTTCGCAGGTGCAGGATGTCCTCGGAAGCTTTACGACGTCTTATACCACGTCGAAAGCGGCACGGGTCGCGAACGTGGAGAACGGCTGCCGTCTGATCGACGGAACGGTTCTGTATCCCGGGGAGGAATTTTCGACCTATGAGACGGTAGCTCCCTTTACGGAAAAGAACGGCTATTATATGGCGGGCTCTTATGTCAGCGGGAAGGTGGTTGACAGTCTGGGCGGCGGTATCTGTCAGGTTTCCACGACGCTTTACAATGCCGTACTGCTCGCAGAGCTGGATGTCACGGAGCGTCACAATCACTCCATGGTCGTGAGCTATGTGGCGCGGTCTGCGGATGCGGCGATCGCGGAGAGCGCCGGCAAGGATTTCCGTTTTGTAAATAATCTGGATTATCCGGTTTATATAGAAGGCTACACCGATAATAAAAAGATCACTTTTAATATTTACGGCAGGGAGACGAGAGATCCCGGAAGGACTGTGACCTACGAGAGCGAGGAGCTTGAGGTCATTTATCCGCCGGCGGATATGATCTATCAGGACGCTTCGCAGCCGATCGGTTATATTGTCACGGAAAGCGCGCATATCGGATACAAGGCGAAGCTTTGGAAGATCGTGAAAGAGGACGGCGTGGAGGTAAGCCGGACACAGGTAAACAGCAGTAATTATAAGATGGTTCCCCGGTCTGCAACGGTGGGAACGGCTACGGCGGATCCTGCGGCGTATGAGCAGATCATGGCAGCAATCGGCAGCGGCAGCATCGATTATGTCAAAAGCGTGATCGCCGCACTGACGGCGCCGCCCGCGACGGAGAGTGCGGAAGGCGCACAGTGATCGAGGGAGTAACTCGGATAACATGAGGGAAGAGGTTCGGGTCATGAAGATCGGTAAGATACCGGTGAACGTTTTAAAGCGTTCCGTTTTGAGACAGATCAGGACAAAAAGGGAAGAAGTGTTAAGTGGCGCAGGTGTAGGGGCAGACTGCGCCGTTTTTTCGTCCTGCGGGCAGGAAGCGTTCATGACCTGTGTACAGACTTCTCCGGTGCAGACCGACGGCGTGACTGCGGAGAGAGGATACGGAACGGCAATCCCTCCGGGGGAGCTGCTTTTGCGGTGCATCAATAATCTGGCGGCGGCGGGTGCGTCGGGCTTTGCCGTAATGACGGCGCTGATGCTGCCGGAGAGCATGGAGGAGGAAGAGCTGAAAGCTCTGATGGCAGAGACGGAGGCGGTCTGCGCACGGCTGCATGTCCAGATCGCGGGCGGACAGACCTGCGTCAGCGAAGCGGTCGGCTGTCCGGTCATGACGATTACGGGATATGGGATTCCGACTGCGGGGTGGCGCGCAGACCGGCCGGTAAAGCCCGGTCAGGATATCGTTTTAAGCAAGTGGATCGGTCTGGAGGGAACGGCGATCCTTGCGAGGCGGTCGTATGAAGGACTTTGCGAAAGATACCCTGCCTATCTTGTGGATGAGGCGGTCTGTATGGACCGTTGGATGTCCGTTGTTCCGGAGGCCGCTACCGCCGTTAAGTCCGGCGTTTGCGCCATGCATGATGTCTCGGAGGGCGGGATTTTCGGCGCACTCTGGGAGCTTGCGGAACGGGCGGGCGTTGGACTGCACATAGACTTAAAAAAAATTCCTCTGCGTCAGGAGACGGTAGAGGTGTGCGAATATTGTAACGTAAATCCCTATGAGCTGCTTTCGGGAGGCTGTCTGCTGATGGCGGCAGAGGACGGGGAAGCGCTGAAAAGCCGTCTGGAGGCAGAAGGGATTCCCGCTGCCGTGATCGGAAAGACCGTCGCGGGGAAGGAGCGCATCATCCGGAATGAGGATGAGGTGCGTTATCTGGACAGACCGCAGCAGGATGCACTGTACGGATGGCAGGAAGAGCAGCAGAAAGAAAAAGGAGAGGTTTGAGAATGAGAGACGAATTACTTGCGATCATTGAGAAGAATAGCAGAATAGACTTAAAAGAGCTGGCGATCCTTCTCGGCGTGGATGAAACGGACGTCGTGAATGAGCTGGATGCGCTTGAGAAGGAGGGCGTGATCTGCGGATATCACACGCTGATCAACTGGGAAAAGACGGATAATGAGAAGGTTTCCGCACTGATCGAGGTGCGCGTGACCCCCCAGAGAGGACAGGGATATGATAACGTTGCGGAACGCATTCAGAAATATCCGGAAGTCCGCAGCGTCTATCTGATGTCCGGCGGATACGACCTGATGGTCATTATTGAAGGGAAGACGCTGCGAGAGGTGTCCTCGTTTGTATCTGAAAAGCTGGCAACGCTGGAGCCGGTATTGAGCACTGCGACACATTTTATCCTGAAAAAGTATAAGGATCACGGAACCATGATCTCCCGGAATAATGAAGATGAAAGGGAGATGATTACGCCATGAGAAATCCGTTAGCAGATAAGGTTGTAGAGATAAAGCCGTCCGGAATCCGTAAGTTTTTCGATATCGTCAGCGAGATGAAGGACGCGATTTCACTCGGAGTCGGCGAGCCGGACTTTGATACGCCCTGGCATATCCGCGACGAGGGCATCTATTCGCTGGAAAAGGGAAAGACCCATTATACCTCGAATGCGGGTCTGATGGAGCTGCGCGAGGAAATCTGCCGTTACCTGAACAGAAGACAGGGACTGACCTATGACCCGGCGAAAGAGGTACTGATCACGGTGGGCGGCTCTGAGGCGATTGACGTGGGACTGCGCGCAATGTGCAATCCGGGGGATGAGGTACTGATCCCGCAGCCGAGCTATGTCTCCTATGAGCCGTGTGCGGTGCTTGCGGGGGCAAAGCCCGTTATCATTAACCTGAAGGGGGAAAATGAGTTCCGGCTGACTGCACAGGAGCTTGAGGATGCGATTACGGAGAAGACGAAGATCCTGATTCTGCCGTTCCCGAATAATCCGACCGGAGCGATCATGGAGCGGAAGGATCTGGAAGCGATCGCGGAGGTAATCATTAAACATGACATCTTTGTCATGTCGGACGAGATTTATTCCGAGCTGACATATAAGGAAAAGCATGTCTCGATCGCGGAGCTTCCCGGCATGCAGGAGCGGACGATTCTCATCAACGGCTTTTCCAAGGCATATGCCATGACGGGCTGGAGACTGGGATATGCGTGCGGGCCGCGCGAGATCATTCAGCAGATGACAAAGATCCATCAGTTTGCGATCATGTGCGCGCCGACGACCAGCCAGTGTGCGGCGGTTGAGGCGCTGCGGAACGGAGACGGGGATGTCGAGCAGATGCGCGCGGCGTATAATCAGCGCAGACGGTATCTGATGAAGGCGTTTCAGGAGATGGGGCTGGAATGCTTTGAGCCGTATGGGGCGTTTTATGTCTTCCCGTGTATTAAGGAGTTCGGACTGACGAGCGATGAGTTTGCGGAAAGACTTTTACAGGAGGAAAAGCTCGCCGTTGTACCCGGAACGGCGTTCGGCGACTGCGGGGAAGGATATCTTAGGATTTCATATGCATATTCGCTGGAGCGTCTCAAGGAAGCGATCGGCAGAATGGACCGCTTTATTCAGAGACTGCGCGGCTGAGCGGTGACGCGATGAGAAAAATCCGGCTGCGGACAGGAGTGTTCGGCAGCCGGGTTTGATATCATAGGGGCGAAGGCTTTTGTCCCGGCTCATACGCTGTAAGAGGAGATTTGTTTTGAATATTATTTTACATCAGCCGGAGATACCGGGAAATACGGGAAACATCGGAAGAACCTGCGTTGCGACGGGAACCTCGCTGCATCTGATCGAGCCGCTTGGATTTCGGCTGGATGAAAAGGCAATCCGCCGCGCGGGGATGGATTACTGGTTTGCGCTGGATCTCCACAGATATGTCAATTTTGAGGAATTTAAGGAGCGGCATCCGGGCGCGAAAATCTGGATGGCGACGACAAAGGCGAAGCGTTCCTATACGGATGTCAGCTTTTCGCAGGATGATTTTATCATGTTCGGGAAAGAGAGCGCGGGTATCCCGGAGGAAATTCTTGTGGAGCATGAGGAGGACTGTATCCGCATCCCGATGCTTCCGACCATCCGCTCCTTAAATCTTTCTAACTCTGTCGCGATCGTCCTCTACGAGGCGCTCAGGCAGAACGGATTTCAGGAGATGCAGCAGGCGGGAGA
>CAZVWN010000007.1:0-2010 GCA_964631065.1 uncultured Acetatifactor sp.
AGCTTGGATTCCCGCCCGTACCGGCAGCGTCGTAAGCTGACGGGCGTCTGCCCGATGCGCAGTCTCTGCCGCGCCGCCTCCGCGATCATCTCCGTCGCAAATTCCATGCCGGTCGTCCGAAACGTAAGCGTCTCCGCCGCCTTTCTTGTCAGTCCGCGCAGTCCGCAGTGAAAATCGCGGACATCCGTGCGAAACCGTATCCTGCCGCAAAGGGAAAGAAATCTGACGCCCCAGCGGTGCGACAGCTGCATACTCCCCCGCTCCATACCGCCCGCGAAACGGTTGCCGATCACCATATCGCACTGCCCCTCCGCGAGCAGCCGGTACATCTTTCCAATCTCCTCAAACGAATAGGTCGTGTCGCAGTCTCCCATGATAATGACACGTCCCGCGCTGTTTTCCATGCCCGTCCGGAGCGCATTTCCGTATCCCTTACGCTCCGCCCGGATTACCCTCGCGCCGTGTGCCCGGGCAAGCGCCGCCGAACCGTCCTCAGAGGCATTGTCCACGACAAGGATCTCCCCGCTAATTCCGTGACCGCGCAGAAATTCCTTCGCCTCTTCCACACATGCCGCAACGGTCGCCGCCTCGTTCCGACAGGGCATGAGCACCGTAAGCTCAAGGCTTTCTTCTTCGCGCATCCGCATGCGGCAGCCACCTCCTCTCCGTTATCTCCCCGAGAATCAGCACGACGGCGAGCACCGTCGCAAGCTGCGCCCGATAGGTAAAGAAAAAGTGGAGATAAGAATGGTTATGCAGGACAAGATACCTTACATAGGGAACCAGCCCGATCAGCGCATACAGTAATACCGCATCCCATGTAATCCGCTTTTTATGGTAAACATAAGCCACATACGCGATAAAGAGCAGACCCGCAAATCCCGCAAGCCATCCGCCGACACCGTAATCAAACGGGAAGAGACAGCTGATATTCTTCCCGACCGCCCCCGTAAGATACGTCCAAAGGTCAACGCCGATCCCGCCGCCTAATCTCTCTCCGATATGCTCCGAGACATACGGCATGACATTTTCCCCGAGCACGACGGAGGCAAGCAGCCATTTCGAGATCCACATACCCGCATACCCTGCGCCCCAGAAGCCCGCCGCCTTTCCTGCCCTGCAAAACTGCTTCGGAAATGCCCTGCCGTCTTTTTTTTCTGCGGAAAGAATCAACAGAAGCGGTACAAGCAGCGTCAGCGTCTCCGTTGTCAGAAAATCAAAGTAGCTCGTCACCATGCCGGCGATCATAAAAAAGCTTCCCGTCAGCTTCCCGCGCTCTGCCAGCCGCAGTCCGATGACGGAGAACAGCAGCATCAGCAGAAACGTCCAGGTATACTCCAGCGAGAGCGGAACAAACCATACCCCCGTCATGAGCAGTCCCAGCGCAATCCCCGCCGCAGCCGCGCGGTCTCCTCTTTTGAAAAGCATCGCGAGCAGCAGGAGCGCGAGCACCGCCAGCAGCACGCCGTTTAACACATAGATTTCCTTCAGCTCCAGAAAGACAAGCAGCGGTCGGACGATCACGTTCGAGCCGTGCCAATAGCGCAGATACTGTTGGTTCGCCTCATACCCTTCCGTCACGGCATCCAGAAGATTTTCGTTTTCGTTCTGATACGGCGTGTAATAATACGCTGACCGCATGACAGAGGAAAGCGGATGCTCTGCGTCATACTGCCAGGCGATCCCCAGCAGGATGGAGTCCGCGTAACGGTCGATCTTACTGCCCGACACATTCTCTGACAGCACGGGAAACACCCTGTCCTCACATAAATATTCCGCAGACGCAAGGACGTTCTCCCGGATGGCACTCCGGGGAATCCGCGCCGCCGCAGCCAGCAGCCCGGTCAGGGAAAACAGTGTGATCACAAAGACCACTATGTATTTCAGACACCGCCCTGCCGCTTTCATCCGCCTTTTACGCCTTTCCGCATCCGTTCTTTTGGGATTTGTCCTACAGACATCACTTTTCATTCTAACGAGTATTAAAGCAATTGTCAACCTTTTTATTTC
>CAZVWN010000007.1:2110-26299 GCA_964631065.1 uncultured Acetatifactor sp.
AGACATCACTTTTCATTCTAACGAGTATTAAAGCAATTGTCAACCTTTTTATTTCACGCTTGCACGATCCTGCAAAATCTGCTACCGTTACTGTAAAGCGTATACTCCATGCCCCGGGCGGCATGAACGCACCGACAAAGACGGTACAAAAGGAGACATCTGCCATATGAAAGAACAGCTCTATACCATTCCCTTAAACGATGCCGTGAACGCGGACGACGAATGCCCTTTCTGCTTTATCGCGCGCAGCGTCGAACAGGATCTTTTGGATTTTGTTCTGGGAAGCAGCGCTTCCTATATGGAGGCGGACATTCGGGAAAAGACCGACCTTGCGGGGTTCTGCCGACCGCACTTTAAAATGATGTTCGACTACGGAAACACACTCGGAAATGCCTGGATCTTAAAAACGCATTATCAGCGCATGCTTAAGGAGATGAAGGACGAATTTCAGGGCTTCCGTCCGGGAAAAAGCTCTCTTCGGGAAAAGCTTCGGAAAAATACGGAAAACGGAAATGCCATCGCGGCATGGGTACGGGATAAAAACGCCTCCTGTTATATCTGTAAGCAGTATCGGGAAACCTACGACCGTTACCTGGACACCTTTTTTTACCTCTGGAAGCAGGATCCTGACTTTCGCGACCGCGTGCTGAAGGGTAAGGGCTTCTGTCTTTCTCATTTCGGAGCGCTCTGCGAGGCATCGGAGAGCCGGCTGAACGATCGCGAAAAGGAAGACTTTTATCAGCATATGTTCCCGCTTATGGAGAAAAATATGGAACGGCTTTCGGAGGATGTCTCCTGGCTGGTCGAAAAATTTGATTACCGGAATAAAGACGCCGACTGGAAAAATTCAAAGGATGCCATCCAGCGCGGCATGCAGAAATTAAAGGGCGGCTATCCCGCTGACGCGCCTTACCGCCCCGGCAGATAGCCTTTTAAAAAAAACACACTGTAAAAATCCGTCTGCGCCTGTCACTCTCCGGCGCAGACAAGCTTTTTCATCATCGCAAGATAACCGCAGATCTCCTCATACAGCATCTCCGGCTGAAAGGAAGCATCCTGAAACCGCTCCGTCATCAGTCCCTTGATCGTAAAATCCAGCATCTTCCGCAGCTTCTCCCCGTCAACTCCGGCATTGAGCGCACGGTAATCGATCTGCGCGTCTATCGCGTCGTATACCGTCTCCAACGCCGTCCGCTTTTCCTCAACCGCAAGAAGCGCCTCGCTGACATCCTCCGACAGGGAACGGTTTAAAAACTGCTGCATATACGGATATCCGCGCATGGCGTGCATACGGGCGCATTCCGTCTGCTTTAGGATCTCAAACAGATCCGTCTCCGCAGGACTGACCGTCGATTTCAGCTCCAACGTCATGTATCTGACGCTATAATCATAGATAAACCGGTATACGCCGAGCTTGCTTCCGAAATAATGAAAGAGCAGTCCCTTGCTGATCGCCGCTTCCCTTACCATGTCGTCCGTGCTCGCATGACGATACCCCTGAAGGGCAAACACCTTCAGCGCGGCATTGATCATCCTGTCCTGCTTTTCCTTTTTCAGATCAAAGAACTTTTCGTTCATAATCGCGCTCCTGTTGCTAAAATTTTTCTAAACTTGTATAGATTCCCTTTTCTATTTCCAACAATAGTATTAAAATGGTGTCAGAGGCTGAAAACGATTCTTTTCAAGACCCATAAAACACAAGGAGGGAGTACCCTATGGCTAAAAAATTTAAAAAGTTTCTGCTGTTCGCCACGGCAGTCGGTACTGCTGCCGCTGCGGCTCATTACTACCTTCAGAAAAAGGATTCCGAAAACGACAGCTCTGCGGATGAGGACTATGACGATTTCAGCGACGCGTCCGAGGATGCCGCAGACGACTCACGCAGCTATGTTCCGCTGAACCGCGGCGGGGAGACCGCCTGCGCGAAAGATGCTGCCGCGTCGGAAAACGCGGAGAGCTCCGAAAAAGACGCAGACTCCAATGCAGGGGCTTCCAAAGCCTTTACTCCGTTAAAGGAGACGCTGGCAGAGAAAACGCAGCCGGCTGACACGGTCGAGACCGTAGAGGAATTCTTCGATGAAGAGGATGCCCCCGGGGAAGAACCTCCTCTGACGGACAACTGAATATCCTGCAACAGTTCCGCCATCACCGGAAAATGCACGAATCCCGTCTGCATGAACGGGGCATTTTGCCGGTGATTGGCGAAGCGCCCGATTATGAGCAAAGCACGGAACGTGCCTTTGTAAATACTGCGGGTCAGACTGTTACCGTCGGAGAACGCGCAGAGGGAAGCCTCTCCCCTCCAGAAGCTTCCCCTCCGAAATTTCCCTCTTACTATGCCGACGTATCGTCGTCTCTTATATAGATATTTCCTATAAATATTCCCGTTTCCAAAACAGCCCGGCTGCCCTAAAACGTCTCAATGCGCGCCGTTCTTCATCTGTGCGACGATCTGCTCCTTCAGCTCACGCGCCCGCTCCTTCGTCCTCGCATTCGCCATCGTTGAAGTCAGAATAGAAGAAAGCAGCTTACTTGCGACGTCATATTTCTTAAACCGCGCCGCAAGCACGGCAAGCAGATAATCCACCGTGATCTCGTCCATGCCGCAGAGGGGAAAGCTCTCCGTCTGTCTCGCCTCGGCAAAGCCCTTGTAGGCGTTCTGGAGATATTCGTCCTCCTGCTTCGTCAGCTCAGCGATCAGCTTCTTATCGCCGTCTTCCGCCTGAAGACTCTCGCGCCAGCCGCGCATCAGCCAGCCGCTCTTTAAGCAGATATACGCTTTCTCGCTCGCCTTTGCCTTTTTTACCACAGCGCACGCAAGCGCGATCTTATACCGCTCGTATGCCTGTTCATAGCTGTATGTCTCGTTATTGTACTGTGTAATGCGCACATTCGCACTGATCTTCTCACGGATCAGCTTTGCCTGTGTCGCGCCGATGACCGTAAAATATCTGCCGAGCGCCGCATAACCGCAATGCGGACAGAGCACCACGTCATATTTTACGGAATCGATTCCGTCATGTCTCGCCCGAAGATCCGCATCCGTTCCGATCAGCTTCGCCTTTCCGCTCTTCATGATCTTCGCCGGAAACTCCTTCTCACAGACCGGACATTTAAAGCTCTTCTCGTAGATCAGATCCTTCTCTTCCACTTTGACCGGAGCAGCCGCAGCCGCTTTCTTTTTTTCCTCTTTTTCCTCTTCTTCGAAAATGTCTACTCCCTCAAGCCCTCCGAGTCCGAGACCGCCAAGTCCTGATAAAATACCCATATTATTTTCCCCTCCTGTTAATCCTTCTTCGGCAGAACAAACGAGCTCTTTAACGATACAATCCTGTTGAACACGGGTTTTTCCGCCGTAGAATCCTTTGCGTCCACACAGAAGAACCCCTGTCTGACAAACTGAAATCTGTCGTATGCCTTCGCCCCCGCAAACGCAGGCTCCAGATAGCACTTCCTCACCGTAAGAGAGGCAGGATTCAGATACAGCTCGCCCGCTTCGTTATAGATAGAGCCTTTTTCGTCGGCAACCGCCTCGTCGATCAGGTTCTCATAGAGTCTGACCTCTGCCTCTATCGCCGTCTGTGCGGCTACCCAGTGGATCGTTCCCTTTACCTTCCTGCCGTCGGGACTGTTTCCGCCCCTGGAAGCAGGATCATAGGTACAGTGTACCTCCGTCACATTCCCGTCTTCATCCTTTACGCAGCCCGTACAGGTCACGAAATATGCGTTCATGAGACGTACCTCATTCCCCGGGAACATACGGAAATACTTCTTCGGCGGCTCTTCCATAAAGTCGTCCCGCTCAATATACAGCTCTCTCCCGAACGGAATCTCTCTCGTCCCGAGCGCCTCGTTCTCCGGATTGTTTCCGGCGGGCAAAAGCTCCGTCTGTCCCTCCGGATAATTGTCGATCACAAGCTTTACCGGGTCGAGGATCGCCATATACCGGGGCGCTTTTGCCTTTAAATCCTCGCGGATACAGTACTCCAGCGCCGCGTAATCCGCGATGGAGTTCGCCTTGGATACGCCGCACATCTCCACGAACATCTTGATGGACTCCGGCGTAAAGCCCCTGCGCCGCAGCGCCGCGATGGATACCAGTCTCGGATCGTCCCAGCCGTCTACCACGCCCGTCTGTACCAGCTTCTTGATATACCGCTTTCCTGTCACGACATTTTTCAGATAGAGCTTTGCAAACTCGATCTGTCTCGGCGGATGCGGGTATTCCAGCTCCCTGACAACCCAGTCGTAGAGCGGTCTGTGATCCTCAAATTCCATCGTACAGAGAGAGTGCGTGATCCCCTCGATCGCGTCCTCGATCGGATGCGCAAAGTCGTACATCGGATAAATGCACCAGGTATCTCCCGTGTTGTGATGGCTGATATGCGCCACGCGGTAAATGACGGGGTCGCGCATGTTGATGTTCGGGGAAGCCATGTCGATGCGTGCCCGCAGCACCTTCTCTCCGTCCGCGTATTTTCCGTTTTTCATCTCCTCAAAGAGCGCGAGGTTCTCCTCCACGGAGCGCGCTCTTGCGGGATCTTCCTTTCCCGGCTCCGTAAACGAACCTCTGTATTCCTTTATCTGCTCTGCGGTGAGGTCGGAGACATACGCTTTCCCCTTCCGGATCAGCTTTACCGCCGCCTCATACATCTGCCCGAAATAATCCGATGCGAAGAAAAGCCTGTCCTCCCAGTCTGCGCCGAGCCAGCGGATATCCGCCTTGATGGATTCCACGAACTCAACATCCTCCTTCGTCGGGTTGGTATCGTCGAAGCGCATGTTGAACTTTCCGCCGTACTTCTTCGCCGTCGTGTAATTTAAGAGAATGCTCTTGGCATGTCCGATGTGCAGATAGCCGTTCGGCTCCGGCGGGAAACGGGTGTGTACGGTATCGTAAACGCCCTCCGCCAGATCCTTATCGATCATCACCTCAATAAAATTTTTTGATTCCATATCGCTCATTTTGTCTTCCTTGCCTTTCCAAGCCTTTCCCTTATGATAACAAAACCGGCGCAGATTATCAAGAAGTATCCTGCCGGAACCGTCACCTTACTTCGTCATAGCTTTTTTCAAACAGATCGCGCTCCACGACGTAGATATCGCCGGGATCGTCGCAGCGGACGGCGAGGTAATCGCCCGGTCTTCCCAGCATGTAACGGTTTTTATCCCATGTCGTAAAGACCTTTACTCCCTTTTCCAGCGGTCGGGCATGGATATGCACCTTTCCGGACGGGATACAGCCGTGCGCATAATCCGTCAGCAGAAGATCCTGCCCGCTGTTTCTGTTTTTGATGACCGGAACATATTCCGTATTGTGGATAAATTCGCTGCGGTCATGTGTCTCGTCCAGAACCGCATAGGATTTCAGGAATCTGTCGCGGCGCTTCGGGTAAACGTCCCCCTTGACGCCGATCATGATATAGAGATCCTCCTCCACGGTCATTTCAAAGTCGCCGTCCGCCGTCCGGATCGTGATCGGCGTGCCGACCGGGAGCACCTCGCCCGCGCGCACATAGGCAACCGGAATCTTCTTTTTCACATACCGCTTCATCGACGTAAGCTCAGCGGTATATTCTCCCGCGTAAATCACCTCATAGCTGTCAAAATACTGCGTCATGCGGTTGTTGAAATACCCCTCCGTGTGCAGGGTCGGATAATGCTCCTCATACAGCTTCAGACTGATAAAGCCGCCCGCCTTTTCGTAATGTCCGCCGCCCGAGCCGATCCCCTCCGCCAGATAGGCGGCAAGCTCGCTCGCATTGACCTCTCTGATGCAGCTTCTGACGGAAAACTTATAGCCGTCCTGCGTCGTGTTATAGACCACGCAGGTCTTGATCGCATCCACCTGAAGCAGAAAATCGCTGATCAGCCCGAGAAGGTTCGGATCGCACGGCTGCGCCTTGATAACGGCAAACTCATAGTCGTCGTTATAGCTGTAGCGGATCAGCGCGATCCCCGCGATCTCCAGCTCCTCCAGGGAAAGGTTGGAATTGCGAAACAGCGTGATCAGGCTCTTATCAAAGGTCAGCGCCTCTCTCATATCCATGTCGAGCGGGTTGAGCAGCTCGGAAAACTGATTGGTATCCGTATACAGTCCGTAATACAGCGCCGTTCCCAGCGTCTCATCCCCCTCCACGTCGAAGCCCTCCTCGCGCAGAAGCTTCCAGACCAGCGTGGAACAGCTTCCGAGGTTCGGCGTGATAATACTCATCGGAAGGGAGTCCTTCTCCTGCTGATGGTGGTCGATCACCGCGATCTGCTCCGCCTCGATCCGCGTCACGTTTCCGGAGCCGTATTGACAGTCTACCGTGATCAGCAGTCCGTCCGTATGCAGCGTCTCCCCGGGCTCCACCGCGATATACTCGACCGGCAGCTTCAGCTTTTCCACCATCAGCCGCAGATTCGACTTCCGGATCCTGTTGCTGCCGCTGTATACCAGCCGGACATCCTTTCCCCTGCTCCGAAAGAAGCAGTAAAGACCATACCCGGACGCGATCGCATCCGCATCCGGGTTGTCATGGCACTGTATCATTATCCTGTCATAGCGTGCAAGCTCAGATAATTTCATATGATTACCTTTCCGTCTTTTGTATGGCTGTGCGATCAGTGGTGGAACAGCCGGATTCCCGTAAATGCCATCACCATGTCATACTTATCGCAGCACTCGATCACAGCGTCATCCCTGACGGAGCCTCCGGGCTGGGCAATATACTTTACGCCGCTCTTGTGCGCCCGCTCAATGTTGTCAGAGAAGGGAAAGAACGCATCCGACCCGAGCGTCACATCCTGCATGCCGTCAAGCCACGCACGCTTCTCCTCCCTTGTAAATACAGGAGGCTTCACCTGAAAGATCTGTTCCCACGCGCCATCCGCCAGAACATCCATATATTCGTCACTTATATATACGTCGATGGCGTTGTCTCTGTTCGCCCTTCCTAAGCCCTCCACAAACTGTAAGGACATGACCTGCGGCGACTGGCGTAAAAACCAGTTGTCCGCCTTCTGTCCGGCAAGTCTCGTACAATGGATGCGCGACTGCTGCCCGGCGCCGATACCGATCGCCTGTCCGCCCTTGACGTAGCAGACGGAGTTTGACTGCGTATATTTCAGCGTGATCAGAGAGATCTTCATGTCGATCAGCGCTTCCTCCGGAATTTCCTTATTGACGGTCACGATGTTCGAGAGCAGATCGCCGTTGACATCCAGCTCGTTTCTTCCCTGTTCAAAGGTGATGCCGAAGACCTGCTTCTTCTCGACCGGCGCCGGAACATAAGCCGGATCGATCTGTATGATGTTATAATTCCCGTTTTTCTTGGATTTCAACAGCTCGAGCGCCTCATCCGTATACCCGGGCGCGATCACGCCGTCGGAAACCTCTCTCTTGATCAGGCGCGCCGTATCCTTATCGCAGACATCCGAAAGCGCGATAAAATCTCCGAAGGAGGACATTCTGTCCGCTCCTCGCGCTCTCGCATAAGCGCATGCCAACGGAGAAAGCTCTCCGAGATCGTCTACCCAATAAATCTTTGCCAGCGTCTCCGTCAGCGGCAGTCCGACCGCCGCGCCCGCGGGGGAGACATGCTTAAAGGAGGTCGCAGCCGGAAGCCCCGTCGCCTCCTTCAGCTCCTTTACCAGCTGCCAGCCGTTAAAGGCATCCAGAAAATTGATATATCCGGGTCTGCCGTTTAACACGGTAACCGGAAGGTCGCTGCCGTCCTCCATATAAATTCCCGAGGGCTTCTGGTTCGGATTGCATCCGTATTTCAACTGAAATTCTTTCATGTTACGCTCCTTTTTTGTTTTTATTTTACGTTCTTATTTACGATCCTCGTCTCATAGCTTCCGTCCTCGATATTGATATAGCGGACGAAGAGGGAAACCTTATTCTCCGGATTCAGGCTGTTCCAGATTTCTTCCGTAAAGCTGTCGATATCTCCTAAGATCTCAACCTTTTCCGGCTCTCCTTCAAAGCTCGGAAGCGGATTGCCGTCATGCAGATAGGTATGGATAAATCTTCCCTCTCCCGCCGCCGGATTCTCATACGCGAAGGTATTGCGGATACAGCAGGAGGGATCGCCGTCATTGCTCTTTAAGATGGACATCGCATAGTTGTAGCTTCCGCCCTCGATGTGAAGGATACCGGAAATTCTCGGCGTGTAATTCGGCGCATCCGGCTCAAATTCCCGGCTCCGCAGGGACTGCTCAAAGGTCAGCTGTTTATCCATTCCCTCATAGATGGTATCCGTCTGGTCGCCGTTCGTCACGATCGTCTTATTTCCGAGTACGCGCACGGGCGCATAGATGATCAGACTGGGATCCTCCAGCTTAGAAGGGTCAAACGCCTCCGTGCGGATTCCTTCCCCGTCCTCCACAAAAACACGGTTGCGGCTGTTTACGCTTCTTCCCATGATAAAATACGCCGTGACCGCATATTTTGCGTCCTTTGAACGTCCGATGACAATTCCTCTCCCGGGATATTCATTTTTTTTCAGTTCCTGCTCCAGCTTCCGCATCACTTGTACCATACCTTTCCGTGTCCGCAGACACTTTACAAAAATACCGCCTGAGCATCACAATGACAGGTGGTGCCCAGGCGGTCGGCTTTTTCTCTGCTGCACTCCCCATGGGTACTCCCATTTCCGCCAGTCATGCAGCTGCTGTATTCAGCTTACACATTATTTCTGCAAATTGCAAGCCTTTTCGCAATACTTTGCCTCAAAATCCGCACATTTCATCGGGCGGTCAAAATAGAAGCCCTGTATGTATCTGACCTTCATGCCGCTGACGACGCTGTACTGCGCCTGCGTCTCAATTCCCTCGACACAGATCTTAACGCCCAGCGTCTCGGCAAGCTCCGCCACCATCTTGACGAAGGACTGTGAATAGGCATCCTCGGCAAGCTCCTTGACAAAGCTCTGATCTACCTTGATCATATCGAACGGAATCTCGCGGATATGATTCAGGGAAGAATATCCCGTTCCGAAATCATCCAGCGCGATCTGAACGCCGAGCGCCTTGATCCGCTCGAGAATATCCTTCATGCGGTCCATATCGTTGATCGCCAGACTCTCCGTCACCTCAAGCGTCAGGTATTTCGGCTCAATCTCCGTCTCCTTGATCGTTTTCGCGATCATCTCCACAATATCCGTCTGCAGAAGCTGAACGACGGAAAGATTGACATTGACCTTATAGGGATATCCCGCCTGATTCCATCTGTGGCAGCATTCGCACGCCTCCTTGAGAACATAGTTCCCGATCGGATTGATCAGTCCGAGGTACTCCGCAAGCGGAATAAATTCCGCCGGGGGAATAAAGCCGAGCTTTGCACTGTTCCAGCGGATCAGCGCCTCCGCGCCCGCGCACTCCGCGCCGTTTTGTACGTCAATGATCGGCTGGAAATATACCTCAAATTCCTTATAGCCGTCCACGGTCGCGTCGCGCATGTTCTTCTCCATGTCCAGCCGTCTTCCGGACACGGAATCATAATCCTCGCTGTACCATGCGACACGGTTCTTTCCGCTCTTCTTCGCCTCATACATGGCGATGTCCGCTTTCTTGATCAGATCGGCGACGGAATCCCCGTACTCCGGGAAAGCGACGATTCCCATGCTCATCGTACAGTAATAATCCGTATCCTTCAAAAACCATGGCTTTGCAAAAATCCGGCAGATATCCTCCTGGATCCGGTCAAACCGCTTATACTGCTCCGGCGGGATCACGATGACAAATTCATCGCCGCCCATGCGGTAACAGGTATTCTGGATACCCTCTACCCGCTGTAAGGAATGCGAGATTGCCTTCAATAGAACATCCCCGTACTGATGCCCGAGTCCGTCATTGATATGCTTAAAGTCGTCCAGATCCAGATAGAGAAGCGCGCCCGTCTCATTCGTCTTCTTCGCCTGATCGATCTGTCTCGCAAGATCGCGCTCACAGCACATCCTGTTATACAGTCCGGTGAGGAAATCCGTATATGCCTGCTGCTCCACCTTGCGCTGATAAAGCTTTTTATCCGTAATATCATACAGGGAATACGCCTCCGCCGGCGTACCGTCGAGCCAGGTGATCTCCCGAAGCGTCAGATCATACCACCGCTCGCGTTCCATATGATGAATCTCATACAGTCCGTTCTCCCTGCCGTAGGAAACACCGCGCTGCAACAGCTCCGGAAACGTCCCGTCCTTGAGCTCCTTCGCAAAGGTGTTCTGAAGCTTTCTGTTTGCGAACAGGCATTTCCCCATGTCCTTTTCCGTCACATAGACGGCGCAGCCCACATTATCCAGAATCGACTTCAGCGTCTCCTGAGAACCCGCAAGATCCTTTTTCTGGAAACGCCTTGTCAATATGCTTTGAAAAATCTTTACCGCATCCGCCGTAAAGCGGATCTCGGGCATATTCCATTTCACCCGCTGTCTGCTGTGGTTTAAGGACAACAGCAGCGTACTTTCGTCCCCGCCGTCGCCGAGCGGGAAAACCATCACGGCACACAGCCCCATGGAACCCAGCTCGTCCCGGAGCGCTTCGTCCGAACCGTCGGAGGAGATTACCAGCGGACGCCCGGTCTGCAAAAACTTCGGAACGGGCAGATTGCTTGTCTTCTCATACGAGGATACGATCCCCTTCGCGCACCATTCACAGAGTAGATCCATGCTCGCGCCGTTTCTGCTCCGCCTGAAAATCCATGCCGAATCCACACGCAGATACTCCGCGAGGATGCCCAGCCATCTGTCGGCGACGATCCCGATCCGCTCGTCACTGTCCAGCTGCCGCACCATCTCCGTGATCGCCTCTACCGCGCGGGGCGGGTTGTCCGGCTCCTGTACGGCATTTCCTTCCTGTTTCCCGTAAAAGACGGCTCCGGCGCTCCGCAGCAGATCCAGCGCATCCGCAAATCCGGCGGACGTCGCGCCTTTCCCTGCAAAGCCGAAGACAACCCAGCAGAGCGCCGTATACCCTTCCGCTCTCACGGCAACCGCCGCAACCTGATCCCCTTCTTCCAGCTCTTCCGTCGCAATATCCTCGAGAGAACCGTCCTCAACCCTCTCCAAAACACTTTTTATCTGCACCGCCGCAGAATACTGCCGAAGCCTTGTCAGCTGCTCCGGCGTACCGGACGGTCTTGTCAGCTGCTGCCCGATGCCGTCAAGGCAGTAGGCACAGACCCCGGTAGCCCGGCAGAAATCCGCCTGTAAACGCTGCAGTTCATCCTTCTCCATCAGTTCCAATGCCGCATTCGCACGCATGGCAGCCCTCCACTCACAAACTCTCCCCGTCAGTTTACTCGTCTACGCTGTAATTCGGCGCTTCCTTCGTAATGTGGATGTCATGCGGATGGCTTTCCTTGAGGGATGCCGCAGAGATCTTGACGAATCTTCCCGTCTCCATCAGCTCCGGAATATTGTGTGCACCACAGTAGCCCATGCCGGAACGCAGTCCGCCGAGCAGCTGGAATACCGTATCCTCTACATTTCCCTTATAGGCAACACGACCCTCAACGCCCTCGGGAACCAGCTTCTTCGCGTTCTCCTGGAAATAGCGGTCCTTACTGCCGTTCTCCATCGCTGCGATGGAGCCCATGCCGCGGTATACCTTGTACTTTCTTCCCTGGAACAGCTCATAGTCCCCGGGGCTCTCCTCGCAGCCCGCGAACATGCTGCCCATCATGCAGACGCTTCCGCCCGCCGCGATCGCTTTTGTAATATCTCCGGAATACTTGATGCCGCCGTCCGCAATGATCGGGATGCCGTATTCCTTCGCAACCTTGTAGCAGTCCATGATCGCTGAGATCTGCGGAACGCCGATACCCGCAACCACACGGGTCGTACAGATGGAGCCGGGCCCGATGCCGACCTTGACCGCGTCCGCGCCATGCTCGATCAGCGCCTTCGTCGCCTCGCCCGTCGCCACGTTTCCTGCGACAACCTGCAGCTCGGGATACTTCTCCTTGATCATCTTCAGACAGGTCAGTACGTTCTGGGAATGTCCGTGCGCACAGTCCAGCACAACCACGTCCACCTTCGCGTCCACCAGCGCGGATACGCGATCCAGAACGTTCGCCGTGATGCCGACCGCCGCGCCGCAGAGCAGTCTGCCCTGATCGTCCTTCGCCGCCAGCGGATACTTGATCGTCTTCTCGATATCCTTGATCGTGATCAGACCTTTCAGGTTAAAGTCCTTGTCCACGATCGGAAGCTTTTCCTTTCTCGCAGAGGCAAGGATCTTCTTCGCCTCCTCAAGCGTGATCCCTTCCGGAGCGGTAATCAGTCCCTCGCTCGTCATGGATTCCTTGATCTTCTTCGTAAAATCCGTCTCGAATTTCAGGTCGCGGTTCGTAATGATGCCGACAAGCTTACGTCCTTCCGTGATCGGCACGCCGGAAATCCTGAATTTCCCCATCAGGGCATCCGCATCCGCCAGCGTATGTTCAGGAGTGAGGGAAAAGGGATCGGTAATGACACCGTTCTCCGAGCGCTTTACCTTGTCTACCTCTTCCGCCTGTGCCTCGATGGACATGTTTTTATGGATGATTCCGATTCCGCCCTGTCTCGCCATGGCGATCGCCATGCGGTGCTCCGTAACGGTATCCATTCCCGCACTCATCATAGGAATGTTCAGTCTGATCTTCTTCGTCAGCCATGTGGAAATATCCACCTGATTCGGTACTACCTGAGAGTACGCCGGTACCAGCAGCACATCATCAAAGGTAATGCCTTCACCGATAATCTGTCCCATTTTTAATCCTCCTGTACGTTAATTTTAACCTGAATTTGTTACTTAAAAATAACAGAATTTAAAGCTAATGTCAATCGCTGAAAACCTTTCTCGGCGCAACATTCTTCATAATCTTAATCATTTCGGGACTGGGACTTAACAGCAGCTTCTCGCCTCCCTCATAATACAGAACGTACCGCAGATCCGGCTGCGCCTCATAGCCGATGCTGAAATCCTTTTCCTTCGCCTGACGGTTTCTGAAATTGTCGAGGTGATAGCTTTTGATCGGGGCGAGAATCTCCATCCTGTCCAGCTGATACACTGCGACACGCTTTCTCTTCGTCTTTGCCATAACCTTGTCGATCGTCAGCTCCTTATCCAGATACAGATACTCGTATTCCAGATCCGTATACATGCCGATAAAATACGCGCCGACGCCCGCCGCGATCGCAAGCAGCAGCAGGATGACGTTCATCGTCAGAAACATCAGCACCGCCAGC
This sequence comes from uncultured Acetatifactor sp., assembly GCA_964631065.1. GTDB lineage: Bacteria > Bacillota > Clostridia > Lachnospirales > Lachnospiraceae > Acetatifactor. The sequence goes on from CAZVWN010000007.1 coordinate 15,325, forward strand.
GCTGCGGCAAGTATTGTCAGAAAATACTTAAAAAACTTCCCCACCATCGAGGGTTTCGCCTTTACAAGGCATTCTACATAAGCTTCACTCATTCTTCTTCCTCCACACCCGCCCGCCGGCAGTTCTCTCTGCACACCGAAGGGCTTATTCCCGGTTCCGGACAAAAAACCGTTTTCCGCCGGTTCCCATACAGTTATGATATCTCAAGTTCTCTTAAGTTGCAAGCGGACTTTCCTTTTTCCTGCCGGTTTTATCCTTTTTTATCCTTTTTTAAGATTCTCGTTATCCCTGATTCATTGACAAGCTTTCCGTAAAAAAGTAAAGTAGTGTTGTCGGGAGGCGCACACCTTCACGCAAAGACAGGCGCATCCGGACAAAAACGCAGATAAAATCAGACGAAAAGGTGGACGAAGCTTATGCCGGTAATGGATGAATTTAAGGAAGAGAGAGCCGCTCTCAAAAACGGTACTCCGAAGGAAAAATGGAATTACTTCCTCGATTATTACAAATGGTATGTCATCGGCGGCGCCATCGCCCTGATCTGCATCATCGTCTTTGTTTACCAGATCGCGACGCGCAAGGACACGGCTTTTTACGCCATGATGCTCAACGTCTCCGCCTATGATTACATGGATGATTCCGAAAACACGACCGCCTTTGCGGAATATGCCGGGATCGACACGGACGAGTACGATATCCTCTACGACACGACCGTACAGATCGGCACGGAGGCGGAGGATGATTATAATTCCAGCCAGAAGCTCATGGTCTATATCGCAGCCGCCGAGCTGGACGTCATGGTTTCCGACGCGGACTCCCTCGCGCGCTATGCCTATATGGACGACTTTTATGATCTTCGCAGCTTCCTCTCCGGGGAGCAGCTTACAGCCTACGCGGATTCCTTTTACTATATCGACGGCGCTGTCGTCTCGGAAATCAAAGAGGCTGGTGAAAACAATGATTTTGAGTACGAACCCGTCTACGGCGACCCGCATCATCCCGAGGACATGGAGGATCCCATTCCCGTCGGACTCTTTCTCCCGGAGGACTGTTCCCTGATTCAGGACTACTATTTCCGTGGGGAGGATCCCTGCGTCAGCGTCCTGATCAATACAAAGCATAAGGAAACGACATTAAAATTCCTCGATTTCGTCATGCAGTAAACGGGGTTCAGCGTACTTCACTGTCGGGATGCTCTCTAAGCAGCTTCTCAAGCAGGACTCTCACCCTTACGGGATCGGCTTTCCCGCGCATCGCCTTCATGGTCTGACCGACAAGAAAGCCGATCGCCTTCTCCTTCCCGTTCCGATAATCCCGGACGGACTGCGGATTTTGCAGCAGAACCTCCGTTACCGTCTTTTCGAGCGCCGCGTCATCCCCGCTGATCTTTAAGCCCTTTTCTTCCGCATACTGCTGCGGATCGATCCCTTTCTCCAGCATCACCGCAAAGATTTCCTTCGCAACCGTATTGCTGATCTCCTTCCTGTCGGTAAGCCCGATCAGTTTAAACAGAGCGTCCGGCGAAAAACGGATTTCCTCAGGCTCTGCCCCTTTCTCCTTTAAGAGGCGCAGCGTCTCGCCGGTCAGCCAGTTGGAAACCCTCTTCGGCTCCGCTCCAAGCGCGACCGTTTCCTCAAAAAGCTCCGCCATCCGTTTTGACTCCGTGATGAGCGCAATATCACGCTCCGGAAGTCCGAAGTCCGTCCGATACCGCTTTCTCTTCTCTGCGGCAAATTCCGGCTGTCTGCGCCGCAGCGCTTCCAAAAAAGCATCGTCAAGACAGACGGGCGGCAGATCCGGCTCCGGGAAATAGCGGTAATCCTGCGCATTCTCCTTAGAGCGCATCGCGTAGGAAATTCCCTTCTCCTCGTCGAAGCGGCGCGTCTCCTGTATCACCCTTTCCCCCGCCTCAAGCAGCGCGATCTGGCGTGCGCGTTCGCTCTCTATCGCCTTTGTGATCGCCCGGAAGGAAGCTAAATTCTTCATTTCCGTCCGTGTACCGAGCGTCCCGGTTCCCGCCTCGCGGACTGACAGATTCACGTCCGCACGCATAGAGCCCTCCTGCAGCTTACAGTCGCTTACGCCGAGATAGCGGATCAGCCGCCGCAGCTCCTCCAGATAAGCGATCACCTCTTCTGCGCTGCGCATATCAGGCTTTGAGACAATCTCGAGCAGCGGTACGCCGGCGCGGTTATAGTCGATGAGCGTCCGGTCCTCCCCCTCCTCATGGAAGAGCTTCCCCGCATCCTCCTCCATATGGATCTCAAAAATACCGATCCTTTTCGTTCCCGCCGCCGTCTCAACGGTAATCCCGCCGCCTTGGCAGATCGGCAGATAGAGCTGTGAAATCTGATAATTCTGCGGGTTATCCGGATAAAAATAATTCTTGCGGTCAAAGCGGCTGACACGGGCGATCGAACAGCCCATGGCAAGTCCGACAGCCGCCGCATACTCCGGAACCCTTCTGTTCAGCACGGGAAGCGCCCCGGGCATCCCGGTGCAGACCGGACAGGTATGTGTATTCGGTTTCCCGCCGAATGCCGTGGAACAGCCGCAGAAAAGCTTCGTCTTTGTCGCCAGCTCAATATGTACCTCAAGACCGATGACCGTTTCGTACACTTTCGCGCCCATGCTCCCCGCCTCCTTTCCCGTCCGCTTCCTTACGCAGCTGCTCATAGGTATAAGCGATCCGCAAGAGCTTTTTCTCCTGAAAACAGTCGCCGATCAGCTGCAGCCCGACCGGCAGTCCGTCCGCATCCGTTCCGCAGGGAACGCTGATCGCGGGCAGCCCCGCGAGATTTGCAAAAACCGTATAGAGATCGCCCGCATACATCTTCAGCGGATCCTTCAGGCTCTCTCCCAGCCTCGGTGCCGTCGTCGGCGCAACCGGTCCCAGCAGACAATCATACGCTGCAAACGCCTCCGAAAGCGCCTGTCTGATCCGTGTCCGCACGCGCAGCGCCTTCAGATAATACGCGTCATAATATCCGGCGCTTAAAACAAAGCTCCCCAGCATAATCCGCCGCTTCACTTCCTCACCAAAGCCTTCTGAACGGGTCTTTTTGTACATCGCAGGAAGCCCTTCCTCCGCGCCCGCCCGCAGTCCGTATTTTACACCGTCAAAGCGTTCCAGATTCGAGCCTGCCTCCGCAGCGGCGATCGTATAATAGGCGGGAACGGCATACTCCGTAAGAGGAAGCGTAACTTCCTCAACCACCGCGCCGTTTTCCCCGAGAAGCTTTGCGGCTGCCCTGACTGCCGCCGCAACCGCTCCGCTTAAGTCCTCCGAAAAAAAATTCCGGGGAATCCCGATCCGCATCCCTTTTACGCTCTTTTGAAGTCCGTCCGAAAAATCCGTATCCTGCCGTTCCAGCGAAGTCGCATCCTTTTCATCCCGACCGGCGAGCGTTTCCAGAATCACGGCACAGTCCTCCACGCTCTTTGCAAGCGGTCCGACCTGATCCATGGAAGAGGCATACGCGATCAGCCCATAGCGCGACACCGTTCCATACGTCGGCTTCATCCCGACAACGCCACAGTGAGAGGCGGGCTGTCTGATCGAGCCGCCCGTATCCGAGCCAAGCGCAAAAAAGCATTCTCCCGCTGCCACGGCTGCCGCAGAGCCGCCGGAGGAGCCGCCCGGAACACGCGTCGGATCATGCGGATTCCTTGTCACGCCGAAATAAGAGGTCTCCGTCGTCGAACCCATCGCAAATTCGTCCATGTTCGTCTTGCCGATCAGAACTGCCCCCGCCTGTTCCAGTCTTTTTACCGCTTCCGCACTGTAGGACGGTACAAACTCCGCAAGCATCCTTGAGGAACAGGTCGTGCGCATCCCTGCCGTACAGAGGTTATCCTTGACCGCCATGGGAACGCCCGCAAGCGGATGCCGCAGTCTGCCTTCTTCTATTTCCTTCTGTACCGCCTCCGCCCTTCTCAAAGCGCCCTCCGGATCAGGCGTGACATAACAGTGACAGTCGGCTTCGCGCTTTTTCATCTGCTCCAGGACAGCCTCCACCGCCTGTCCCGCCGTCGTCCTTCCCTCACGGATCGCCGTTCCAAGCTCTACGGCGTCAAGGCGCAAAAGTTCCCTGTTCTCCATCTTCTTTCCGTTTCCTTCCCCGGTATATTCCCCCGTCCGGAATACAGCCGCCCGTTTTCAGCCAAAGGTGCGCGGCACGGCAAACAGACCGTCCCGCTTCTCCGGCGCATTCCGCAGCGTCTCTTCCCTTCCGTCTCCGTTTACGACGATATCCTCGCGGAACACATCCTGCGTCGGGAAAATCTGTACCGTGGGCTCCGTCTCCGCCGTATCCGCCTCATTGAGTAGTTCTATGTAACCGAGCATCCTTCCCATATCCTGCTTCGCAGCTTCCCGCTCCTTCCCGGAAAGCTCCAGCTGCGCAAGGGCGCTGACATATTCTATCATCTCATCCGTAATCCGCTCCGCCATCCGTTTTTCCTCCGTTTCCTGCCGCAGAAACGCCGCAACAGCGCTTTCTCTATCTGATCCAGCCCCAGCACATCGCCAGAAATTCCCCGCAGAAAAGCATCCCTCGCAGCCAGACCGGCAGACAGCCCAGCCACAGCGCGCCTGTCAGTTCTTTCCGTTTATCCGCAATTTTTCCCGCCATGGAAAGGATCACACAGATCAGTAAAAGCATTGTGCCAAAGGTCGCCCTGTCCGGATAATGGGGCGACAGAATCATTGCGCCCCATGACAGCAGCGCACATAGAAGCAGCAGGAGATTCCTTCTGCCGACGGCAATCCCCATAACGGCTTTCCCGACAAACAGAACCGCAAAAAGAACCAGTACGGTCGGAAACAGATATTCCAATAACGCTTTCGACTCCGCATAACATCGCAAAAACAGCTGCCAGAGCGCTCCATACCCGGCGGAAGGAACCTCTGCACTGCGCACGAAATTCCCCGGCGCCGCAATCACCATTACGCTTCCCGCAAGACAGCTGACATTTCCGAGAATCATCCAGAGCGTAGGTCTTCTTTTCTCCCGCACGGTCAACAGAATGACGAGCAGACTGCATACCCATACCGCAGGACCCATATTCTCATTGCTCCACCCCGCGATCACGCCGAGCGGAACAATCCAGAAGGTGATTCCCGGAAGTCTTTTTACGGAAGACGCCTGTTCCGCTTCCCGGATTTCCCGCAGATAGCAATATAGAAAGAAAAGGATGAAACCAGTAATATACAGATAATTTGCTGCACCCGCCTGCCAGAACATGCTCATCTTCCAGTTTGCGTTCAACCCGAGAATCATCGACAACCCTGCAAAAAAAGAAAGAAACCTTCTGTTCTCCGCGACGAAGCAGGACACCGCTGCCAGTAAAAACAGCATAACAACGTTCATAACGTCCGCAAACTGTTCGCCCGCAAGCAGGGTCAGCTGCAGAATCGTATGCGTCACGCTTCTGCCCCCCCAATTGTTATAATGCCATATCTGCGCACGGAAGATGTCTCCAAGCGTCCGGATCGGCGTCTCTTCATACAAAAGCGTGGCATACCAGTCATCATCCATCATAAACGGGACATAACGGTTTGTCAGATAAACGACAATTCCGTAGACAATAACCAATACCCCGCTCATTCCCAAAAGAAGCTTTTTTATTTTTCTGCTGTTCTCCATCCTGCGATTCCTCCGTTCCGGCGCTTTCAGACTTCCGTTTCCCCTTCAAATACCGTAACGGCGGGGCCTGTCATGTAAACCGTATTTTCTTCCCTGTTCCACTCGATCAGAAGCTCCCCGCCAGGCAGATGCACCGTAACCTTTTCCTCCGTCAGTCCGTTCAGCACACATGCCACCGCCGTCGCACAGCACCCCGTACCGCACGCAAGCGTCTCCCCGGTACCTCTCTCCCATACCCGCATAAAGACGTTTTCCCTGTCAAGAATCTCGACAAATTCCGTATTGACACGCTCCGGGAACCGAACATGCGTCTCAAACTGCGGTCCCAGCTGCTCAATCGCCAGCTCCTTCACACCGTCCATAAAGACGACCGCATGGGGATTTCCCATGGAAACGCAAGTCATACGGTACTCGTTATCCCCGACACAGATCAGTTCATTGACAACCTGCTCCCCGTCGGCAATCACCGGAATCCTCTCCGGATTTAAGATCGGACTTCCCATATTGACGCGCACGCTCTGTACCGTTCCCCGCTCTGCGGCAGTCTTTCCCTCGACCGTCAGTTCCAGCCGCTTCACGCTCCCGCCGCTGATCACGCTGATCCTGTCGGAATCCGTCAGTCCTTTATCATACACAAACTTCGCGACACAGCGGATACCGTTCCCGCACATCTGCGACCTCGTTCCGTCCGCATTATACATCTCCATCTCAAAATCCGCCTCCGCAGACGGATTGATAAAGATCACGCCGTCCCCGCCGATCCCGAAATGCCTGTCGCTCAGACGACGCACAAGCTCCGGCTTTTTCTCCTGCGGAAGCTTCTGCGCAAATCCGTTTACATAGACATAATCATTTCCGCAGCCCTGCATCTTCGTAAATTTCAATTTCATCACCGTGTCTCCTCTTCTCTCTTCTTTCGGATCTTACTCATAAACCCCATTCTCCGCGCATACCTATTATAAAAGAAAAAATCTCACAAAAACAAGGGGAATGGAAATGAGTGCAAAAACAAAAATCGTCGTACTTCACATGAAGGAGCTGATCTATACCGCAATCTTTGCTGCGCTCGGCATCCTGTTCATCATCCTGCTTGCCGTAATGTTCCTGCCCGACAGGAAGGAAGCCGCCGCCCCGGAGGAGGAAACCGCTGCCGCCTCTGCCGATGCGCTTTACATCCCCGGCATCTATACAACGGAGCTGGTGCTCGGCAGTCAGACGATCGACGTCGAGGTGATCGTCGATAAAGTCTCCATCTCGTCCATCCGCATGGTAAACTTAAACGATGCCGTCACGACCATGTATCCGCTGCTGGAGCCGACCTTCGATACCATCTGTGAACAGGTCTATACGCTGCAGTCACTGGAGGGCATCACCTATTCCTCCGACAGCAAATATACCTCTCTTGTTCTCTTAGAAGCAATTCAGCACTCACTGGATAAAGCCTCCGTGGGTACGGATTCCTGACAGGAAAGTCCTTCCGCCTCCTCGAGCCAGATCCTTACACAGGCATCGGACGGCATCCGCAGATCTCCTCTGGGCGAGAGCGCAACACTGCCCACCTTCGGTCCGTCCGGAAGACAGGAACGTTTAAACTGCTGCGAGAAAAACCTTTTATAAAAAATCTTCAGCCATTTCAGGATTTCCGCGTCAGCATACAGTCCCTGAAACGCCCGCTTCGCCACGCGGTACACCTTTGCCGGAGAAAATCCGCAGCGCAGCACATAATACAGAAAAAAATCATGCAGCTCATAAGGTCCGACAATCTCCTCCGTCCTCTGGGCGATCTCACCGTCAGAGGGCGGCAGCAGCTCCGGGCTGACCGGCGTATCTAAAACATCCTTCAGTACCTCTTCCATCTCCCTTTCCCCGCATTGCTCCGCATAGTAAGAGACCAGATGACGCACAAGCGTCTTCGGCACGCCCGCATTGACGCCGTACATCGACATATGATCTCCGTTATAGGTCGCCCAGCCAAGCGCAAGCTCCGACAGATCGCCCGTTCCGATCACAAGCGCGTTCTTACGGTTCGCAAGATCCATCAGCACCTGTGTCCGCTCTCTCGCCTGTCCGTTTTCATACGTCACATCATACACTCCGCTCTCCTGCCCGATATCCGCGAAATGCTGACGCACCGCCTTTCGGATATCCACCTCGCAAAGCGTTACGCCGAGCGTTCCGGCGAGTCTGCACGCGTTTTCATACGTTCTGTCCGTCGTTCCGAAGCACGGCATCGTCACGGCAAAAATGCCTTTTCTGTCAAGCTTTAACAGATCAAAGGTACGCACCGTCACAAGAAGCGCCAGCGTGGAATCCAGTCCTCCGGAAATCCCGATCACCGCCGTCTTTAACCCGGTATGCTCATAGCGCTTTTTCAGTCCGTATGCCTGGATGGACAGAATTTCCTCACAGCGCTGCTTTCTAAGCTCCTCCTTCACAGGGACAAAGGGCATACGGCTAAACTCCCGCTCCAGCCCTGTCTCCTCTTTTTTCAGCGAAAAGGGAACAAAGGTATACGCCTTATCCGGTCTGCTGCCGAAGGTTCCCATTCTGCGCCTCTCATGCAGTATCCGCTGAATATCCGGCTCCGCATACACCGTCCCGCACGAAAAACGCTTTGCCTGTGCGAGAACCGTTCCGTTTTCCGCGATCAGATTGTGCCCCCCGAAGACAAGATCCTGCGTAGACTCTCCTTCCCCCGCAGACGCATAGACATACCCGCAGAGAAGTCTCGCGCTCGCCGATTTCACCAGCATTTCCCGATATTCGTCCTTTCCGACCGTCTCATCGGAGGCGGAAAGATTCGCGATCAGGGTCGCTCCCATCAGCGCATGCGACGTTCCGGGAGAATCGGCAACCCAGAGATCCTCGCAGATCTCACAGCCGATGATAAGTCCCGGCATCGTCTCGCAGCAAAAAAGGATATCCGTTCCAAACGGCACCGTTTCCCCGTTAAATACAAAAGCTGCCGCCCTTTCATTTCCCGGCGTAAAATAGCGCCCCTCATAAAACTCCGCGTAAGAAGGAATGTTTGCCTTGGGAATCATACCGAGAATCTTCCCCTGATGCAATACCGCCGCAACGTTGTAAAGTCTGCCGTCACGTTCCACGGGAAGTCCCACCATCACAAGCGCATCCTTATCCTTCGTCTTCTCCGCAATGCGCACAAGCTGTTTCGCCGCCCTTTCCAGAAGAAGCGACTGCAAAAACAAATCCCCGCAGGTATATCCTGTCAGGCAAAGCTCCGGGAAAACAATGAGCTTTGCCCCCTTCGCAGCCGCCTCCTCCAGTCCGCTGCAGATTATCTCCGCATTATAGACCGGATCCGCGACTCTGATCTTCGGCGTCACCGCCGCAACTTTCAGAAACCCCTGTTCCATCCTTTTCCCCCATCCGCGTTTTTCAAAACACGTTATCGGCTCTTCTGATACAGTGCCTTCAGCTCCTCCACGCTGAACTGATAATGCGAGGCACAGAAATGACAGTTGACCTCAATTTCCTTCCCCTCCTCTATCATATCCTTCAGCTCCTGCTTCCCGAGACTGATCAGAACCTTTTCAATTTTCTTCCGGTTGCAGTCACAGGAAAAAGAAACCGGCAGCGTTTCCTTCCACTCCGGATTCAGCCCCTCGAGCAGAACCTCCAGCATCTGCTCCGGCGTCCTTCCCTCGTCCAGCATCGCCGTCACGGACTGCACACGGCTGAGATTTTTCTCCAGCGCTTCGATCACCTCATCCGCCGCAAAGGGCATGAGCTGGATGATAAAGCCGCCCGCCTGCCGCACGGTATTATCCCTGTTCATCAGCACGCCGAGTCCTACCGAGGACGGCACCTGCTCCGAGCCTGCGAAATAATACGTCAGATCCTCGGCAATCTCACCCGTCTGAAGCTGAGTCTGCCCGACATACGGCTCTTTTAAACCCATATCCTTAATTACGCGCAGCGTTCCTTTCCCGACTGCGGCTGCAACATCCAGCTTTCCGCGCGCATTCGCGGGCACGATCACGTCCGGCACCTCCGCATACCCTTTGACCTTCCCCTGCGAATCCGCCGTTACGGTCAGCCCTTCCATCGGACCGTCCCCCTTAATCTGTATCGTCAAAAGATCCCTCTCGCCCTTCATCATGCTTCCCATCATCGCACCGCCGCTTAACAGCCTTCCCAGCGCCGCCGTCACGACAGGACTGGTCTGATGCGCCTGTCGCGCCGCCTCTACGGTTTCTCTTGTCGTACAGGCAAATGCCCTGACCGCGGCATCCGCTGCCGTTGCACGCACAATATAATCACTCATTTTCTTTTCCTCCGCTATCCGTTTGATCCGTCCGGCATTTTCCCTTTTCCCTGGCGATCACAAAGATTCTCTCGCTCGTCTCCGTGATCCGGTCGTCCGTATCCGCGTCTTTCATTTCAAGGACGGTCATTCCCGCCCTCTCCAAAAGCCGCTTCATCTGCTCTGCCGTATACCCCCGCTGAAAATGTGTCTCCTGAAATCTTCGGAAACGGTTTTCTTCCTCTCTCACGAACAGGGTGAGATCATACTCGTTGATCTCTTCCTCCGGATCATAGAAATTCTCCCAGATAAAGCTGCATTCCTCCCTGTTTTCCGCAATCGTCGTATCGCCGATCACCTCGCGGTATTTATACGCCGTATTGAAATCAAACAGAAAGATTCCGCCCGGAAACAGGAAATTATTCACCAGCAAAAACACCTGCTCCAGCTCTTCCTCCTCCAGAATATAATTCAGGGAGTCACAGACGCTGTATACGGTTCCTACCGTGCTGTACAGCTCCAGCTCCCGCATATCCTGCTGCAGATACAGGATTTCCGCACCGCTCTTCTCCTTCTTCTCTGCCGCAATGTTCAGCATTTCTCCGGAAACGTCCACGCCGATCATATCATACCCCTTACGGTACATCAGCTCCGTAAGCGTTCCCGTGCCGCAGCCGAGATCCACGACCAGATTGCGCTCCGAATCCAGCAGTCCCTCCGCATCCCGCTCCGGCTTTGAAACGCCGTATTTTCTGATTCCCGCATCGAGCCGCTCACACCACTGCCCATAAGGCGTATTATCCATAAATTCATCATATACACGCGCAAAATCCGTATACATTTCTGCCGTATCTTCCATTCCGTGCTCCCCTTTTCCCGCAGTCTTCCATTATTCCACGCAAACACAGGCATCCGTTATCTCATGCGTTTCTTCGCCTGTCATATCCTCCGCCCTGCCCGGACCGGCTGCCGCACTTAAGACTTCTTTGCCTTCCGCATCCTCCACCCTGCCCGGACCGGCTGCCGCACTTAAGGCTTCTTTGCCTTCCGCATCCTCCAC
>CAZVWN010000007.1:26399-29362 GCA_964631065.1 uncultured Acetatifactor sp.
CCCTGCCCGGACCGGCTGCCGCACTTAAGGCTTCTTTGCCTTCCGCATCCTCCACCCTGCCCGGACCGGCCGCCGCTTAAGCTCTCTCTGCAAGATATTCCCGCAGGAACGCAAGCAGCCTGTCCATCTGCTCATCCGTTCCGATCGTGATCCGCAGGGAATTGTCAATGCCCGGCTTATCCCAATATCTCACATAAATGTCCGCCTCCCTAAGCGCCCCAAACAGCTCCTTTGCGGGAACCGTCTCATGGGATGCAAAGATAAAGTTCGCCATGGAATCCGGGAAGGAAAAGCCAAGCGCACGCAGCTGCGGCTTCACACGCTCCCTTGTCGCAATGATCTTTCCCGTTGTCTCCTTAAAATAAGCATCATCCCTGACCGCTTCCACCCCAAGGAATTGCGCCGGGAGATTCATGGTATAAGAGTTAAACGAATATTTTGCATCGTTCAGATACCGGATCAGCTTTTCATTTCCGATACAGAAGCCGATCCGCAGTCCCGCCATGGCACGCGATTTGGAAAAGGTCTGCACGACAAGCAGATTCTCATATTTTTCCAGCAGCGGCAGCGCGCTTTCCCCACCGAAATCTATATAAGCCTCATCGACAATGACGACGACATCCCTGTTTGCCGAAAGGATTTCTTCTACCGTCTTAAGGCTCTCCAATACGCCGGTCGGCGCATTCGGATTCGGAAAGATAATGCCGCCGTTCGGCTGTCTGTAATCCTTCGCCTGAATATGCCGGTTTTCGTCTAACGGGCAGGTCTTGTACGGAATCCGGTAAAGCTCTGCCCAGACATCATAAAAGGAATAGGTGATATCCGGGAACAGAATCGGCTTATCACTGTTAAAAAAGGTCAGAAACGCCATGGAGAGCACGTCATCCGAGCCGACCCCGACAAATACCTGCTCCGGTTTCACATGATAATACGCCGCGAGCGCCTCTACGAGCGGTGTCGTCTTCGCATCCGGATACAGTCTTAAGGCTGCGCAGTCAAGCTCCTTCGCCAGTCTCTCCACGCCCGGCGCCGGCGGATACGGACATTCATTCGTATTCAGCTTTATCATCCCCGGCTTGTTCGGCTGTTCTCCCGCCACATAGGGCACAACCCTTCTGACATTATTCTCCCACTGCATTTTCCTGTTCTCCTTCCGTTTTTCGCCGTTCTTTTTCTTTTCTGTAAATTTGCGCCTGTTCCTGACAGCCGAGCTTTTCATAGCAGCGGATCAGTCCGTCAAGTCCTTCGTCGCCGCCCGCACGGATATTCAGGACGGGCTGCGTTTCATATACGGCATTATAATACCAGACCGCCGCCTCCTTAAAGTCTCCTGCCGCCTCATAAAAATGTCCAAGCTCACAGCAGACCTCGGAATTGGGTTCTCCCGCCAGAAGCTTCGCCGCGTACTTAAAAAAACGCACCGTATCTCCCGAAAGTCTCGCCGCATGCGCTACAATGCAGCACGCCTGTACGACTTCTTCCGGATCTCTCGTCACATCCTCCGCGGAAGCCTCAAAAAAGGAAGCCGCACGCAGAAAATCCTCTTTTTCTCCCGCCATCAGAAGCTCCCTTGCATACATCATATGCAGACGCTTCGGCGGCCGCCAGCCGTCTTCACAATGTCTGTGGAAATGCAGAAGATCACGCCCCGCATGGCTGCTCTCCGGAAGATGCCGGATCACGATATCGCTGTCATAAACAACCGGCGCAAGGCGCACCGTCTCATGGATCGGCGCCTCCCAGACAAATTCCCGCAGCCTCTTAAAAAGCTTGGGCCGATACTCCTCATCAAAATTATAAACCGTTGAAAACTGCAGCTGGTTTGCATACTTCATCTGGACGATCTCAATCTCCGGAAGCAGCGTCTCCTTCAGTCTCCGAAAACGCTCCCGGTTTTCCGCATCCAGCACCTCATCCGCATCCGCCGAATAGATATAATCCTTCGTCGCCTTGGAAAATGCAAAATTTCTCGCCGCACTGAAATCATCCGTCCAGACAAAATCATAAATCCGATCCGTGAACGCCGCAGCGATCTCCTTTGTCCGATCCGAAGAACCGGTATCGACAATGACGATCTCATCCGCAAGCTCTGCCACACTGTCCAGACATCTCTTCAAGAGCCTCTCTTCATTTTTTACGATCATGCACAGGGAAACCGTAATCACGCTGTCGCCCTCTTCCTTTATTCTTCTCATTTTTTTCCGTTCCAACGCTATCCGCGAACAGTTACATGATACCAAAGCAGAATCAGGAACGCAAGAGTTATATAGGGCAGAAACGCTACCGGCGTCTTCAGATTTCCGTCTTTTCCGATATTGCGGCGCGCTCCCTGAATCACGGCAAGAAACGCAAACGAAAGCAGCATATGCAGAAGATAACCAAACAGACCGATTCCGACTGCCGCCTCCGTGACAGCACAGACACAGAAGGCATAGCAGTCCGCTTTTCCGTACATCCGCGCAAAAACGATCAGCTGAAGCCCCGCAAAAATAAACAGCCCCGCAAGCATCTCCTTCCGCTCTCTACCGCCCGTAAGGAACAGCAGCAGTGCCGCCGTTCCCCCGAACCACCAGGTGACATTATATACCTCACAATTGATGCAGTCCATGACACAGGCGGACAGCAGACTGATCCAAAGAATGATCCAAAGCATCTCTCTCATCGCAATCTTGTACGGAATTCATCCAATACGCTTCCGCCCTCCGAGCTCACCGTAAGAAGCGGTCTGTTTTCTATCACCGCCTCTCCTTTATACGCCCTGACGGTTATCGTATATTCTCCGTCCTCCGGAAGATACAGCGGGATCATAAACTGCTGCCCTGCCTCCTGACGGTATTCCTTCTCTCCTTCCCCATAGGTAAACACAAGCTTTCCCCGCAGTCTTTCGTCCGCCTCCTGCAAAGCATCCGGAAACGTGATCTCCACCCTGTCCGCATATCCGTAGGTCGTCACATACAGGATCC
>CAZVWN010000008.1:0-3508 GCA_964631065.1 uncultured Acetatifactor sp.
CAGCGGGAAAGGAAACGAAAGCGATGGAACAGATGAAAAAGACGAAGGTAGAGCAGATTCCGGCGAAGCCCGGACAGCGGCTGCTTGTGCTCAGCGATATTCACGGGCATTTCGACAGGCTGATACGGCTTTTGAAGCATATGAATTACGGCGGGGATGATATTCTGGTCATTGTCGGGGATCTTGTGGATAAAGGACCGGAGAGTCTGCGGGTCGTGCGGTATGTCATGGAGCTTTGCAGGAGGCATCAGGTATATGTTTCCATGGGCAATGTGGATCTCGCCAGAGTGCAGCTTTTGGATGATGAGGCGGAGGATGCGCCGGCGCGGTTTGCAGGATTTCTGCATTGGGTCAGCGGCTTTTGGGGAAAGAGCTTTTATGCGGACATGCTCGCGGAGCTTGGACTTTCCGCTGACCGGGTAACGGCAGAAAACGCGCAGGAATATCGCGTAAGACTGCGGGAACAGTTTCGGGAGGAGCTGGATTTTCTGCGGAGCAGACCGACGATCCTGACGGCGGGAGAATATCTGTTTGTCCACGGCGGCGTGCCGACGGATGACCTTGCCGCGCTGGAGGGCAGCGATGCGGCACCCTATCTGAAAAATGACAATTTCTTAAGTCAGGGGTTCTCCTTCCAAAGGTATACGGTGGTAACGGGGCACTGGCCGGTCTGTCTTTATCGCGAAGCGGAGGAGGATAACAGTCCGGTCTTTGAGAAGGAGCGCAGGATCATCTGCATGGACGGCGGCTGCGGGATAAAGATGGCGGGGCAGTTAAACGGTCTGCTCCTTCCGGATGCTTATGTCCGGCAGGAGAAAATTTCCTGGATGGCAGAGGATGATTTCCCGTCCGTGAAAGCGCTGGACGGACAGCTGGCAGAGCCTTCCACGGTGCATGTACGCTATTTTGACAACGGTGTGGAGATTCTGGAGGAAAACGGAGAGATGGCGCGGGTGCGCCATAAGAGCACGGGAAAAGAATTTGATGCGCCGCGGAAATGGATCAGGGATTTGAATCACGACGGACAGCTGCATTGTGACGATTACTGCAACGGTTCCTTAGCGGTAGAACCGGGGGATGTGCTTTCCGTGCTCTTTGAGACGGAGACGGGGCGCTATGTCAAAAAAAGAGGAAAGATCGGCTGGTATTACGGCAGGGTGGAGAAGCTTCCGGAGGAGCTGATGCCTGTCGAGGGCAGTCCTGCGGAAACGGAGCAGAAATGGAGACGGCAGAGGGAGCTGGATACTTATCGGATGCTGGATCGGCTGAAGATCCCTTTTTGGCGGATCGATCACCGCGAGGCGAACACCATGGAGGCGTGTGCCGCCGTGGATGCCGCGCTGGGGGATGCCGTGATCTGTAAAAATCTGTTTCTCTGCAATCAGCAGCGGACGAAATTTTATCTGCTGATGATGCCGGGGGAGAAGAAGTTTAAGACGAAGGAGCTGTCAAAGCAGATCGGCAGCGCGAGGCTTTCGTTTGCGGAAGGCATCCGGATGGAACAGCTGTTAGGGCTTTCGCCCGGTTCGGTCAGCGTACTCGGGCTGATGAACGACAGGGAGGGGAAGGTACAGCTTCTGATCGACCGCGATATTTTAGAGGGGGAGTGGTTCGGGTGTCACCCCTGCATGAATACCTCGAGTCTGCGGATGCGGATCAGGGATCTTCTGGAAAGCTTTCTGCCCGCGACGGGACATGAGCCGCTGTATGTCAGCCTGTGCGGGGAGGAATGAGCGCTGTCGCGAAAAATGCCGAAAAGAAGACAGAAAACTCCTCTTTTTTAAGTTAAAATGTGTATTGCATTTCGTCTGTGATAGGAATAAGATGAAGGACGGCTAAATTCACAAAAGAGGAGATTCCTGTCATGGATAAATTAAAACCGAAGCTTTTTTCCGTCATGAAAACCTATACGAAGGAGCAGTTTATCAAGGATGTTGTCGCGGGTATCATCGTGGCGATCATCGCACTGCCTCTTTCCATCGCGCTTGCCCTTGCCTCCGGCGTGACGCCGGAAAAGGGAATTTATACGGCGATCACGGCGGGGTTTGTCATCTCTTTCCTGGGCGGCAGCCGTGTCCAGATCGCGGGGCCTACGGCGGCGTTTGCGACGATCGTCGCGGGAATCGTTGCGAAGAACGGGTTTGAAGGTCTTGTCATCGCGACGCTGCTCGCCGGCGTGATCCTGATATTGATGGGGCTGCTTCGTCTGGGCAGTCTGATCAAATTTATTCCTTATACCATTACGACCGGATTTACGGCGGGCATCGCCGTGACGATCGTGATCGGTCAGATCAAGGACTTTTTAGGGCTGACGATCGTTACCGAAGAGCCGATGATCGAGACCATGGATAAATTAAAGGGCGTGATCCGGTTTATCGGTACGCTAAACTGGCAGGCGGTGCTTGTCGGCGTTGTCTGTATGGCAGTGCTCATCGGCTGGGGATATCTGCCGGGCTTCTGCAAAAAGATTCCGCCCTCACTGATCGCCGTGCTGGTCAGCATCGCCATGGTGAAGGGAATCGGCATGAACGTCAATACGATCGGCGATCTCTATGAGATTTCCAATAAGCTTCCGGCGCTTTCCGTTCCGGCATTCAGCTTAAAGACCGTGCGGGATGTGCTGCCGGATGCGTTTACCATTGCGATCCTTGCGGCGATCGAATCTCTGTTGTCCTGTGTGGTGGCGGACAGCATGGTAAACAGCCGTCACCGCTCTAACATGGAGCTTGTCGCACAGGGCGCGGGAAACATTGTCTCGGCGCTGTTCGGCGGGATTCCGGCGACCGGAGCGATCGCAAGAACAGCGGCAAACGTGAAAAACGGCGGACGCACGCCCATCGCGGGAATGGTGCATTCGGTCGTCCTTTTACTGATCCTTGTCGTACTGATGCCCTATGCGGCGCTGATCCCGATGCCCGCCATCGCGGCGATCCTGTTCATGGTGGCTTATAATATGTGCGGCTGGCGGAAGTTTGTGCATCTGTGCAAAACCTCGCCGAAGAGCGATATCATTGTCCTTGTCGTAACGTTTGTACTGACGGTAGTGTTTGACCTTGTCGCGGCGATTGAGGTCGGCATCTTAATGGCGGCGATTCTGTTTATGAAGCGGATGAGCGATGTCACAGAGGTCGCGGGCTGGAAGATCCCGGACGACGAGGAAGACCCGGACAGCTTAAGCCTTCGTACCGTTCCGGATAATACGATGGTCTACGAGATCAGCGGTCCGCTGTTTTTCGGAGCTGCGGACAAGCTGCTTGCGATCACGCCCGGGGAAAAGGTGAAATGCCTGATCCTGCGTATGCGGAGCGTCGGTACGATCGACGCGACGGCGATACACAATTTCGAGGGGATGCTCGCGGAGTGTGAAAAGAGACATATCCGTCTTATTTTCTCCCATGTCAACGAACAGCCCATGCATGTCATGCAGAAGGCGGGCTTTGTGGAGCGCGTGGGAATTGAGAATTTCTGTCCGCATATCGATGATGCGCTGAAGCGTGCGGAAGCGGAA
>CAZVWN010000008.1:3608-28586 GCA_964631065.1 uncultured Acetatifactor sp.
TTTTGTAGTAAAATACTGGCGGATGCGCAATTCATTGCGTGTCCGCCGTTTGTCTTTTGGAAAAAAGGACATAAGAGAAAGAACAGGAGTGTACAAGGATGCCGGAAACAATTGCGGTGGATGATCTGACGCCCATGATGCAGCAGTATATGGAGACGAAAAAGCAGTATCACGACTGTCTCCTTTTTTACCGGCTGGGCGATTTTTATGAAATGTTTTTTGAGGATGCGCTGACGGCGTCGAAGGAGCTGGAGATCACGCTGACGGGAAAATCGTGCGGATTAAAGGAGCGCGCCCCGATGTGCGGCATTCCGTATCATGCGGTGGAAAGCTATCTGACGAAGCTGGTAAGCAAAGGATATAAGGTCGCGATCTGTGAACAGCTGGAGGATCCGAAGCTTGCGAAGGGACTGGTAAAGCGGGATGTCGTCAGAATCGTTACGCCGGGTACGAACCTGAACATGCAGTCGCTGGAGGAGTCGAAGAATAATTTCCTGATGTGTATTACCTATACGCCGAACAGGATCGGCGTCTCTGTCGCAGATGTCACGACGGGCGACTATTACCTCACCGAGGTGGAGGATTTAAAAAAGCTGAATGACGAGCTGATGAAATATGAGCCGTCCGAAATCATATGCAACGAAGCGTTTCTTATGAGCGGCTTTGACATTGAGACCCTGCGCGGGAAATACCGCATTTCCGTCAATGCGCTGGGCGCGTCTTACTTTGATGACGAGTGCTGTAAGCGGACGCTGCTTAGGCATTTTAAGGTAAGCTCGCCTGCGGGACTTGGCATAGCGGATTTTCCCGTCGGCATGAATGCGGCGGGAGCGCTGTTGCAGTATCTTTACGAGACGCAGAAGACGGAGCTTGCCCATTTCACGCATCTGTATCCGTATCTGACGAATAAATATATGCTGCTCGACAGCTCGACGAGAAGAAACCTCGAGCTGACGGAGACCCTGCGGGAGAAGCAGAAGCGCGGGTCGTTACTCTGGGTGCTGGACAAAACGAAAACTGCAATGGGCGGCAGACTTTTGCGGAGCATGCTGGAGCAGCCGCTGATCGACAGACAGGAGATGGAGCAGCGGCTGGATGCGATAGAGGAGCTGAACAACGACAGCGTCTCAAGGGATGAGATCCGCGAATATCTGAATCCGGTGTACGATCTGGAACGGCTTTTGAGCAAGGTTACTTATCAGACGGCAAACCCGAGGGATTTTATCGCGTTTCGGAATTCTCTGGAAATGCTTCCTGCCGTGAAAAAGGTTCTGAAAGGCTTCGAGAAGGAGCAGCTTACCGGGATTGAGAAGGAGATTGACGGGCTTGAGGATATTTATGAGCTGATCCTACAGGCGATCGAGGAGGAGCCGCCTGTCACGATCAGAGAGGGCGGTATCATCAAGGACGGCTTCGACGAGACGATCGACAGGCTGCGCAGCGCAAAGCACGACGGCAAACAGTGGCTTGCGGAGCTGGAAGAGCAGGACAGGGAGCGCACGGGGATCAAAAATCTCAAGATCAAATACAACAAGGTATTCGGGTATTATTTCGAGGTGACAAATTCCTATAAGGACATGGTGCCGGAGGATTATGTCAGAAAGCAGACGCTCGCGAATGCGGAGCGCTATACGACGCCGCGCTTAAAGGAGCTGGAGGATACGATTTTAAATGCGGAGGATAAGCTGACGGCGCTGGAATATGAGCTTTTCTGTAAGATCAGGGAATCCATTGCGATGGAGCTGGAACGCATCCAGCGGACGGCGAAGGCGATCGCGAAGCTGGATGTTTACGCCTCTCTTTCGCTTGTCGCGGAAAGAAACCGTTATGTGCGTCCGAAGCTGAACGAAAAGGGCGTGATCGATATAAAGGACGGCAGACATCCGGTCGTAGAACAGATGCTTTCCAACGATCTTTTTATCGCGAATGATACGTTTCTCGACAACGGCAGCCACTGCATCAGCATCATCACGGGACCGAATATGGCGGGAAAATCGACCTATATGCGGCAGACGGCGCTGATCGTGCTCATGGCGCAGATCGGCTGCTTTGTCCCGGCAAAGAGTGCAAACATCGGGATCGTAGACAGGATCTTTACAAGGGTCGGCGCTTCCGACGATCTCGCGAGCGGTCAGTCTACCTTTATGGTAGAGATGAACGAAGTCGCGAATATTCTGCGGAATGCGACGTCGGACAGTCTGCTGATCCTCGACGAGATCGGGCGCGGTACCTCGACCTTTGACGGCTTGAGCATCGCATGGGCGGTGATCGAGCATATCAGCAACCGGAAGCTCCTCGGCGCAAAGACGCTCTTTGCGACCCATTACCATGAGCTGACGGAGCTGGAAGGAAAGATGAGCAACGTCAACAATTACTGCATCGCCGTGAAGGAATGCGGGGATGATATCGTGTTCTTAAGAAAGATCATCAGGGGCGGCGCGGACAGAAGCTACGGCATCCAGGTCGCGAAGCTTGCCGGCGTTCCGGATATGGTCATCGACCGTGCGAAGGAGATCGTCGCGCAGCTTACGGACAATGATATCATCGAAAAGATCCAGAGTATTTCCGTGGATGTCAAAGGAGAGAAAAAGACGAAAAGGGTGCCGAAGCCGGATGAGGTGGATCTGGCACAGATGTCGCTTTTTGATACGGTCACGGATGAAGATGTGCTGAAGGAGCTGATGGAGGCGGAGGTAAACGCCATGTCGCCGCTGGACGCGCTGAATACGCTGTATCGCCTACAGAACAAGCTGAAGAACCGCTGGCAGAGATAGACATAACCGTGCAAAGGTGAAACACACAAATTGCCGGAAACAGTTGTGCAGGATGCACATGGCCACAAGCAGCGCACTCTGTGCAACGTCACTTGTGGAAACACGGGTCTGGTAATCAATAGAAAGCGACAGGGAGGCGGATATGGCGCAGATACATGTCTTAAGTTCGGAGACAATTGACAAGATCGCGGCGGGCGAGGTCGTGGAACGTCCGTCCAGCGTCGTAAAGGAGCTGGTAGAGAACGCGATCGACGCCGGCGCGACGGCGGTTACCGTAGAGGCAAAGGACGGCGGAATCTCGTTTATCCGCGTTACGGATAACGGCTGCGGGATGAAAAAGGAAGAGCTGCGCAAGGCGTTTCTGCGGCATGCGACGAGCAAGATCGAGAACGCGGACGATCTGCAGCGGATCGTAAGTCTGGGGTTTCGCGGAGAGGCGTTGTCCAGTATTGCCGCCGTGTCGCAGGTCGAGCTGATCACAAAGACGGCGGACAGTCTGACGGGCTGCCGCATACAGCTTGAGGGAGGACGGGAGACTGCCTTTGAGGAAATCGGCGCGCCGGACGGAACGACCTTTATCATGCGGAATCTTTTCTTTCATACGCCCGTGCGGCGCAAATTTTTAAAACAGCCGTCTACGGAAGCCGGCTACATCGCGGATCTGATGGAGCACCTCGCGCTCTCCAGACCGGATATCTCCTTTAAGCTGATCCTCGCAGGTCAGCTGAAGTTCCACACCTCCGGAAACGGCGATCTTCGGGAAGTGATCTACCGGATCTACGGCAGGGATGTCGCGAGAGAGCTGGTTCCCATTCAGGCAGAAACTGAGGGGATAAAGCTGGAAGGGTATCTCGGGAAGCCCGTACAGGTGCGCTCCAACCGGAATTTTGAGATCTATTTCATCAACGGAAGGTTTATCCGCAGCAATATCATTGCGCGCGCCGTTGAGGAGGGGTATAAGGAATACCTGATGCAGCACAAATTTCCGCTCTGTGTGCTGCATATTACGATGGATACGGAGCGTGTGGATGTCAATGTGCATCCGACAAAGATGGATGTGCGGTTTGCGAATGCGCCTGTGTTCAGCGCATGGCTCTGCGGATCGGTCAAGTGTGCGCTGATGAAGCAGGAGATGATCCCGGACGTGCTGTTTACGACGGAGCGGGAGCAGCGCAAGGCACAGACGGCGGAAAAAAAGTTACAGGAAAAAGAAAAGACGCCGGAGCCGTTTGAGGAGAAACGGAGCGCCGGCTACCGCGTCATGGAAGAGATGCGGTATGAGCCGGAACGCGCTAAAATGCAGGAATTTATTCATAATCCCGTCTGGGCACGGGTAAAAAGCGGGGAGGAAACCGCAAAAAAGCAGGAAATCGTGCAATCTGCGGGGGAAAAGGCTTCGGAGCGTGACGCCTTCTTTACGGAGACCTCCGAGCTTCAGGAAGGAGACGGGCGGGAGCAGAGCGCGGTGCGGATTCCCGTAACGGAAAAGCCCGGCGCAGACACAGGACCGGGGGAACCGCCGGAAGGCGTTTTACGGCAGACGCAGGAAAAGCCGGAGACGACAGCGCGGATCGAAGATGCCGTCCAGCTGAATCTGTTTGCGGACAGGCTGCTTACGGAGGATAACTGCCGCCGGTTCCGCCTGATCGGTCAGGTCTTTGAGACCTATTGGCTGATCGAGTTTGAGAATAAGCTGCTGATGATCGACCAGCATGCCGCGCATGAGAAGGTAAACTATGAGCGGCTGATGAAGCAGTTTAGAGAAAAAAAGGTCGTCTCGCAGAGACTTCTGCCGCCGGTGATCGTCAGTCTTACCGCGCAGGAGGAGGCTGTCCTGACGGAGCATCTTGCGGTCTTTGAAGGTCTCGGGTTTGAGGTGGAAGCCTTCGGCGGAAACGAATATGCGCTGCGCAGCGTGCCGACCGATCTGTACGGCTGCGGCGAGCGGGAGATGTTTCTTGCCGTGCTGGATCAGCTCGCGGACGGCGGGAATTTCGGCAGTATCCGCGTCGTGGAGGAAAAGATCGCGTCCATGTCCTGTAAGGCGGCGGTCAAGGGGAATCAGCTCTTAAGCGCGCCGGAAGCAAAGCGGCTGATCGACGAGCTTCTGACGCTGGAAAACCCCTATAACTGCCCGCACGGCAGACCGACGATCGTCGCCATGTCAAAGGCGGAGATGGATAAGAAATTTAAGCGGATCGTGACATAAAAAGGAGACGGAAGGCATGCAGAAACCAATGGTCATTCTGACGGGACCGACAGCGGTCGGAAAGACAAAACTTTCCATCGCGCTTGCAAAAAGAATAGGCGGAGAGATCCTTTCGGCGGATTCCATGCAGGTATACCGTCATATGGATATCGGGTCAGCGAAGATCCGACCGGAGGAAATGCAGGGCGTGCCGCATCATCTGATCGACATTTTAGAGCCGTGGGAAGAGTTTAACGTCGTTTCGTTTCAAAAGCGCGGCAGGGAATGCCTTGCCGGAATTTACGACAGGGGGCATATTCCGGTCGTTGTCGGCGGAACGGGCTTCTATATTCAGGCGCTTTTAAAGGATGTTGATTTTACGGAAAACGAGGAAGATGACGCTTATCGGCGGGAGCTGGAAAAAGAAGCCAAAGAGCGGGGGGCGGAGTGGCTGCATGAAAAGCTGCGGGCGGTCGATCCGGTATCGGCAAAAAAGATTCACGCCAACAATATCCGACGCACGATCCGCGCACTGGAATTTTTTCATCAGACCGGGCAGCCGATCTCCGGACATAATGAGCGGGAAAAAGAGAAGACAAGCGCGTACAATTCCTGCTATTTTGTCCTGAATGACGTGCGGGAACGGCTGTATGCGGGGATTGAGCGCCGTGTGGACGAAATGCTGGCGCAGGGACTTGTCGAAGAAGTAAAGGCGCTGCGCGATATGGGATGCAAAAAGGGAATGGTGTCCATGCAGGGACTGGGCTACAAGGAAATCCTGTCCTGGCTGGACGGCGAGCTCTCTTATGAAGAGGCGGTAGAAATCTTAAAGCGGGATACGAGACATTTCGCGAAGAGACAGCTGACATGGTTCAGACGGGAAGCGGATGTTTTGTGGATCAATAAGCCGGAATTTGATTATGCGGAAGAAAAAATGCTCGCCTATATGCTGGAGAAGCTGAAGGCGCAGGGAATCATCTGAGAACAGGGAGCAGTCCGGGAAAAAGAGCAGGGAAACAAAACTGCGGGAACATACCGGAAACAAAAAGGCGGATGAAGACCAAACGGCGGGGAAAGATACCGTCGGAAGGAACAGAAGCCGTTGGAAACCGGAAAGCGACGGATAAAATAACAGAAAAAATAACAGGGAGAGAACGATGAGCAGTATCAGGGAAATGTATGCCGGTATGGGTATCGGCAGGACGGTGTATGAATACGGAGAAGCTGTTTTACAAAAACTCGAAGGGCGACTGAAGCAGATTGATGAAACGGCGGAATATAACCAGCTCAAGGTTGTTAAGGCGATGCAGGAGAGCAGAGTGAGCGAAGCGTGTCTGCTCGGAACGACAGGCTACGGGTATAACGATCTTGGCAGGGATACGCTCGAGGAGGTTTATGCAAGGGTATTCCATACGGAGGACGCGCTGGTACGCCCGCAGATCACCTGCGGCACGCATGCGCTTGCGCTTGCACTGATGAGCAATCTGCGCCCCGGGGATGAGCTGCTTTCCCCGGTCGGTAAGCCGTATGATACGCTGGAGGAGGTGATCGGCATCCGCCCGTCTAAGGGGTCGCTTGCGGAATACGGGATCAGCTACCGTCAGGTCGATCTGCTTGCGGACGGCGGGTTTGATTTTGAGAACATCAAAAAGGCGGTCAATGAAAAGACAAGGCTGGTAACGATCCAGCGTTCAAAGGGCTACCAGACGAGACCGACGCTTTCCGTCGGCAGGATCGGAGAGCTGATCTCCTTTATAAAGAAGCTTAAGCCGGACGTCATCTGCATGGTAGACAACTGCTACGGGGAATTTGTCGAGACGATCGAGCCGGGAGAGGTCGGCGCGGATATGGTCGTCGGTTCCCTGATCAAGAATCCCGGCGGCGGACTGGCGCCGATCGGCGGCTATATCGCAGGAAAAAGGGAATGTGTGGAAAACGCGGCTTACCGGCTGACTTCTCCCGGACTCGGGAAGGAGGTCGGCGCTTCCCTCGGTGTGCTCAAGGACTTTTATCAGGGACTTTTCCTTGCACCGACCGTTACGGCATCCGCCTTAAAGGGGGCGCTGTTTGCCGCGAATCTGTATGAGCCGCTCGGCTTCGGTGTCGTGCCGGATGCCACGGAGAGCAGACATGATATCATCCAGGCGATCACGTTCGGCACGCCGGAAGGGGTGATCGCGTTCTGTCAGGGGATCCAGGCGGCAGCCTCCGTAGACAGCCATGTAACGCTGGAGCCGTGGGATATGCCGGGGTATGACGCACAGGTCATCATGGCGGCGGGCGCGTTTGTCTCCGGCTCTTCCATAGAGCTTTCCGCGGACGGACCGATCAAGCCGCCCTATGCCGTTTATTTTCAGGGCGGGCTGACCTGGCAGCATGCGAAGTTCGGCATCTTAAGGACGCTGCAGTCGCTTCTGGATAAGGGGCTTCTTTCGGAAGGAAAGCTTGCGGCGCTTACGAAAGCGGAGTGATCTGTCGAAAAAGATCGGAATTTATTCTTTGATTTTTGTGTACAGCGCTCTTATTTTATGTTAGAATAATGCTTAATGCGGAGTATGGTGTTTCGCGCGGGCAGCGGACACGATATGAAAGTACAAAAGAAAGTTGAGGTCACGCTTTGAGAAAAGGAAACTGGCTGCCGGTTCTGCTGGTGCTTATCGGATTTATGATCGGAGGGTTTATCGGTTCTTACTTTGAGGGAACCTTCCTGAATTACGGACAGGCGTTCGGTCTGAGTAATCCTATCGTGCTTGATCTGGGCTTTTTTGTGCTGACCTTCGGGCTTACGATCCACATTACGATCGCAAGCGTGCTGGGGGTCATCCTTTCGCTTGTCGTCTATCGGTTTATCCGCTGACGACGAAAAGCGGCTTCGCAGAAGTGTCGAAGAAGGCAGAAGGAGACACGGATGCCCAAAAAGAAAACAAACGGAACGCAGGAGCTTCCGTATGAACGCTTTTTGCGCTTCGGACCCGAGAATCTGACGGAGGCTGAGCTTCTGGCGATCATCATCAGGACGGGAACGAGGGAAAAAAGCGCACTGGAGCTTGCGGAAGAGGTACTGAGGCTTGCGAGGTACCCGAAGGAAGGACTTCTCGGACTGCATGAGCTGAGTCTCGGGGAGCTTGAAAGCGTGAAAGGGATCGGAGAGGTAAAGGCGGTAAAGCTGAAGTGCCTGGCAGAGCTCTCCGTCCGCATGAGTGCGGCAAAGGCGCGCGTCGGGGCGCAGTTTCGCACCTCGGGACAGGTTGCGGCGTATTTCATGGAAAAGCTCCGCCACAGGGAGACAGAGTGTGTATTGCTTGCGAGTCTTGATGCGAAGGGACAGCTGATCCGGGAAAAGAAGCTGTCGGAGGGAAGCGTGAGGATGTCTTTGATTTCACCGCGTGAGATTTTCCTTGAGGCGCTTGACGCGAGGGCGGTCAATATCCTGCTGGTTCACAATCATCCGAGCGGAGATCCGACACCGAGCGCATCGGATATTACGCTTACCGACAATGTGCGGGAGATGGGAGAAAAGATGGAGATCCCGCTTCTGGATCACATTGTGATCGGTGATAACAGATATGTCAGCTTCCGCGAAGAAGCATGGTTTGAAAAGAAAAAAGACAGTTACGGTTAGAAGGGGGTTGTCGTTTTGGCAAACAACGCATTCGGGATTGATCTCGGCACGAACAATATTAAGATCTACAGCAGGAGTGATGACAGTATTCTGATCGAAAAGAATATGATCGCCATCGAAAACAAGAACACGCTGTTTGCGTATGGAAACTCTGCATTTGAAATGTATGAGAAGGCGCCGGGAAATATTCATATTTCCTATCCGCTCTCCAACGGCGTGATCGCGGACATCCGGAACATGGAAACGCTGGTGCGCTATTTTATCAATGATTTACAGAAGGGAAATACAAAGCCCGCCGATTTCTATATTGCGGTTCCGACGGACGTTACGGAGGTGGAAAAGAGGGCTTTTTATGACCTGATCAAGGATGCCGGCGTCCGCGCGAGAAAGATCATGGTTGTGGAAAAGGCGGTCGCGGACGGTCTGGGACTGGATATCGACGTGAAAAATTCACAGGGCGTTCTTGTCGTGAACGTCGGATATGAGACGACGGAGATTTCCATTCTCTCGCTCGGCGGAATTGTCTTGAGCAGACTGATCAAGACGGGCGGACTGAAGCTGGATGAGGCGATCCGCGCTGCGGTCAGAAAGGAGTTCAGCCTGATCATCGGCGGCAAGACGGCAGAGCTGGTGAAGATGTCCTTAAACGAGCTGGAGGAAAGCGGAACCGGAGCGGTTGTCTACGGCAGGGATATCGTGACGGGGCTTCCCGTGGAGCGGGAGATCCCGACAAAGCTCGTCGATGAATGTCTGGAGGAGCACTTCAACACGATCATAGACAACGTAAAGGTGATTCTGGAGAGAACGCCTCCGGAGCTGGCGGCGGATATTTACAGACACGGGATTTATCTCACGGGAGGCGCGTCTCAGGTCAGCCATCTCGCGGAGCGGCTGGCAACGGGAACAGGACTGAAGGTAAACGTTGCGGATAATCCGACCTCGAGCGTTGTCATGGGACTTGCAAAGATCATCAAGGATGATAACTATAAATCCGTAGCTTATGCGATTGAAGGGATGAGTAAATGAGCCCGGTAATTAAAAAGAAAGGGGAGAGATTTACTTTACCGGGTAAATATCTCCTTTTCATTTTAACAGTGTTATGTACGCTGCTGATGCTGGTTACGTTTGGAACGGATGTGTTTAACCGCCCGTTAAATTCGGCTGTCGGCTATGTCGTGATTCCGTTTCAGGAGGGGATCGGCAAGGTCGGAGAATGGCTGTCAGACCGCTCGGATGAGCTGGTACAGATCAGGAGTCTTCTGGACGAAAACGCCGCATTGAAGGAGCAGGTCGCGGCGCTGACGGAGGAAAACACAAGGCTGCAGCAGGATAAATACGAGCTGAACAGTCTGCGCGAGCTGGTCGGTCTGGACGAGCAGTACGGGGAGTATGAAAAGATTGCCGCGCGGATCATCGGCAGGGATTCCGGGAACTGGTATTCCTCCTTTCTCATCGACAAGGGAAGCGACGACGGGTTTGAGATCAACATGAACGTGATCGCGGACGGCGGACTCGTCGGCAGGATCACCTCCGTCGGACCGAACTGGTCGAGAGTTACCGCGATCATTTCCGATAACAGCAATGTCAGCGGCATGACATTGTCCACAGAGGATAATCTGATCGTTTCCGGCGATCTAAAGCTCATGGCGGATAACTGTATCCGCTTCAGTCAGCTGGTAGACAGCCGGAACATGGTTGCAGAGGGGGATAAGGTCGTCACCTCGAATATCAGTGATATTTATCTTCCGAATATCCTGATCGGGTATATCAGCTCTGTGGACAAGGATGCCAACAACCTTACAAAATCGGGTCTGATCACACCGGCTGTCGATTTTGAGCATCTCGGAGAGGTGCTGGTCATAACGGATAAAAAGCAGACGGTAACGGAGGAGTGACAAAAGGGGTATGCTCAGAAAAATTGTCGTGACATTGTTCATACTGGCAGGATTTGTACTGCAGAGTACCGTATTTAACGGTATCGCCATGGCGGGCATCATTCCGAACCTGATGATTATTCTGACCTCCTCCTTCGGGTTTATGCGCGGGGAACGGGAGGGACTGATCATCGGTTTCTGCTGCGGACTGCTGAATGATATCTTTTTTGGAAGCTTTCTGGGGTTCTATGCGCTTGTACTGATGTACATAGGCTTTTTAAACGGAAAATTCAACAGGATTTTTTATCCGGAGGATATCAGGCTGCCGATCGCCCTGATCGTTGTGAGCGATCTTTCCTATGGAATACTCTGTTATGTCCTGCTGTTCCTTCTGAGAGGGCGGTTCGGGTTTGCTTATTATTTTTCACATGTGATATTGCCGGAAACCCTGTATACGATTGTCGTCACGATGTTTTTGTACCCTGTCATTCTGAAGGTCAACGAGAAGCTCGAAATCGGCGAGAAAAGGAGAGCGCAGAAATTTGTTTGATGAGTTAAAGGATAAGATCATAAGCTTTTTCACCAGCAGACTGACGCTGTTTTCGCTTGCCTTCTGCGTGCTGGCGGGGATTCTTGTCTATCGCTGCTTTGATCTGCAGATTGTTCACGGAGAGGAGTATCTGGAGGATTTTGTCCTACAGATCGAGAAGACGCGGGACATCGCCAGTACAAGAGGAAATATCTATGACCGCAACGGGAATGTGCTTGCCTATAACGAGCTTGCCTACTCGGTGAAGATAGAGGATGTATTTGAGTCCGGACGGAAAAAGAATGCGAATCTGAATGAGACGGTTATGACGCTGATCCGCATGATCGAGCGAAACGGGGATCAGGTCATAACGGATTTTAAGATCATGCTCGATGAGGACGGCGAGTTTGCCTATACGGTGGAGGGAACCTCCCGCCTGCGTTTTATCGCGGATGTATACGGGAAAAAGACGATCGATCTGCTGGACGAGAAGCAGCGGAATGCTTCGGCGGAGGAGCTCATGGAATACTTAAGCAGAAATTCCACGGCTGCCTTTGCAATCGGGGAATTGGAGGATCCGGAGGACAGCAGGAGCGAATTTATTCCCGGGAAGGGATATTCCAGGGAGGACTGGCTGAAGCTGGTGACAATCCGGTATGCGATGAATCTGACCTCCTACC
The DNA here is from genome assembly GCA_964631065.1 of uncultured Acetatifactor sp. Lineage (GTDB taxonomy): Bacteria > Bacillota > Clostridia > Lachnospirales > Lachnospiraceae > Acetatifactor. The sequence goes on from CAZVWN010000008.1 coordinate 15,276, forward strand.
GAAAATACATCGGTACGACGGTTGCAACCGATGTCAGCGAGAAAACGGTTGCGGTCATCATGGAAAATTCAGAGCTGCTGCCCGGCGTTACCGTTGTGGAGGACACGGTCAGAAAATATGTGGACAGTAAGTATTTTGCCCACGTTCTCGGATATACGGGAAAGATTTCCTCGGATGAGATGACGGAGCTGAATGCCGCCGCCGAAGAGGAGGGCAGAGGCGGAGACGTTTACGGCATCAATGATGTCGTCGGGAAATCCGGAATCGAGGCGTATCTGGAGACGACCCTACAGGGGGAAAAGGGGCATGAAAAGGTTGTCGTTGACAATACGGGCAAGGTGATCTCGATTGAGGAGCGCGAGGAGGCAAAGGCAGGGCAGGACGTTTATCTCACGATCGACATGGATCTGACAAAGGCTGTGTACAATATTCTGGAGCAGAAGCTTGCGGGACTTGTTTCCAGCAAGATCATCAACGCGAAGGAATATCAGGCGACGGAAAACTCCGGAAGCGCGGACATTAAGATTCCGATCTATGACGTTTATTATGCCATGTTCAACAACTCCATTATCGACAGGAAGCATATGGCGTCCGAGGATGCGGGAGAGACGGAACAAACGGTGTATCAGGCGTATCTCGATTACAGGACTGCCGTGTATGAGAAGCTTACGGAGGAGCTGACAACGGGGAAGACCCCTTATAACAGGCTGAGCACGGAATATCAGGTGTACGAGAGCAATATCGTAACGCTCTTAAACAGAAACGGCGTGATCGTCTCGGAGCTGGTGGATGCGTCGGATGCAACGCAGATCGCATGGGCGACGGACGAGGTCATCAGTCTGAACGAATACCTGAATTACTGCATTGACAGAAACTGGATTGATGTCACGAAGCTTGAAATCGACGACAAATATTCGGATTCGGCTGAGATTTATGAAAAGCTGATTGATTATATCCTGTCGATGATTGATAAAAATACGGAGTTCCAGAAACGGTTTTACAAGTATATGCTGCTGTCGGACGTAATAAGCGGTAAGCAGGTCTGTAAGATACTCTGTGAGCAGAAGACGGTGGAGATACCGCCGGAGGATGAGGAAGCGCTGTATGACGGCAGACTGACGGCATATGCCTTTATGAAAAACCGCATTGACAGTCTTGACATCACGCCGGCGCAGCTTGCGCTGGATCCGTGCAACGCTTCCTGCGTTATTACGGATGTCAACACGGGAGACGTTCTCGCGCTGGTTTCCTATCCGGGGTATGACAACAATAAAATGGCAAATTCCATCGACGCGGAATATTACGCGAAGCTGACGACGGACAAGTCTAATCCGCAGTACAATTTTGCGACGCAGTACAAGGCGGCTCCCGGTTCTACCTTTAAGATGGTAACGGCAGCGGCAGGACTGATGGAGAATGTGATCACGCTGGGAGGCAGGGTAAGCTGTACCGGAACCTTTACGGAGATCACGCCCTCTCCCCGGTGCTGGAAGCGGACGGGTCACGGAAGCGAGACGGTGACAACGGCGATCCGGGACTCCTGTAACTATTTCTTTTACAATGTCGGCTATCAGCTGTCCGTAAGAGGCGGAAGCTATAATGAGACGGAAGGGTTAAATACGCTGTATGAATATGCGGATCTGTTCGGACTCACGGAGAAGTCGGGCGTCGAGATCTCAGAGGCATCGCCGAACGTCTCGGACAGCGACCCCGTCCGTTCCGCGATCGGGCAGGGTACCAACAGCTTTACGACGGTAGCGCTCGCAAGATATGTCGGGGCGGTGGCAAACAGCGGCACCTGCTATAATCTGACGCTGCTGGATAAGATCACGGATTCAGAGGGAAATCTGATCCGGGAGATCTCTCCGGATGTGCGGAATGTGATCGAGCTTCCGGAGGAGTATTGGGATGCGTTCCATACCGGTATGCGCCAGGTCGTTCAGAATAAGTCTTACTTTAACGGACTTTCCGTCAATGTCGCCGGAAAGACGGGAACGGCGGAGCAGACGAAGTCGCGCCCGAACCATGCGCTGTTTGTCTGCTATGCGCCGTATGAGGAGCCGGAGATCGCGATGGCGACAAGGATTCCGTTCGGTTATTCCTCGGACTATGCGGCACAGGCGGCAAGGGATATCATCAAATATTATTACGGACTTGAGGATGAGGAAGAATTGATCACGGGAGTGGCTGACGCGCCCGACGGCGGTATCTCAAATGAAATGTAAAGGGAGTGACAGGCGATGAAAGATCTGGTTCTGATAAAAAGCTTTCCGAACGGAATAACCCTTCATCTGGACGGCGAGGCGGATTTTGAGGAGGTTCTTGCGGAAATTGCATACCGTTTTTCGGAGGCGAGAACCTTTTTCGGAAATGCGACGATGGCGTTGTCCATAGAGGACCGCCGGCTTACGGGAGCGGAGGAGATCCGCATCCTTGATACGATAAAGGAGAACAGCTCCCTGAATATTGTCTGTATTGTCGGGCATGATGAGGCGACCAACAAGAATTTCATCAAGGCGCTTGCCCATATGGAAAAGCGCCTGTCCGGCGGTGATGAGGGACAGTTCTTGAAGGGAAGTCTGAAAAACAGGGAGGTTCTCGAGACGGAGAACAGCATCATCATCCTTGGAGACGTCTGTCCGGGAAGCGCGGTGATCAGCGCAAAGAGCATTATTGTCCTGGGCGGACTTTACGGAGAGGCTTATGCCGGCGAGAACGGACAGCCGGGAGCCTTTGTGGCAGCGCTTGAAATGGAGCCGGAGAGAATTAAGATCGGCGATTTCAAATACAGAATGACGGAAAAGAAGTCAAAGTGGGGCATACGCTCTAAGGTACAGCCGAAAATTGCATATGTGAAGGACGATAAGATAACGTTTGAAGCGCTTACCAAAGATCTGCCGGATACCTTTTAATTCTAAAGGGTAAGTCCGGCGGCGACGACAAAATCAATGGAGGAAGTAGAGATGGAAAATCAGTTTTCCCGGGAGCTTCCCGGCTCCCAAGTCATTGTCGTCACTTCAGGTAAAGGCGGTGTGGGAAAGACCACCACATCTGCAAACGTAGGAACAGGTCTGGCAAAGCTCGGGAAAAAGGTGTGTCTGATCGATACGGATATCGGACTGCGCAATCTGGACGTCGTCATGGGACTGGAGAACAGGATCGTTTACAATCTGGTCGATGTCGTAGAGGGAAGCTGTCGCGTGAAACAGGCGCTGATCCGCGACAAGAGACATCCGGGGCTTTATCTGATGCCGTCGGCGCAGACGCGGGATAAGTCGGCGGTGACGCCGGGACAGATGGTCAAGGTGATCGAACACTTAAAGGAGCAGTTTGACTACATTATTCTGGACTGTCCCGCGGGCATTGAGCAGGGCTTTCAGAACGCGATCGCCGGAGCGGACAGGGCGCTTGTCGTCACGACGCCGGAGGTGTCGGCAATCCGGGACGCAGACAGGATCATCGGTCTTCTTGAGGCAAACGGGTTTCAGCAGATGGAGCTGATCATCAACAGACTCCGCATGGATATGGTAAAGCGGGGGGATATGATGTCCGCACAGGATGTGGTCGATATTCTGGCGATCCCGCTGATCGGCATTATCCCGGACGACGAGAATGTCGTCGTTGCGACAAATCAGGGCGAGCCGCTTGTCGGCGGCGCCAGTCCGGCAGGACAGGCGTATGCAAATGTCGTACAGCGCGTTGCGGGAAAAGAGGTTCCTTTTCTGAACTTTGAGAAGGGGATTTCGTTCTGGACAAAAGTGACCGGTATTTTTCACAAGATATAAGGGAGGAGCAGCATGAGACATTTTTTTTGCAGAAAAAGCTCCTGTCAGGTCGCAAAGGACAGACTGAAGATCCTGCTGATTTCCGACAGGGTGAACTGCTCTCCGGAGATGATGGAGCTGATCAAGACGGATATCGCAAAGGTGATATCGAAGTACATGAAGATTGATGCGGAGAACATGGAAATACAGATCAATACGAAGGGAAACAGATCGGGGCGCGGAGCGGCGAAGCCGAGTCTGTGTGCCAACATTCCGATTGTGGATATCCAAGAGGAAGATTACAAAAGGCGTAGGTAGATATGTTTACAAAGTTCAGATTAAGAGATTATGATTTTAAACTGATATTTATGGTTCTGGCGCTGGCGGTCATCGGTGTTATGGTGATCGGCAGCGCGGAGCCGTCGCTTCAAAAAAGGCAGCTCGCGGGAGTCGTGGCGGGAGCGGCGCTGATGATCATTCTCTCCTTTTTTAATTACAGCTGGATCATTAAACTGAACTGGATCCTGTATGTGCTGAATCTGCTGCTGCTTCTCGCCGTGAAATTTTTCGGCGATGACGGCGGCGGGGCGCAGCGCTGGCTGCAGATCGGCTCCTTACGTTTTCAACCGTCAGAAACTGCGAAAATTCTGTTGATTTTATTCTTTGCACAGTTTATTATGAAATATAGGGAGAAGCTGAATACGGTCAGGATCATCTGCAGCTGCGTCGTGCTTGTCGCCGTGCCGTGGTATCTGATCTACAGGCAGCCGGATCTCTCCACGAGTATTGTGGTGATCGCCATCTTCTGTGTGATCATGTTTGCGGGAGGGATCAGCTGGAAGCTGGTGGCGGGGGCGCTTGCCGTTGCGGTTCCGGCGGTTGCGCTTCTGGTATCGCTCATGCTGCAGCCGGACAGCAGCATCGATCTGCTGGAGGGATTTCAGCTCAACCGTATCATGGCGTTTGTGAATCCGGAGGAATATAAGGACACGCTTGCTTATCAGCAGTTAAACTCCGTCACGGCGATCGCGTCCGGGCAGCTGGACGGGAAGGGCTACCGCAACAATGAGATTACCTCCGTCAAGAACGGAAATTTCATTTCAGAGGCACAGACGGATTTTATTTTTGCGGTGATCGGTGAGGAGTTCGGGTTTAAGGGAAGCGTGCTCGTCATCGCCCTGATGTTCGGTATTTCGCTGGAATGTGTTTCCGTGGCAAGGCATGCAAAGGATCTTGCGGGAACGATCATTGCGGCGGGGGTAGGCGGTCTGGTTGCGTTCCAGGGCTTTATCAATATCGGCGTGGCGACCTTTATCCTGCCGAATACGGGACTTCCGCTTCCGTTCGTAAGCTATGGGCTCACTTCGCTGATGAGTCTTTTCATGGGGATGGGGTTTGTATTGAATGTGCGGCTTCAGGCTAAAAAAACAAAGTAGAGAGGGGTTTGTGGGATGAATATTGCGTTGATTGCGCATGATTCCAAGAAAAAGCTGATGCAGAATTTCTGTATTGCCTACAGAGGAATCTTAAGCAAAAATGAATTGTATGCGACCGGGACGACCGGACGTCTGATCGAGGAAGTTACCAATCTGAATATCCATAAATATCTTGCGGGGCATCTCGGCGGGGAACAGCAGATCGGGGCGCAGATCGAGCACAATCAGATCGATCTTGTCATTTTCCTGCGGGATCCGCTGGCACCGAAGATGCATGAGCCGGATGTGAGCAATGTGGCGAGGCTGTGTGATGTACATAATATACCGCTGGCTACGAATCTTGCCAGTGCGGAACTGTTGATCAAGTCCCTTGACAGAGGAGATTTAGAGTGGCGTGAGATGTACAAATAGAAAACGCATGGCAGCCGCAGTCTGTATGCTGTCCGTTCTGCTGACGGGCTGCGGCGGGCTTTCTTATGAGCTGCCCTACAGTGCGGGGGCAGACAGCAGCAGTTTTAGTGTGGTTTCCGGGCTGGATCCGAAAACGGCGGCTCCGTTTGCGGCGGAGCTTTGTGTGGTGACGGGGGATGTCTGTGACGGAACGGATGCGGATCTGACCGCGGCGAAGGCGGCAGTGCTCTTTTCCCTCAACGATCAGGAGGTTGTCTTTTCCAAATCCCCTAACGAGGTGCTTCACCCGGCGAGTCTGACGAAGGTGATGACGGCGCTCGTTGCGCTCAAGTACGGGAGCACGGATCAGGTGCTGACGGCATCCTCCGCCGTAAACATTACGGAATCGGGGGCGCAGCTGTGCGGCTTAAAGGCGGGAGATACGATGACGCTGGATCAGGCGCTGCGGATTCTGCTTTTGTATTCGGCAAATGACGTGGCAATGATGGTCGCGGAGGGAGTCGGCGGCTCAGTGGAGCATTTTGTCGAAATGATGAATGCGGAGGCAAAGCTGATCGGCGCGACGAATACGAATTTTGCAAATCCGCACGGACTGACGGACGCGAATCATTATACGACGGCATATGATCTCTATCTGATCTTTAATCAGGCGCTGAAATATGAGACCTTTAACGAGATCATCCAGATGACGGGGTATCAGACGGTCTATTATGATAAGGACGGAAAGGAAAAGACGTTTGATAAATCGACGACGAATCTCTTTCTGCGGTCGGATTCCGCTTACGGCGCTCCTTCCGGCGTCACCGTGATCGGCGGAAAGACCGGAACGACATCTGCCGCCGGGCACTGTCTGATGCTTCTTGCGCGGGACGTGGGAGGCTCGCCTTATATTGCCGTGGTCATGGGAGAGCCGTCAACGGACGGGCTGTATGCGGACATGACGGATCTGTTGGAGGAGATTCATAATTAGACTTGTGTTTTGCAGGGGTATCCTTTATAATGATACTTAAGAAGAAGGTACTACTATAAATGTTACTATAGGAGGGTTTCCAATGGTTCAGTTGATCGTAGGCAACAAGGGCAAGGGCAAGACAAAGCAGCTTCTGGATAAGGTAAACGATGAAGTGAAGCAGATCTCGGGCAATATCGTTTATCTGGATAAGAGCACGAAGCACATGTATGAATTGAACAACAGGGTAAGACTCATCGACGTATCGCAGTTTCGCTTTGATAACAGCAGTGAGTTTATCGGTTTTGTATGCGGCATCATTTCGCAGGATCATGATCTTCAGCAGATGTATTTTGACAGCTTTCTGAAGATATCCTGTCTGGAGGGACAGGATATCACGGCAGCGGTAGGAAAGCTTGAAAAGCTCAGTCAGGATTTTAAGGTAGATTTTGTTTTGAGCGTTTCCATGGATGAATCCGAGCTTCCGGAGGGGATGAAGGAAAAGGTGATCGTTTCCCTGTAGGAAGAGACAGTTTATCGGAAAGACAGTAACAAAAGCCTCGGTAGATTCCGAGGCTTTTCTATAGAGGCGGACGGGAAATGGCAAAGAAAGACAGGAAGATCAGAAAATACAGAAAGCCCTTAAATCTGAATATCGGGATGATCATTTTCGGTGTGATCTTTGTCTATGTCGTTGTCTGCGTCATCATGTATTTTAGGACGAGTCATATCGTGCGGTATGAGGTCAGGGAGGGTTCCCTGACAACGGACAGCATCTATCGCGGCATTATCATACGGGATGAAACGGTCGTATATAATCAGGCGGCAGGATATGTCGATTACTGTGCGAGGGAAGGAGAGCGCGTCGCAAAGAATGCGCTTGTCTATATTGTGGATGAGACGGGACGGCTGAGCCAGGAGCTTGAGGAGATGAGCATGGGAGAAAATACCTTAAGCAACCGCGAGCTTTCGGAGTTCCGCAGCCAGATCATTGATTTCGTACACGGCTTTGACGGCAGATATTACGGCAGCGCCTACGACATGAAATATTCGCTGAAAAACACGGTATTAAAGCTTGCAAATACCAACATGCTGCAAAGCATCGGCGAGGCGGAAAACGGCGGCATCAGCGTCAGCTATTCCTATGCGCCGACGACGGGAATCGTCTCGTATTGGACGGACGGGTATGAGGATCTTCAGCCGCAGGATGTCACGGAGGCTGTTTTTGCCGCTGATGCAGAGTCCGGATACGAGAAGAAACAGATGTTAAGCAATTCCCTGATGGCTGTGAACGATCCGGCGTATAAGCTTTCCACCGGTGAGATCTGGTCTCTGGTCATTCCCGTGGATGCGGCAACAGGCGCGAAGCTGCAGGAGGAGGGATATATCCGGGTCAGATTCCTAAAGAACCGGTATGAATCCTGGGGGGAGGCGAAGCTTCTCTCCAACGCGGACGGAAATACCTATCTGCAGTTAAGCTTTACCAATTCCATGATAACCTTTGTCAATGACCGTTTTCTGGAAGTGGAGCTGCTCCTTGAGGATGAGACGGGGTTAAAGATTCCGAATTCGGCTATTGTGCAGAAGGAGTTCTTTCTGATTCCGGAGGCTTTTGTCACGTCGGGAGGAAGCAGCGGCGCAAGCAGCGTAATGCGTCAGACCTATCTGGAGAGCGGAGAGATTTCCGCAGAGCTTCTTGAGCTTGAGGTTTACAATTATGACAGTGAGTCCGGGGAATATTATGTGGACAGCTCCATACTGAATGCGGGAGATATCCTTTATAAGCAGGACGGGCAGGAAACCTATACGGTCAGCAGACGGGCGACCCTGATCGGCGTTTATAACATGAATAAGGGCTACGCTGACTTTAAGCAGATCAATATTCTTTACCAGAATGAGGAATACGCCATCGTCAGGTCAAATACAAAATACGGACTGAATGTCTACGATTATATCGTGCTGGACGCGGATGCCGTCAGCGACGATCAGTTTATCAATCAATAAAACGGGAGGCATCTTGCGGTGATCAGGGAAAATCTGAAACTGACAGAGGAAAAAATCAAGACGTCATGCGAAAGGGCGAAGCGGGACAGAGAGGAGGTCACGCTGATCGCCGTGAGCAAGACAAAGCCCGTGGAAATGCTAAGGGAAGCCTATGCGGCGGGCGTGAGGGATTTCGGCGAAAATAAGGTACAGGAGCTGCAGGAAAAAATCCCCGTGATGCCGGAGGACATCCGCTGGCATATGATCGGACATCTGCAACGGAACAAGGTAAAGTACATTGTCGGAAAGGTTTGGATGATCCACAGCGTGGATTCCCTGCGGCTTGCGGAGGAGATCAGCAGGGAGGCGTTAAAACGACAGCTGACGGTAAGGATCCTGATCGAGGTGAATGTAGCGGAGGAAAGCAGTAAGTTCGGCGTAAAGCCGGACGACGCGGAGGCGCTCATCAGGGAGATCGCAAAGCTGCCGGGAATCAGAATAGAAGGACTTATGACGATCGCGCCCTATGTGGAGAATCCGGAGGATAACAGAGAGCATTTTAGGAAATTGAAGCATTTGGCTGTTGACATAAGCGGCAAAAACATTGATAATGTCTATATGAATGTTCTTTCGATGGGAATGACCGGGGATTACGGCGTGGCAGTGGAAGAGGGCGCTACCGTCGTAAGGGTCGGTACGGGTATCTTTGGAGAGAGAGAGTATCATTCGGTGTGAGAACGGATGCAGAAAGGCATGGTAATAAAGAATGAGTGTAGTTGACAAGCTGGTTAATTTTATGAAGCTGAACGGCGAGGAGGACGACGAATATCTGGATGACGAGTATCTGGATGGAGAAGATGAGGAACCGGAAGCCGTTCCCCGCAGAAAGGTACAGGCGCAGAGAAGCAAAGAGGAAGAGGAAGACATCGATCCGAGGGCGATCAGAAAGCCTGCTCCGGTCAGCAAGATCACGCCGATCAAGCAGCCGTCTGCGAGAAGAAGCACCGGCGGAAGCGGCATGGAGGTTTGCGTGATCAAGCCGACATCCGTGGAGGATGCGAGAGAGATTACGGAAACGCTGCTTGCCAACCGGACGGTCGTTCTGAATCTGGACGGACTGGATGTGGACATTGCGCAGCGGATCATTGATTTTACAAGCGGTTCCTGTTTTGCAATTTCCGGAAATCTTCAGAAAATCTCCCATTACATTTTTATCGTCACACCCTCAAGTGTTGACATTTCCGGAGATTTTCAGGATATATTCAACGGCGGTTCCTTTGAGATGCCGTTAAACCGTTAAGCTTTTAAAGAGTCCGTCCCGGGGACTCTTTTCTTTTGTGAGGAGTATGACAGTATACGTTAGAAAAAGGAGTAAGAACCTATGGCAGAAAGAATCCCTGTTCTCTATCAGAAAAAGCCCTGCTATGATATTGTTTTTGCGGCTTCCTTTGCGGAGCTGCTCCCGGAGCTGAAAGCGTTGGAGTGTGAAAACAGAAAGCTCTGTATTGTCACGGATTCCAAGGTGGATGAGCTTTACGGCGCGCAGTTACTTTCTCTTCTGGAGGGAAGCTGTGCAAGGGCGGTCAAATTTGTCTTTCCAAACGGCGAGGAGAATAAGACGCTGGATACGGTGCGCGAGGGCTACCGATTTCTGATTTCGGAGGGCTTTGACCGGCATGATATGCTGCTGGCGCTCGGCGGCGGTGTCACGGGGGACGTGACGGGGTATCTTGCGGCGACCTATCTGCGCGGAATTGATTTTATCCAGCTTCCGACGACGCTGCTCGCACAGGCGGACAGCAGTATCGGCGGCAAGACGGGCGTGGACTTTGACGGGTATAAGAATATGGTCGGGGCGTTTAAAATGCCGCGCCTTGTCTATATGAACCTTTCTACACTGGAAACTCTGGAAGACAGGCAGTTTTATGCCGGCTTTGCCGAGATCATGAAGCACGGTCTGATTAAGGATGCCGCGTTTTATGAATGGCTGATCGAAAACATGTATGAGATCTGTGAACGCGACAGGGCAGTATTGCAGGAGATGCTGATGCGCAGCTGTACGATAAAGAAGCTGGTCGTGGAGAAGGATCCGACCGAGCAGGGAGACAGGGCGTTATTGAATTTCGGACATACGATCGGGCATGCGATTGAAAAGGCGAAGCATTTTGAACTGCTTCACGGGGAGTGTGTTGCGCTCGGTGCCGTTGCGGCAGCTTTTATCTCATGGAAGCGGGAGCTTTTATCCATGGAGGAGTATTATGAGATCCGGGATATGTTCGTTCCGTTCTATCTCCCGATCTCCGTTGACGGAATTGATCCCGAGGAGGTTTTAAGGCTCACGAAATCGGATAAAAAGATGGAGGCGGGCAGGGTAAAATTTGTGCTGCTGAAAAAGATCGGTAAGGCGGTGACGGACAGCAGCGTGACGGATGAGGAAATCCTTGCCGCCATAAAAGAGCTCCATTTCAGCGATGAGGATGCGAAGGCATAAGGGAGGCGGAGAAAATGGCAAAGAAAAAGAGAGCGGTCATGTTTATCATTGACGCAGTCGTTGCCGGAGTTTTGCTGGCGCTGGATCAGCTGACAAAATATCTTGCGATCGCGCACCTGAAGGATCAGCCGGCGCTCGTACTGATCGACGGCGTACTGGAGCTGAATTATCTGGAAAACAGAGGGTCTGCCTTCGGGATGCTTCAGAATCAGAAGTTTTTCATCCTGTTTGTCGGGGTGGTGTTTATGGCAGTGATCTTCTTTTTCCTCTTTAAGCTGCCGGATGCAAAAAAATTCAGAGTCGTCCATATTCTGCTCTCGGCAGTGATCGCGGGCGGCGTCGGAAATATGATTGACCGCTTCCGCTTTGATTATGTGGTTGATTTTATTTCCTTTGTGCTGATCCACTTCCCGATTTTTAATGTTGCGGACTGTTATATTGTGGTTTCGGTGATCGTACTGTTTCTGCTCTTTCTGTTTGTGTTTCAGGAGCAGGATCTGGAATTTTTGAGCTTTAAACAGAAAAAATACCGTGAGATGAAATAACATGGACAGATTTTGTTTTGAGATAACGGAGCGGGAAGACGGGGAGCGGATCGACAAATGCCTTGCCGTGCTGGTCGATTCCCTGTCGAGATCGTATATCCAGAAGCTGATAAAGGAAAACAACGTCCGGGTAAACGGCGTTCCCGTAAGAGTAAGCTACCGCGTAAAACAGGAGGACCGGCTGGAATTTGAGCTGCCGGAGGCGGTCGAGCCGGATATTGAGCCGGAGAATATTCCGCTGGATATTCTCTACGAGGATCAGGATGTCATTGTTGTCAATAAGCCAAAAGGGATGGTTGTTCATCCTGCGGCAGGACATTACAGCGGAACGCTTGTCAACGCGCTCTTGTACCACTGCGGAAGTGAGCTTTCCGGCATCAACGGCTGTATGCGTCCGGGCATTGTCCATCGGATAGATATGGATACGACCGGCTCCGTCATTGTCTGTAAAAATGACAGGGCGCACGGCTGTATTGCAGAACAGCTCAAGGAGCATTCCCTGACGAGGCGCTACGTCGCCATCTGCCACGGTGTGCTGAAGGAGGATGAGGGGACGGTCAGTCTGCCGATCGGGAGACATCCGACAGACCGGAAGAAAATGGCGGTAAACGAGCGGAACGGGAAGGCTGCCGTGACGCATTACCGCGTGCTGAAACGGTTCCGTGAATATACCTATGTTGAGTGCGTACTGGAGACGGGGCGCACGCACCAGATCCGCGTACACATGGCGCACATCGGGCATCCGCTGCTCGGCGACAGTGTCTACTCCGACAGGAAATCGCCCTATAAGCTGCAGGGACAGACCTTACACGCAAAGATCTTAGGCTTCCGGCATCCCTCAACGGGAGAATATATCGAAACAGAGGCACCTTTGCCGGAATACTTTGCACATTTGCTGAAAGTTTTGAAATAAACACAAAAAACTTGTGCAATTCCGCTAAATGTTATATAATATAGACAGCTGGAAGCGTAATATTTCAGACTTTTGAAAGAAACGGGGTAGGGTGTATGAATACTGTGATTACGATTGGAAGACAGTTCGGTTCGGCAGGACGTGAGATCGGCGAAAAGGTTGCGGAGTATTTCGGAATCAAGTGCTATGATAAGGAGCTTTTGAGCAGGGCGGCGAAGGAGAGCGGGTTCTGTGAGGAGATGATTCAGAACCATGATGAGCGTCCGACAAATTCCTTCCTGTACAATCTTGTCATGGATACCTATTCTTTCGGGTATAACGCTTCGTCCTTTGTGGATATGCCGATCAGCCATAAGGTGTTCCTTGCACAGTTTGACACGATCAAGAAGATTGCGGACGAGGGACCGTGCGTGATCGTCGGCAGATGCGCGGATTATGCGCTCACGGATTATAAGAATGTCGTCAACCTCTTTATCTTCGGAGACGAAGAGACAAAGGTAAAGCGGATCATGGAGAAATACAGTCTGACGGAGCAGAAGGCAAAGGACATGATCGTCAAGAAGGATAAGCAGAGGCAGAGCTATTACAATTATTATTCCTCGAAAAAGTGGGGACGTGCGGACAGCTACGACCTCTGCATCAACAGCAGTGTCCTCGGTATAGAGGGTACCGTAAGGCTGATCGTGCAGTACATAGAGGACTTTGAGAAGAAAAATAAGTAGCCGGTGCTGAACGATTAACGTAGGAAGGTTTTATGCTTTATCGGATGAGAGTCTCACATTACCCGTGTCTGTGCGGTGTGTGAGACTCTTTGGAATT
>CAZVWN010000009.1:0-2224 GCA_964631065.1 uncultured Acetatifactor sp.
CACAGTCTGTCCAGTCCATACCCGATTCCTCCCGTGGGCGGCATGCCGATCTCCAGTGCGTTCATAAAATCTTCATCCGTCGTGTTTGCTTCCTCATCTCCCGCTGCCAGAGCCTTTTCCTGCGCCTTGAAGCGTTCTCTCTGGTCGATGGGATCGTTCAGCTCAGAATACGCGTTACACATTTCCCAGCCGTTGATAAACAGCTCAAACCGCTCCACATACTCCGGCTTATCCGGCTTCCTCTTCGTCAGCGGTGAAATCTCCACCGGATGATCCATGATGAAGGTCGGCTGAACTAAGTGCTCTTCTACAAACTCCTCGAAGAACAGATTTAAAATATCTCCCTTCTCGTGGCGCGCTTCATACTCCACATGCCTTTCATCCGCGAGCTTCTTCGCGGCAGCCGTATCGGGAATCTCATCAAAATCCACACCCGCATACTTCTTTACTGCCTCAACCATGGTCAGCCGCTCAAACGGCTTACCCAGATCGATGGTATGCGGTCCGTAGGTAATGGTCGTCGTACCGCAGACCTCCTGCGCAACATATTTAAACATGCTCTCGGTCAGCTCCATCATACCGTAATAATCGGTATATGCCTGATACAGCTCCATCAGCGTAAACTCCGGATTGTGTCTGGTATCAACACCCTCATTGCGGAATACGCGTCCGATCTCGTATACCCGTTCCATCCCGCCTACGATCAGCCGCTTTAAATACAGCTCCAGGGAAATGCGGAGCTTTACGTCCTCGTCCAGCGCGTTGTAATGGGTCTCAAACGGTCTCGCGGAAGCGCCGCCCGCATTGGAGACAAGCATCGGTGTTTCCACTTCCATAAAGCTTCTTCCGTCCAGGAAATTACGGATGCTCTTCATCATCTTCGAGCGCTTTACAAAGGTATCCTTTACTTCCTCGTTCATGATCAGATCGACATATCTCTGGCGGTAACGGGTATCCGTATCCGTCAGTCCGTGGAACTTCTCGGGAAGGATCTGAAGGCTCTTGCTTAACAGGGTCATCTCCTCCGCGTGAATGGAAATCTCTCCGGTCTTTGTCCGGAAGACATACCCCCTGACTCCATAAATATCGCCGATGTCCGCCTTCTTAAAATCAGCATACGACTCCTCGCCGATCGCATCCCGCGCCACATAGACCTGAATCCTGCCTTTCAGATCCTGTATATTACAGAAGGAAGCCTTCCCCATAACGCGCTTAAACATCATACGTCCGGCAAGGGATACCCTGATCGGGTCAGCGTCCATGATCGCCCTTCTCTCATCATAGTCCGCATTGATCACTTCTCTTGCCGCCGCTTCGTCCAGCCCGTCCACATCCGGCGCCGTTCTGTCTGCCAGCAGCTTTTCCTCATGGGCATTATACTGATCTCTTGCTTCCTGTGTGTGATGTGTCACATCATATTTTGTGATCTGAAAGGGATCCCTTCCCGCCGTCTGCAGATTGGTAAGCTTATCCCGCCTTACCTGCAGAAGCTGGTTCAGATCCTGCGTATTTGTGTTCTGTGATTCTGCCATGTCCTATTTCTCTCCTAACGCATTCCCGGCAGCCCGGCACTTCTCACTCTTCAGCGCCCGCCGCGATCCGCCGTCAGACTGATGTCTGCATGCCTTCTATTGTATCTGCTCAATTGCTTCTCTGGATCTCAAGCACCTTATAGGCAAACGTTCCTGCCGCCGTCTCAACCTCTACGGTGTCACCGATCTTACATCCGATCAGGGCTTTTCCCACGGGACTTTCGTTGGAAATTTTCCCCTTCAGGCTGTTTGCCTCCGTAGAGCCTACGATTTTGTATTCCAGCTCCTCGCTGTACTCAATGTCCAGAAGTCTTACCTTACAGCCGATATTGATCTTGTCGAGATCGACCTCATCCTCAACGACAACCTCAGCGTTTTTCAGGATCTTCTCCAGCTCCTCGATCCTCGCCTCGATATCTCTCTGTTCGTCCTTTGCCGCATCATATTCCGCATTCTCGGAGAGGTCTCCCTGTTCTCTTGCTTCCTTGATCTTCTGGGCAACCTCCTGCCGCTTGACAACCTTCAGTTCGTGCAGCTCGTCCTCATATTTTCTAAGTCCCTCATACGTTAAGATATTTTTCTTTTCCTGCATTTTGCGCACCCTTTCTATTTGCAATAGCTCTCTTCGGAGCTTATATTTCGAGGGTATTATAACCACTTTTGCCCATACTGTCAAGGAATTCCCGCTTTCC
>CAZVWN010000009.1:2324-6651 GCA_964631065.1 uncultured Acetatifactor sp.
TACCTTCTGTTTCTCTTTTCCATTCTGCCCCAGACTCTCCGCATGGATTCATAGACAACGCCGGACGACCGGCGCGTGATATGCGATTCTTTCCCGACAGCAGCCGTAAAATCCAGCCAAAGGCTTCCCCCCTTGAGCTCCCCCGCAAAAAGCTTTTCCTCTTTACAGAAGTCTAAAACACAGACCGGCACCGGCGGCGAAAGGCGCAGTCTGCGAAAATCCTTCGCCGATTCCAGCGGGCAGACCGTGACCGCCAGTCCGTAGTCTTCATAAAAGTCTTTTATTTTTTCCTGCAGCTCCTCCGTGAAATCCTTTTTCAGCAGATACCACGTCAGGCGCTTCATGCGACAGGCAATGTCCGCAAACAGCTCAAACACACAATCGGCACATCCCAGCACAATATAATCCGAAAACCTTCCGTCCGCCTTAGAAAGCAGCGGCGCGGTCCAGCGATAATCCGTATACTGCCAAAACTCCGGGATATTCCATAGCCTATTCCAGAAAGCCCCCGTTCCACGCTCCGCATCCTTTAAAAAAGCAACGGACGGTTCATAGACGCAATACCGTCCGTCTCCGCCTCCTGCCGCCTCTGTTCTTCGCAGGATCGCGTCAACATAAGCCGCCATACTGTCAAAAAAGGCTTCCGTCCGTATTTCATATTCCAGAAGCTGCTTACAGTATTTCCGTCTCTGTCCGGTCTGTTCCGCGCAGCGCCTCCTGCGTTCCCGTCTCCGCGCCGGGCGCTCGCGCAGCGCATGCCTGTGCCCTACCGCGTTGTCCGCATCCGCAGCCTCTGCGGGATAACACACACCATTCTCCCCGCATACACTGTTTTCTGCGCACGGTTCAGGCTTTCCGCCCTGCTCTGCCGTCTCTGTCTCAGGTGCTGTAGGCTTCTCCGGGATCCTTCTTCCAAACCAGGAATCCGCCGTCGCCGTAACCGCCGCCCTGACAAACAGATAATCGTCCTGATACATCATCCGGATCTCTTTTTCTTCCGCATTCTTTTTCCTGCACAGATAAATGATGGTGTCCATGCTCTAAATCTATGCAGCAGAAGTAAGGCTTATGCCCGCAGGCAGTGCGGATGCGAAACAGCCGCCTTTTAGGAGGCAGCGCACAAAAAGCGTTACCTGTTTTTGTGACACCTCTTACGCAAAAATCTCTTCCACACCGGCAAGCAGCTCCTCCATCGTCTCCATGGAATTGATCATCCCGCGAAAACGGGCGGAATGCGGCATCCCGGTGGTATACCATGCAAGATGCTTACGCATCTCCCTGACCGCCGTATACTCGCCCTTGCATTCCAGCTGCAGCGCCGCATGGCGGAGAATGATCTGCTTTTTTTCCGCATTGTCCGGCTTCGGCAGAATGGTTCCATCCTCCAGATACCGCACGATCTCACGGAAGATCCACGGATTTCCCTGTGCCGCGCGCCCGATCATGACGCCGTCGCAGCCGGTCTGCTCCAGCATCGCTTTCGCCGCTTCCGGACTGTCAACATCACCGTTTCCGATGACCGGGATCTTTACCGCTTCCTTTACCTGACGGATGATATCCCAGTCTGCCTTTCCGCTGTAATACTGGGCGCGCGTCCTGCCGTGGACGGCAATCGCAGCGACGCCGCAGCTCTCCGCGATCTTCGCGATCTCCACGGCATTTACATGTTCGTCATCAAAGCCCTTCCGGATCTTAACCGTTACGGGCTTATCGACAGCCTTTACAAGCGCCGTCAGTATTTCCTCCGCAAGCTTCGGATTCTTCATCAGCGCTGATCCCTCGCCGTTGCCGACGACCTTCGGCACCGGACAGCCCATATTAAAATCCAGTATGGAAAACGGTCTGTCCGCAATCTCCGCCGCCATCCTGGCAATAATCTCCGGATCCGAGCCGAAAAGCTGCAAAGAGGCAGGATGCTCGTCCGGATGAACCGTAAGAAGCGCCTCCGTATTTTTGTTATGATAATAAATCGCCTTGGCGCTGACCATCTCCATACAGACCAGCCCGGCTCCCATTTCATGGCAGAGCAGCCGGAACGGTAAATCCGTCACGCCCGCCATCGGCGCAAGGATGACCGGATTCGCCGGCGTCACATCTCCGATTTTCAATTTCTTCACAATACTTCCTGCCGTTCTTCCTATTTTCCCATGACAACCCTGCCGGATCCGCGAACCCGCTGCGCGGCGGCATTCCTTTCGCACATGCGGCTACTTCGTCGTATGGTTCGTCACGTTTTTTTCGTAAATAATGCGCAGTCCATCCAGTGTCAGGCAGCTGTCATAGATATCAATTGCGTCCGTCTCGTCCGCGATCAGTCTGCCAAGTCCGCCCGTCGCAACCACCTTAAGCTCACGGATGCCGCTCTCCTCTTTCACCTTGCGGACGATATACTCCGTCTGACCGATCTGCCCGTAGACCAGTCCCGCCTGCATACTTGTGATCGTCTCCTGCGCAAGAATGGACTTCGGCTTTCTGATCTCAATATTCGGCAGCTTCGCCGTCTGCCGCCAGAGCGCCTCCGAGCTGATACGGATGCCGGGAGCCGTGATTCCCGCAGAAAATTCGCCCCGCTGTGTGATCAGGTCATAGGTCGTCGCCGTGCCGAAGTCAATGACCAGCACCGGACCGCCGTACTTTTCATACGCCGCCACCGCATCGACGATACGGTCCGCGCCGATGGCTCTCGGATCCTCCGTGATGATACGGATTCCCGTTTTGATCCCCGGACCGACATTAAGCGGTCGCGTATCCGTATATCTGACCAGCGCGCCGTTTAAGGAATGCATGACATCCGGGACAACACTGGCAATGATGGATCCGTCCAGCGCAGACGCTTCGATCCCCTTGTTGCGCAGAAGCTGCGTGATAAAAACGCCGTACTCATCCGAGGTTCTCGGCTGTTTTGTCGTCATGCGGAACGTGGATTTCAGCTCCTGCCCGTCGTAGACCCCGAGCGTCATATTCGTATTTCCCACATCAATTACAAGAATCATCTCTTCCTCCATTCCTAAGACGCAGCCGAAAAAACTGCGGGCAGACCTTCCCGCCGTCTACGCTTCCTCTCCGAGCAGCTCCGAGACATCCTCCTTCAGGATAAAGACCTTATAATACAGGCGCAGCGATTCAAACAGCTCCTGACGGTTTCTGCGGATCTCCCTGATCAGCAGTCCGCTCCCGATCTCGTCGTAATAAATGTCCTCCTCTTCGGTTTCCGTCTCCAGAATGACATTCCCGTCCTCTTCAAAGCCGATCGTAAAGACACCGCCCACCTCTTCCGTAAACAGGACGCAGATAATGTGAAGCTCTTCCTTAATGGATTCCGGAATCCCGTTAAACTGCTCATTAAAATAATATTTCTTTTCATACGCGTTTGCTCCGCAGAGCACCGTCTTTTTCCCTTCCATTCTGCCGTCTCCATTCTGCGTCATATAGCCCGGAACCTATGATCTGATATACTAAGTATACCCGTAAATTCCCCTGACGGATACCTCGCCCGCATACACCCGCCGCATTTCTCCGTCCGCCGTCGCGACGAGAAGCTCTCCCGTCCTGCTGATTCCCTGCGCGTTCCCTAAAAATTCTCCCTGCGGATCAAGCACACGCACTTCCCTGCCCCGGTTTACGCAGAGTCTGTCATACTCTGCCAGCAGTCCGCGCAGATCGCCCGCCGCTTCAAAGTCTGCATACTTCTTTTCAAAAGCGCGCAGGATACAGGAGAGCAGCGCCGCTCTCGGTACACGCGCCGCGCACGCCGTCTCAAGATCCGTCGCCCTGTCTGCAAGCTCCGGCGCAAACTCCTGCCGTCCGATGTTGACCCCGGTTCCGATAATGACATGCCGGATTCCGTTTTTTTCCGCGCGCATCTCTGTCAGGATTCCGCAGACCTTCTTTCCGCCCATCACAATGTCATTCGGCCACTTGATCCCCGCTTCCGTTCCATACGCTTCACGGATTCCCTCCGCGACGGCAAGCGCCATGACGAGCGTTACCATGGATGCCTGCTCCGGCGCATACTCCGGTCTTAAGATCAGCGAGAAATACAGATTTACGCCCGCCGGACTCTCCCACGTTCTGCCGCGTCTGCCGCGCCCCGCCGTCTGTCTGTCCGCCACGATCAGCGTACCCTGCCCTGCGCCGTTCTCCGCTTCTTCTGCCGCGCGGACATTTGTGGAGTCCAGCGTCCGATAAAACTGCAAGGGTTTTCCCGCCCAGACGGTATCCTGACAGTATCCTGTGAGCTGTCTCCCGTAAGCGTCTGCCGCAGCCTCCGCACATCCGTTTTCCTGTTCTGTCCGCTTCTCTTCCCGCATCTTCTCCTGCTTTCCTA
>CAZVWN010000009.1:6751-27204 GCA_964631065.1 uncultured Acetatifactor sp.
GCATCTTCTCCTGCTTTCCTAATCCGGTGCTTCTGCCCTGCACTGACAGTCTCACATTTTCCTGCGCTTACGGCTGCCCTGCTTTTCCTGCCCCGACAGCCTCACGTTTTCCTGCCCTTACGGCTGCCCCGCACTTCTCATGTCCTGACAGCCTCACACTTTCCCGCGCTTACGGCTGCCCCGTTTCTCCTGCCCTTATACCAGCGTCGCATACATGACTGCCTTGATCGTATGCATCCTGTTTTCCGCCTCTTCAAAGACAAGGGACTGCTCTGACTCAAAGACCTCGTCCGTCACTTCCATCTCCGTGATGCCGAACCGTTCGCCCATCTGTGCGCCGATCTTCGTCTTCAGATCATGGAACGCCGGCAGACAGTGCATAAAGACCGCCTTTTCGCCCGCATTCTCCATCGCCGCTTTATTGACCTGATAGGGAGACAGCTCGCGGATCCGCTCCGTCCAGACCTCATCCGGCTCTCCCATGGAAACCCAGACATCCGTATAGACAACATCCGCCCCTGCCGTTCCTTTCTTTACATCCTCCGTCAGGGTAATACTGCCGCCCGTCTGCGCCGCGATTTCCTCACACTGCGCGACAAGGGCGCTGTCCGGAAAATACTTTGCCGTCGTACAGGCGGTAAAGTGCATCCCCATCTTCGCACAGGCAACCATCAGGGAATTTCCCATGTTATAACGCGCATCACCCATATAAGTCAGCCGGATCCCCGTAAGATACCCGAAATGCTCACGAATCGTCAAAAGGTCGGCAAGCATCTGCGTGGGATGAAATTCGTTTGTCAGTCCGTTCCAGACGGGAACCTTTGCGTATTTTGCAAGCTCCTCGACAATATCCTGTCCGAAGCCGCGGTATTCAATGCCCTCATACATTCCGGCAAGCACTCTCGCCGTGTCGGCAATGCTCTCCTTCTTGCCGATCTGCGACCCCGTCGGATCGAGATACGTCGTTCCCATACCCAGATCATGTGCGGCAACCTCAAACGCACAGCGGGTTCTTGTGCTCGTCTTTTCAAAGATCAGCGCAACGTTCCTTCCGCGGAGCACGTCCACGGGAATCCCCTTTTTCTTTTTCTCCTTTAACTCTGCCGCCAGATCCAGCAGATATAAAATCTCCTCCGGTGTGAAATCCAACAGCTTTAAAAAATCCCGTCCCTTTAAATTCATCACATACCCGCCTTTCCAACGCGATACGGCAGACGCACCGCTCTTTTTTGAAACAACAGTATAGCACAAAAAACCGGCTTCCACAAGGGAATCCGGTCTTTTTCACGGTCTGCCTTTCGGGCAGAGCATATTAATTCTTCGCTGTTTCCTTCCATACGGTTGCAAGGCTTGCAATTCCCTGCAGCTCAGCGGGAAGAAGGATCGTGTTTGCCTTACCGTCGGCAACCTTTTCAAACGCTTCCAGGCTCTTCATCTTTAAGACGGCCTCGTCCGCTCCCGCTTCCTTTAACATTCTGATACCGTCGGCGTTCGCCTGCTGTACCTTAAGGATCGCCTCTGCTTCACCTTCCGCCTCGCGGATCATCTTCTCCTTCTGTGCCTCTGCACGAAGGATTGCGGACTGCTTTTCCGCCTCCGCGCGCAGGATCGCGGATTCCTTTTCACCCGTCGCAACCAGAATCTTTGCCTGTTTTTCACCTTCCGCTCTTGTGACAGCCTCACGCTTCTCACGCTCTGCCTTCATCTGCTTCTCCATCGCGTTCTGGATCTCAGCGGGAGGAATGATATTCTTTAACTCTACACGGTTTACCTTGATTCCCCAGGGATCCGTTGCAATGTCCAGCGCGGAACGCATCTTTGTATTGATCGTGTCACGGCTGGTGAGCGTCTGATCCAGCTCCAGCTCACCGATGATATTACGGAGCGTGGTCGCCGACAGATTTTCCAGCGCCATCATCGGATTCTCCACGCCGTAGGTAAACAGCTTCGGATCCGTGATCTGATAGAATACGACGGTATCGATCCGCATGGTAACGTTATCCTTCGTAATAACCGGCTGAGGCGGGAAATCCGCAACCTGCTCCTTTAAGTTTACGCGTCTTGCAACCTTATCCAGAAAAGGCATTTTTACATGAAATCCGACGGACCATGTGCCCTGATAAGCGCCCAGACGCTCCACAACATATGCCTGTGCCTGCGGAACGATCTTCAGGCAGGAGGCAAGAATACCCAACAGCAAAATGACAAGTACAATAACAGCCAGCAACATAGTAACCTCTTTCTGTACTGTATCCCACAGTACGCTTAAATTTTTATGTCATCCCTGCTTCTTCGGCGGTTCCTTCCCCGAACCGTCTCCGCTCCTGCTACAGCTCCCGGGATTCCATCTCTTCCATCTGTGAAACGCTCATCGGCTCCGGAACCGTCGGCTGTACCGGTCCCCTGTCCTGCATCCGGGCATCCGGTCTGACAATCAGCTTGACACCGTTGATCGCGACAACCTCTACCACGCTTCCCGCGACAAGACGCTGTCTGTCGTCACTGCTCCTCGCAGTCCATTCCTGCCCGCCGACCGTAACCTGACCGATTCCCTGCAGATTATCAATCTCCGACGTGACGATCGCCTGTCTTCCGACAATGCTCTCCGCATTCGTCCTGATACGGTCTTTGTTAAAATACTTCACCGCGACCGGTCTTGTGAAGAACAGCAGAAGCAGCGAAACCGCAAAAAACAGAACGATCTGCAGCCAGACCGGCGCATGCAGCAGCGCAGCAAAAATCGCGACAAGCGCGCCGCCCGCAAACCATATCGTCGTCAGTCCCAGCGTCAGCAGCTCAATGACGATTGCGGCAATCAGAAATACCAGCCAGAAAATCATGATCTCGCTCATTTTCTCCTCCCCTGAACTTTTTGTACACAGACAGAATACCATATTTTCGCCCTGCGGGCAATCCCCTCTTTTGCACGGTATCCCCCGCCATCGTGCAAAAAGCGCTGCCGTTTGCTCACGGCAGCGCCGACCTCTTCCGGTCTTCTTTTAGTAGAACACATGATTTCCGATGACAATTCCCTCCCTGCCGTTGGCACGACGGAAATGTGTCCGGTCTCCGACATTGGAAACTCCGGAAATCGCCTCCTCCGCAGCGCGGATACAGCTCTCCTTGATCTTTCCCGACTCGTAGACACGGTTTACCTTACCGCTCATCGCGGGCGTAAACTGTCCGGAAGCATAAATAACGCCATGGATACTGTCCGGATAAGCGCCGCTTCTGACACGGTTCATGACAACCGCACCGACCGCCACCTGTCCTTCATAAGGCTCGCCGCCCGCCTCGCACTGGATCAGCGCCGCCAGCAGCAGGGTAGTATCGGCATCCGTCGTATACGCGCCGTAATTCACATGACGCTTCGCTTCCTTCTCCGCTTCCTCGCGTGCCTTGATCTCTTCCATCGTCTCTCCGGCGTCGATCAGAAAATCCAGCACGACATATTCCGAGGAAACATAACCGTCCTCTCCGTCGTAATCAATGCAGACCCAGCCGCTTCCGTCATCCTCCGTAATGACCTCCACGATTTCTCCCTTGGGAAGCAGACCGTAAACCTCCGCCTCCGCTCCGGGCTCCTTTCTGACACGCAGCGTCTCCGTATCTACCGTTGCGATCATCTTTCCCACGTCATTCGCCAGCGTCAGCGCATCCTCTCCGAACAGCAGATACTCATCCGACGCCCAGCCGATAATGTTTCCGGACTGCAGCTTTGTCCAGCCGTCCCTTCTGTCGAGGATCGTACCGCCGCAGTCCTTATAAAGCTTTCCGACCCTGTCTGCCGTCTCGTCAGCATCCGCCCGCACGTTCAGGGCATTCTTTACGTTTGCCATCACGAGATTCGTTGCGCTCTCTTCCTTTTCGCCAAGCGTAAGATTCAGCTCCCTCGCCGTGGCATCCACGATCTCCGCGGAATTTGTAACGCCCGGGTTCAGGAGGGCTGCCACGCCTCCCCGCAGATCTGAGAGCGCTTCATTCTCCGCTGCCGAAACGGTCATGTCCGCGTGCAATGCCAGAAACAGGATACATACCACTCCCGTCAGCGCCGCAGACAGCCTTTTTCCTATCTTCATTTCCTTTCCTCCGTATGATTTTATTAAGAGTATTACATCCCTTAATAAATTTATTACAAAGTTATTAACTTTATTACGGAGGCTATCATAGCAGACATTAAAAAATTTGTCAAGCCACGCCCCTGTCTCCCGCCGGAAACAGTTTTGAAGTGTTTTGACAAAACGCCGTTCCCTGTCTATAATGGGAGAAAATCATTGATACTACAGACATGGAGGTTACAATGGCAAAGTTAAACAGCAGTCAGATCGCCATTCCGACCCTGCTCAAGATTGAGGCGGGCGCTCTGGAAAAAATCGGCAGTTATTTACAAAGAAACAATATCGGGAAGGTAGTCCTGTATTTCGGCAACGGGCTGATCGACATGTTCGGAGAAAGGGTGCTCTCCTCCCTGCATGACGCCGGTGTAGAGGTACTCGAATACTGCGAGCTGGATACGGTAAACATTGATGATATCATCCGTATCGCCTTCGCGCTTCCAAACTCTGCGCAGGCTGTCATCGGTCTCGGCGGCGGCAAGGTCATCGACGCGGCAAAATATATGGGATTTCTCAGAAACCTTCCCTTTATCAGCGTTCCGACCTCCTCTTCCAGCGACGGCTTCTCCAGCGCCAGCGCATCCCTGATCGTCAACGGAAGACGCAATTCCGTTCCCGCGCGTCTCGCCTACGGCATCATTGTTGACACGGATGTCATAAAAAGTGCGCCCGAAAAATTCCTCTACTCGGGCATCGGCGACATGGTTTCCAAGATCACGGCGGTCTACGACTGGCAGTTTGAGGCGGCACACGGTGCTTCCCGACTGAACGATTTCGCGGTAATGATCGCAAAAAAGGCGGTGAACAGCTTTGTCCGCACGCCCTTTTCCTCCATTCATGATCCGCTCTTTTTAAGAGAGCTTCTGGACTCCCTCGCTATGAGCGGCATCGCCAACGAGATCGCCGGAAGCAGTGCGCCGACCAGCGGCAGCGAGCATCTGATTTCTCACGCGCTGGATAAACTGCTCGAGACGCCGCAGCTCCACGGCATCCAGGTCGGCATCGCCACCTATCTCATGAGCCGCGTACAGGATCACAGATATCAGCGGATTCATACCGTCTTCACGCAGACAGGCTTCTGGGATTATGTCTCCACCCTGTCCTTAAACGCGGAAGATTACCTACAGGCAATTGACCTTGCCCCTTCGATCAAACCGTTCCGTCATACCTATCTGCATGAAGAGCAGTATCGCACGCTTGCGAAGGAAATACTGCTCAGTGACGAGACACTCCGGAACGTTTTCCACCTCGCATAAACGGTGTGCCCTGAAAAATTACATGGATCTTGATTTTTCAATACAGCTTTCCACCGCGTCCATCACCGTTCCGCGGAAGCCCTTTTCCTCAAGCACCTTAACGGCTTCGATCGTTGTACCGCCGGGCGAGCAGACCATATCCTTCAGCTCCCCGGGGTGCATTCCCGTTTCCAGTACCATCTTCGCACTCCCGAGAACCGCCTGAGACGCAAACGTATACGCCTGTTTTCTGGGCATTCCCGCCGCAACTGCCGCATCTGCCATCGCTTCGATAAACAGAAAAACATAGGCGGGAGAGCTGCCGCTGATTCCGACAACGACATCCATAAGGCTCTCCGGAACGACGCTCGCCTTTCCAAACGCCTCCATCAGGGAAACGACCCTTGCAAGCTCTTCTTCCGTAACGCCTTCTCCCGCGCAGATTCCCGTACACCCCTCCAGCACCAGCGCCGGGGTATTGGGCATACAGCGGATCAGCTTTACATCCTCTCTGCCGAAGGTCTCCTTCAGATAGCCGAGCGTTTTTCCCGCCGCGATACTGACAACAAGAGTTTCCGGTCTGACGGCGGGACTGATCTGTCTGATCACCTCCGTCAGAAACTGCGGCTTCACGGCGAGAAAGAGCACATCCGCCGTTCCGGCAACGGCTGCATTGTCCGTAACGGTTGTTATTTTAAATTTTTCTGCCGCTTTTCCGACGGCTGCCGCCATCTTATCCGCGCCGACAATGTCTTCC
Source organism: uncultured Acetatifactor sp. (assembly GCA_964631065.1). Lineage (GTDB taxonomy): Bacteria > Bacillota > Clostridia > Lachnospirales > Lachnospiraceae > Acetatifactor. The sequence continues at coordinate 12,859 of CAZVWN010000009.1, forward strand.
GGTGCGACAAGTCCTTTCTCCAGCATCCCGCCGATGATTGCCGACGCCATGTTTCCCAGTCCGATAAAACCGATCTTCATAACACAGTCCTCCTTTATTGAGTTTAAAAAGTGACGTTGTGCATTCTGCGCAACTCATTTTTGCAGATGATAAAGTTTCCCTCAAAAATGATTTCTCTACAGCGCTCTCTGCCTGTGCGCCTCATACATCAGCAGCGACGAGGCGATCGCCGCATTCAGCGATTCCACCCTGCCCTCCATGGGAATTTTCAGATAGGCATCCGCCGACTGCGCCAGTTCACGGCTTAACCCGTTTCCCTCATTGCCGATCAGAAACGCGGTCGGCTCCCGGAACGAAAAGCTGTCATAATACCGCTCTCCGTCGAGATGCGCCGCATAGGTATGGATTCCGCTTTCCTTCAGTTTTTTCATCGTTTCCGTCAGTGTTTCTACATATAAGAAGGGAACCCTAAAAACTGACCCCATCGTTGCCCGGATCGTCTTCGGATTAAAGATGTCCACCGTATCGCGGCTCATAATAACGCCCGTTATTCCTGCGCCTTCCCCGGTTCTGATGATAGTTCCCAGATTCCCGGGATCCTGTAGATTCTCCAATACCATCAGCAGCGGCGCAGGGGCATGCAGCAGCTCCTCCGGCGTATACACCGGCTGTTCCACGACACAGAGAACGCCCTGCGGCGTCTTCGTGTCAGACATTTTCCGAAAAATTTCATCTGTTACGATTTCATATCCGACGCGCTCCAGCTTCGCCGCACACGCCGCATCTGCCATAACGTGCCCGACAGCTTCCTGCGAGAGATAGACCTCGCAAAGTCTCTCCTCCGGCGCCTCGGCGAACATCTTAAACCCCTCCGTCAGAAAGACCCCCGCGCTTTTCCGCTCCTTTGCCTTCGTCTGCCACTGTATGATCTGCCTGACTCTTCCATTAGAACTGCTGCTGATCATAATTCCTCCCATATATCCGAAACGGCTGTCCCATAAAAGGACAGCCGTTATTTTTACGTTGATTCCGCCGTGAAACGCTGCGCGTCAGGACAAAACCGTTACCCGTCTGCTTCAGGCAGCATATATCAGATGGTCAGAAGCTGCGCAACCTCATACTGGTAATTGTCAATGCCCTTCTCCATCTGTAATGCGTCTTCAATATCAAAATCCACAAATTCGCCGTGCTTGTAGCCGACAACCCTGTTCGTCTTTCCCTGCAGCATGATATCAACCGCATAAGCTCCCATGATGGACGCATAATAACGGTCCATCGCCGTCGGGTTGCCGCCGCGCTGCATATAGCCGAGGATGGTCGCCCGCGTCTCAATTCCGGTAGCCGCCTCGATCCGCTTCGCCATGGAAGTAGAATGTCCGATGCCCTCCGCGTTGATGATGATATGATGCGTCTTTCCCTTCTTCCGGCTCTCGATGATATGGTTGATGATCTCCTGCTCGTTATAATCGTACTTTTCCGGAATCAGCACATCCTCCGCACCGTTTGCGATACCGCACCAGAGCGCGATGTATCCGGCATTTCTTCCCATAACCTCAATGATACTGCACCGCTCATGCGAGGAAGAGGTATCCTTTACCTTATCAATTGCCTCCATCGCCGTATTGACTGCCGTATCAAAACCGATCGTATACTCCGTACATGCAATGTCAAGGTCGATCGTTCCGGGAAGTCCGACCGTATTGATCCCGAGTCTGGACAGCGCCTGCGCGCCGCGGTAGGAGCCGTCACCGCCGATTACGACAATGCCGTCGATCCCGTGCTTCCTACAGATTTCCGCACCCTTCTTCTGATACTCTGCCTTTTTAAACTCCAGACATCTCGCCGTACCGAGCACCGTACCGCCGCGCTGAAGAATATCGGAGACGTTCCGCGCCTCCATATCTATAATTTCCTCATTCAGCAGACCGTTATAGCCTCTCTTGATACCCTTTACCTTCAATCCTCTGGACAGCGCCGTTCTTGTAACCGCACGGATTGCCGCATTCATGCCCGGTGCGTCTCCTCCGCTCGTCAGCACTGCGATTGTTTTTATCTCGTTTGCCATAATCTTACCTCCTGCTGATATCCCTATCACGATTCTCTGCCTGTATTCTTCTCTTATCCGATTCTTTATTGTACCGCTTTTGCGTGCGCTTTTCAATAGGTTTTTGTTAGAATTTTAACAGGTTTTTCTGAGCTTCACATTTTCCCTGCCGAAAAGCATCTCCAGCTTTCCGATCAGCTCCGCATCCGCATTGACACGCCGGTCAGGCGGCAGAACACGGATCCCCCTCGGCTGTCGGATAAAGATGACGACATCATCCTGCCCGTCCGAGTCTCTGATACTCTCCAAAAGCTCTTTCTCCCGCGCAAGATAGCTCTCCGCATCCGGAAACTGAATCCAGACCCCGTCCGGTATCTCTGTGGCTTTTTTACCGGAAACGTCCGCCCCGGTTCCTGCCGTTTCCGACTTCCGGACACCGCCATTCTTCCCGTATCCTCCGCTTTCCCGGTTCCGGTCTGTCCCGTAGGAGCGGGATCCTCTTCCGCCGTATGTGTTTCCCCAAAAAGGATTCTCCTTCGCCGCAGCCGCCTCCTCAAAGCCGACAATCTGCTCACAGATCAGCTTCGCATCCTTTTCCTCGTCCTGCTTCGCATATCCTTTCACAAAGATCTTGGCATCCTCCTGTAAAAGAGCGCCGTATTTTTCATACTCGCCGCCAAAAACAAGAACCTCTATCGTCCCGACAAGATCCTCCAGCTCAAGGATTGCCATGATCTGATTCGTTTTTGTATAACGGATCGTCTTATTGGCGATCATACCGCCGACAACAGCCTTCGCGCGATCCCGGACGCGCACGGTCTGCGTTTCCTCCTCAAGCAGAAAGTCCGTCGTCATATTTGTCGCATATTTCTGTAAAAGCTCCTGATACCCTTCCAGCGGATGTCCGCTTAAATATACCCCGAGCACTTCTTTCTCAAAGGCAAGCTTCATCTCCTCCGTGTATTCCCCGACATCCGGCATCCTGATCTCGAATGCTTCCTTCTGCGAGTCGTCTGCAATGTCGAACAGGGAAATCTGTCCCGCGAGATGATTCTTCCTATCCTTTACGATCTGATCCTGTATCCGGACATAAACGCTCATAAACTGTTTTCGGGTTCCGCCGAGACTGTCGAGCGCGCCCGCCTTGATAAAGTTCTCAATGGCACGGCGGTTGAGATCCTTATCCGCCATCCGGCTGATAAAATCCTTGAGATTCTGAAACGTTCCGCGTTCCCTTCTCTCCTGTACAATCGCCCCGATCAGCTGTTCCCCGACGCCTCTGATCGCCGTCAGCGCATAGCGGATCTTTCCGTCCTGAACGCAAAAGCCGCTCTCTCCCTGATTGATGTCCGGCGCAAGAAGCGCAATCCCCATATTCCTGCTGCACAGGATATACTCCGAAAGCTTATCCGTATTGTCCATCACGGAGGTCATCAGCGCCGCCATAAATTCCACCGGATGATAGAACTTCAGCCATGCCGTCTGCATCGCCACCACCGCATAGCATGCCGCATGGGATTTATTGAAGGCATACTTTGCAAAATCCATCATATCGTTGTAGATACCGCCCGCGACCTCCTCGCTGATCCCCTTGGAAATACAGCCGGGTACGCCCTCCGCCTCATTCCCGTATATGAAGTTCGCGCGCTCCTTCTCCATGACCGCCTGTTTTTTCTTACTCATGGCACGGCGGACAAGGTCGCTGCGCCCCATCGTATATCCGCCGAGATCCCGCACGATCTGCATGACCTGCTCCTGATAGACGATACAGCCGTAAGTCTCCTTTAAGATCGGTTCCAGCTGCGGACAGGCATACCGGATCTCCTCATGATGATTCTTCCCCCTGATATACTGTGGAATGAAGTCCATCGGGCCCGGACGATACAGGGATATTCCCGCGATGACCTCCTCAAGGCTCTGCGGGCGCAGCTCCTTCATAAAGCTCCTCATCTTGGAGCTTTCCAGCTGGAACACGCCCTCCGTCTTTCCCGTACTGATATAGGCAAGCACCTGCGGATCATTGTAATCAATCCGGTCGATATCAATCCGCTCTCCCGTCGTCTGTTCCACAAACTTCACGGCATCACGGATCACGCTCAGATTCCGCAGCCCGAGGAAATCCATCTTTAAAAGTCCCAGCTCCTCCAGCGTCGTCATGGTAAACTGGGCGACAACGGCGGCCTCTTTCCCGCCCTTTGCAAGCGGTACGAATTCATCCGCCGCCTTCGGACAGATGACAACCCCCGCCGCGTGCATCCCGATATGCTTCGGCAGCCCCTCCAGCCTTTTACACATATCGATCAGCGTGTGTACCTGCTCCTCCTCCCGATAGCGCTTCCCCAGCTCCGGATTCTTTTCCAGCGCCTGTTCCAGCGTGATATCAAGCTCCATCGGCACCATCTTCGCGATCGTGTCCGCAAAGGAATACGGAAGATCCATCACTCTCGCGACATCACGGATCACGCCCCTCGCCGCCAGCGTGCCGAAGGTAACGATCTGGACAACCTTTTCCTCCCCGTATTTCCGGCTCACATAATCAATGACCTTCTGTCTCCCCTCCGGCTCAAAGTCCACGTCGATATCCGGCATGGAGACACGCTCCGGATTTAGAAACCGCTCAAACAGCAGATCATAGCGGATCGGGTCGATGTTCGTGATCTTCAGACAATACGCGACAATACTCCCGGCTCCCGATCCTCTCCCGGGACCGACCGAGATCCCGTTTGACTTCGCATAATTGATAAAATCCCATACGATCAGGAAATAATCGACATATCCCATGCTTTTTATGACGCCGAGCTCATATTCCAGACGCTCCCGCAGCGACTCCTGCGTTGCCCCCGCCGGTCTGCTCTCCCCGTACCGCTCCTGTAAGCCGTCCTCGCAGAGCTTATTCAGATATGTCCAGGAATCATACCCTTCCGGCACCTCATAATGCGGCAGCTTTGTCTCGCCGAATGTGATCTCGACCTGACAGCGGTCGGCAATGCGCTGTGTATTTTCCACAGCCTCCCACGCATAGGGAAAGAGCGCTTTCATCTCTTCCTCGCTCTTGACGTAATACTGTCCGCCCTCGTAGCGCATCCTGTTCTCGTCCGTCAGCTTGCTGTTTGTCTGCATGCAGAGCAGGATGTCGTGCGACTCCGCATCCGTCGCATAGGTATAATGCACATCGTTCGTGGCAACTAACGGTATGTCAAGCTCCTTACTCATCTTTAACAGCTCCGTGTTGACGAGACTCTGCTCCGGAATCCCGTGATCCTGCAGCTCCAGAAAGAAATTGCCTTTTCCGAAACATGCCTCATACCGCTTTGCCGCCTTCCGCGCCTCCTCCGGCATCCGCTTTACGATATTGCTCTGTACCTCTCCTGCGAGACACGCCGAGAGCGCAATCAGCCCTTCATGGTAACGCTCTAACAGCTCCATGTCCACACGGGGCTTATAATAATACCCTTCCGTAAATCCCCTGCTGACCAGCTTAATCAGATTCTGATACCCGGTATTGTTCTCCGCCAGCAGAACCAGATGATAATACCGTTCATCGCTGACCCTGTTATCCATATCAAAACGGGAGGCAGGCGCGACATAAACCTCACAGCCGAGGATCGGTCTGATCCCCGCCGCCTTTGCCGCACGGTAAAAGTCAATGACGCCGTACATAACGCCGTGATCCGTGATGGCGGCGCTGTCCATCCCAAGCTCCTTTACGCGGGCTACATATTCCTTTATTTTATTTGACCCGTCCAGAAGGGAATATTCCGTATGGACATGTAAATGCACGAACGCCATGACTGCCTCCTATTCAAAAAACAGCTGTCCGCCCGGAAAAATTCATAAAACGGCCGGGCTGTTACGATAGAAAAGCGCTCCCCGAAAATGCGGGAGCGCCTTTTTTCAGTTACCTCTATCTTACAGATTTTTCTTTAATAAGTCAACCTTATCCAGAGCCTCCCACGGAAGGGAAACATCATCGCGTCCAAAGTGTCCGTAGCTTGCCGTCTGACGGTAAATGGGTCTGCGCAGATCCAGCATCTTAATGATTCCCGCCGGACGCAGATCGAAGTTCTCACGGATGATCTCTACCAGCTTTTCGTCGGAAAGCTTACCGGTACCGAAGGTATCGACCATAACGGAGGTCGGCTGCGCTACGCCGATCGCATAGGAAAGCTGAATCTCACATTTCTCCGCAAGTCCCGCAGCGACAATGTTCTTTGCAACATAACGCGCCGCGTATGCCGCGCTTCTGTCTACCTTCGTGCAGTCCTTTCCGGAGAAAGCGCCGCCGCCGTGACGCGCATATCCGCCGTAGGTATCGACGATGATCTTGCGCCCCGTCAGTCCCGCATCTCCGTGCGGTCCGCCGATGACAAAGCGTCCGGTCGGATTGATAAAGAACTTTGTCTTTTCGTCGATCAGCTCTGCGGGCAGGATCGGATCAAAGACATACTTTTTGATATCGGCATGAATCTGCTCCTGCGTCACATTCTCATCATGCTGGGTCGAGAGCACAACCGCCTCTAAGCGGAACGGCTTCCCGTTTTCATCATATTCAACGGACACCTGACTCTTTCCGTCGGGACGAAGATAAGAAAGCGTTCCGTCCTTGCGCACCTTTGTCAGCTGTCTCGTCAGCTTATGTGCAAGAAAGATCGGATACGGCATATACTCCGGCGTCTCGTTCGTCGCATAACCGAACATCATGCCCTGGTCTCCCGCGCCGATCGCCGCAAGCTGCGCGTCATCCATCTTTGACTCTCTCGCTTCCAGCGCCTTGTCAACGCCCATCGCAATATCCGGAGACTGCCTGTCCAGTGCTACCATGACCGCACAGGTATTCCCGTCAAAGCCGACCTTTGAATCATCATAACCGATCTCCGTCACGGTCTTACGGACGATACCCGCGATATCGAGGTTCGCTTTCGTCGTGATCTCTCCCGTTACCAGTACAAAGCCCGTGCAGCACGCCGTCTCACAGGCAACGCGGCTCATCGGATCCTCCGCGATGCACGCGTCCAAGATCGCGTCAGAAACAGCGTCGCATACCTTGTCGGGATGTCCTTCCGTTACGGATTCTGATGTAAATAAGCGTTTTTCCATTTGTTTTTCCTCCTTTTATACTCTGATGTACATCTCCGGTTTACAGTAACAAAAAAGTCCGCCTGGATAAGCGGACTTCAAATCTCTCGATATGCAATCCTCTTATTGTTCGATTCTAACTCGCTCAGGGAGGCACCTTCCCTTGCGGGGGTTGCCGTGGCTTCACCGATCCTATGTATCTCCACCAACTCTGAATAAGAGACGCTCTATGAAATTGTCTATACACACATTACTATGAACGGGCGCTTCTGTCAACCCGTTTTTAACTGAAATTTTCTGAAATCCTTTTCTGTCTGCACCAGCTCGATCTGCGCGCCAAGTCCCTGAAGCTTTAAATGGAAATCCTCATATCCGCGCTGGATATACCTGATATCGTCAACGACCGTCGTGCCCTCCGCAGCAAGCGCCGCGATCACAAGCGCCGCCCCTGCCCGAAGATCCGGCGCCGAAATGCTCGCTCCGGTATATCTTTCCACGCCGTCAATGATCGCCGTATTTCCTTCCACCTTGATGCTCGCGCCCATTCTCGTCAGCTCATCCACATACTTGAAACGGTTTTCAAAAATGCTCTCCGTAACAATGCTGGTACCCTTTGACAGGGCGAGCGCAACCGTGATCTGCGGCTGCATATCCGTCGGGAAGCCCGGATAGGGAAGCGTCTTTACCTGCGTATGCTGTAACGGCTTTGAAGCGACAACCCGGATGCAGTCGTCCGTCTCCTCGACCTCGCAGCCGATCTCCAGAAGCTTTGAGGTGACAGACTCCAAGTGCTTCGGAATGACATTCTTTACCGTCACATCCCCTTTTGTCACCGCTGCCGCGAACATAAAGGTTCCCGCCTCTATCTGATCCGGTATGATCGTGTACTCGGAGCCGTGAAGCCTCTCCACACCCCGGATCCTGATCACATCCGTTCCCGCGCCCTTGATGTTGGCGCCCATACTGTTCAGGAAATTCGCAAGATCCACCACATGCGGCTCCTTCGCCGCATTCTCGATGATCGTCCTTCCCTCCGCCATCGTCGCCGCCATCATGACATTGATCGTCGCACCGACACTGGAAACGTCCATATAAATATGACCGCCCACCAGCTTTTCCGCAGCCGCCTTGATCAGACCGTGCTCAATCGTTACCTTTGCGCCAAGCGCCCGAAAGCCCTTGATATGCTGGTCGATCGCGCGCGAACCGATATCACAGCCGCCGGGAAGAACCACCTCCGCATGCTTATACTTTCCGAGCAATGCGCCCACAAGATAATAAGACGCCCTGATCTTTTTCAGCGCCTCGTCCTCCACGATCAGACTGCTGATGTTCCCTGCGTTCAGCGTGACGCTGTGTCTGCCCGTGCGCTTTACCGCCACGCCGATATTCTTCATGGCTTCCAGCAGGACATTGATATCCCGCACGTCCGGCATATTTTCAATATATACGGTCTCCTCCGTCATAACGGAGGCAGCAAGAATAGGAAGCGCCGCATTCTTCGCGCCTCCTATTCCGACCTCTCCCACCAGCGGATTCCCGCCTTTGATTGCATATTGTTCCATCTATCTATACCTCTGTCTAAGGTCATCTCTCTAAAAATACACTCAAAAAACCACTGAACCGTTACGCTCATCTTAACACAATGCCGCACATTTGTAAACCGAACGTGTATTCCCACGTTCTTATCCGCCCTTAATTCAGGTAGTTCAGCGGATTCACCTGTTTTCCGTTGATCAGTATCTCAAAGTGTATATGCGGTCCCGTGCTGACGCCGGTGTTGCCGCTCAGTGCAATTTTGTCACCCTGCTTCACACTCTGTCCTGCCTTGACAAGCACCTTGCTCAGATGACCGTACCGCGTCTGTCTGCCATCCTCATGATTGATGTAGACGACATAGCCGTAACCGCTTCCCCATCCCGCCTTTGCAACCGTTCCGCCGCAGGACGCATATACCGGCGTGCCGATCGGCGTCGCCCAGTCTACGCCCTTATGATAGGTGCTTGCGCCCTTCTTCGGCGCCTTTCTGGGTCCGAAATTCGAGGTCAGTCTTCCGCCGGAGATCGGCTTTACATAGGTCGGCGGGATCTTTGTGCCGCGCTTCATGATCTTCGGCACCGCCTCCATGACGATCTCTTCCTTCAGGATCTCTCTGGAAACCTCCCTGTCGTTGACGAAGGAAACATCCGCCACGACCTTGCGGAAACCTGCGGACGGCTGCTGAAGCACCTCCGTCTGCGTCGTATACCAGTCATCCACATCAATAATGACGACCTCCGCATCGTAAATCTCCTCGTAGTAATTCTGCTCCACCCTTGTAACGGAAAGCTCCGGCTCCGGAACGGTGATGACAAGCTGCTGCCCGATCCGAAGGGTTGTCCGCTCATCCTCGAGGCTGTCATTCATCTCGATGATCTTATCCATGGGAATGTTGACCTTGATGGCTATTTCGGACAGGGTATCGCCCGAAACCACCTCGTAAATGCTCGCCGTCTCCTGCTCCATGATCACGCGCTCCGTCGCTTCCGCAAGCGGCGTCAGCTGACTTTCCGGCAGATACACTTCCACGATCTCGACCTTCTGTTCAAAATCCATGCTCTGAATCCCGAGATCATAATCTCCGAAGCCCATTTCCATTCCTGCTGCTTCCTCAACGCCGTCAGGTCTGAGCACGTCCGCAATTCCGCCGCGCAGACTCTCAAGTCCCTTTTCCTCCGCAGGATCGGAGGTATCTTCCACTTCGGTTGTCAGTACGCTGAACTCCCGGCTGTTGTCATAGACAAGCGAAACCTCAAACGCGCCCTCGCTGTCATATTTGTCAATCGCGGCCTGTAAAAGCTGCTGCACCTCGTCAATGCCCGCCAGACTGACAATATAATCGTTCACCTTCATCGTATACGAGCGGTGCATCGTCTGAATGACCGCGCCCCGAAGCACTTCCTCCATCCGCGCAAGGATATCCTTTTCCTCATCCACAACGCCCCAGAGGACTTCCTCTCCCGCAAGCTCCAGCTCCGTCTCCATAAAAACAAGCTCGCTGCTGCCTGACGCCACATTTCTGCGCGCGGCGATCAGCAGCCGCTTAGCGCTCTCCCTGTCTCCTACGGTTCCTATTTCCTGTCCGTTCAGCTTTACATGAAAATAGTTTTCTCCCGTGCTTTCAAACGGAATGTAACCGTCGATAAACAACAGGCAGAAAAACAGAACTGCCAGCGTAGTTTTAATATATGTAAATTTGTAATTTTTATGATTCTTTTTCTTATTTTTCATAGATTTTTCCACTGCTTTTCTTACCCGTCAATAGCCCGGCACTCCGCTTTTCGCAACAGTTCAGTCCTCTGCATTCCTAAAAGCGCGGCTGAACTGTTACTTATCATATCAGCATTTTTCGGGCTTGTAAAGTCAGTTTTCGGGCGTTATAGTAAAGACGGCAGCACTTTTTTCAAGAGCCTTTTTAAGGAGGTAGCTCATGGGGGAACAACGCGTCATTTTTCATATTGATGTCAATTCCGCTTTTTTAAGCTGGTCCGCACTGGCACGGCAGGAGGCGGGAGAGACAACCGATCTGCGCCTGATCCCGTCCATCGTCGGCGGCGATATCAGCACGCGCCACGGCGTTGTCCTCGCAAAATCCATACCCGCGAAAAAATACGGCATCCGGACCGGAGAACCCGTCGTAAACGCCTTCCGGAAATGCCCCTGCCTCGTCAGCGTCCCTCCGGATCATGCGCTCTACCTTGAAAAGAGCGGACTGCTCATGGATTATTTAAAAAGCATCACGCCGGACATTGAACAGGCGAGCATTGACGAATGCTATCTGGATTACGGTCCGATTGCCGAAAGGTATCCCTCCCCGGAGGCTGCCGCCGCCCTGTTTAAGGACACAATATATGAAAAATTCGGTTTTACCGTCAACATCGGCATCTCCGACAGAAAAGTACTCGCAAAAATGGCATCCGATTTTAAGAAGCCTAACCTTGTCCATACCCTCTACTCGTATGAGATAGCAAAAAAGCTCTGGCCGCTTCCCGTATCCGATCTGTTTCTGTGCGGCAATGCAAGCGCGGAGACGCTGCGCAAGCTGGGAATCCTGACGATCGGCGACCTCGCGCATACCGACCCGGAAATCCTCTCCGCCCACCTCAAAAGTCACGGACTGCTGCTGCATCGGTATGCCAACGGACTCGACGATGCCGCCGTCATGCCGCAGCCTGCGGAGGCAAAGGGAATCGGCAGTTCGACAACGCTTTCCGCAGATGCCGTCACGCGCGAGGAGGCCTTAAAGGTACTGCTTGCGCTGTCCGAAACCGTTGCCAAAAGACTGCGTGCCGCAGACTGCCGCGCCGGTCTGATCTGCATCGAGATCAAATACAATACCTTCCGCGCCGTCTCCCATCAGCTTCCGCTCACAGAGGCGAGCGCTTCCACGGATGTCATCTACAGAACCGCCGCGCGCCTCTTTGACGATCTCTGGGATCAGACGCCGATCCGGCTTCTCGGCATACGGACGGGAAAGCTGACGGAAGCCGGCGAACCGGTACAGCTGAATCTGTTCGACTATGCCGCCCCGGCTTCCGAAAAGCAGCAGAAGCTCGACGCCGCCCTCGACCGGATCCGCTCCCGCTACGGAAACGATGCCATAAAAAGAGGAAGCCTCTTAAACTGACTTCCTCTCTCCCTCATTTTTTCTTTACGCTGTAGCCGAACGTGCCGAGCTGTTCCCCGCAGACCAGATAAGCGCCGTGGGAATATACGATCGGCTCCGCCTTTTCCAGATGAAACTTATGGCTTTCATCCATATACTTTTCTTCCGCATGTACCGCCAGAACATCCGCAAGGAACATGTGATGCGAACCGAGCGGCAGGATCTCCCTGACCCTGCATTCGATATTGACGGGACTTTCCGCGATCATCGGCGCACTGACCTTTTCTCCCCTGACGGGCGTAAGCCCCATATCGCGAAATTTGTCCGTCTCACGTCCGCTCTTTATGCCGCAGTAATCCGTTGCAAAGGCAAGCTCCTTCGTTGTCAGATTGATCACAAACTCTCCCGTTTCCTTTAAGATCGGATAAGAGTACCGCTCCGGGCGGACCGATATGCTGACCATCGGCGGATTCGTACAGACGGTTCCCGCCCACGCGATCGTAATGATGTTCGGCTTCCCGTCTCTGTCCGCAAGGCTGACCATAACGACCGGAAGCGGATAGAGCATATTGCCGGGCTTCCACAATTCTTTCGACATAATTCCTCCGTTTTCTCAACAGGCGCTTAAAACAGCTTCCAGTTCGCAAGCTGCAGGAAGCTCAACACCGCCCCCGCGATTGAAAAGACAAGCGCCGCGATCGAGATGCCGAGAACAGCGCCAAGCTTACCGCGCAGGGAAGCCGTTTTTCCCGCAAGCTCTTCCATGGATTTTTTCTGCTTTTCGCTTTCTTCCACAACCACTGCCTGTACATTGCGGTATACCTTCACGCACTCCTTATGGACATTTTCATCCAGTGCGTCAAGGCGCTCCTCCGGACCGCTCTCTGCCTTGTTCTCCATACCGGACATCAGCCGGTCCACTTTTTCGCCGATTGCTTCCTGAACCTGATCCAGACGGCTGTTCACCGCGTCAACCTGACCGCTCACCCGATCCAGCTTCTCCATGCCCGCATTCACTTCGCCAAGACCGGCATTCATCCCGTCCATCGCCGTATTCAGACTGTTCAGCTGCGCCGCAAGTCCGCTGATCCCGTCAGCAACCGCTGTATCCGCCTGAAACTGCTGTATGCGGGAAATGCTCTCCTCGGCAAGACGGCTGATCTCCGCCGCACTTTCCCGCGACAGGACACGAAGCCCTTCTCCGCCCTCATCTACCAGCTGACGAAGCTTAGAAAGACACTCCTCATACTGCGCAAGCTGATTTTTCAAACGGTTCAGCTCCTCTGTATCCGCAGCCGTGTTTGCCTTAATGATCTCCTGTGCATTCAGCCGCTGTGCCAGCTTATCCATAAACATGTCCATCCATATTCCTCCAAAGGCTGTTGCTTTTGTTCCATCGTTTTCACACCTATCATAGCACTTTTGCGCTATTCTGACAACCCATGCGCCGCGCGCCGTGTTTTTGTGCAGTTTATACAAATATTTGTTTTACTTTTTTACGTTTTTGTAACATTCACCGACTTTTTACATGATGTTCATAGTTTATTCATAATTCATTGCTATACTGAATTTACAGTAAAGGACGCAAACAAGATAAATTTTTTCATAATAGCCCGGATGCCGAAAGGTGTCCGGGCACTCCTCATTTATAACGGATTCCGTCACGCAAAAAATGACGGAATCCATACGTTCTCTTCGTACACTCTATTCTTCTGTCGTTTCGCTGATCGAAAGGATCTCCTCATTCAGCGAGAGCATTCTGGCATCCAGATCCGATACCAGTCTGGAACACTCCACCAGCTCATTCTTAATATGCTCCGGCGCATCCCCTTCAAACTTATAATGGATCTTATGCTCCAGACTCGCCCAGAAATCCATGGCAACCGTCCGGATCTGAATTTCCACCGTCGTATCCACCGTCCTGTCGGAAAGATACACCGGAACGGTAACGATCATATGATAGCTCCTGTAACCGCTCGCCTTGGGAAACGTGATATAATCCTTCACCGCGATCACCTTGATATCCCGCTGCTCGCTGATCATATCCGCAATGCGGAAAATGTCCGAGGTAAAAGAACAGATGATGCGGATACCCGCAATATCATTTATGTATTTTACCATATTGTCGATCGTCGATTCATAGCCGTTGCGCTTTAACTTTTTCACGATGCTCTCCGGCGTCTTAATCCGTGCCTTGATATGCTCGATCGGATTATACTGATGTACATGCTGAAACTCATCGTTGAGGATTTCCATTTTTGTCTCTATCTGTCTCAGCGCCGCGCTGTAAATGAGTGTTACCTCTTTCCAGCTGTCAATTCCTTCTCCGTTATCTACCTTTAACTCCATATTTTTTTACCCATTCCCCACAATTTTCCCGCAAGTTCCCCCTGCGCGGGATTTTACCTTCCTTTTCATGCCGCAAGTCTGCGCTTTCCGTTCGCCTGTGCGCTCGCGATCTCGCAAGCCCATATATAGTATACCATAAATTGACCAAAATGTATCATATTCACAAAAAATTAAGCTTTTTTTTATACTTGCGAACCGGGAAAAGATACCTTACAATGATGCCATGACGAAA
>CAZVWN010000010.1:0-1846 GCA_964631065.1 uncultured Acetatifactor sp.
TAGGAAATAAGAGGTTTCGGAAATGATAAGTGCAAACAACGTAACCTACAGGGTAGGAAAAAAAGCGCTGTTCGAGGATGTGAACATTAAATTTACGGAAGGAAACTGTTACGGACTGATCGGGGCGAACGGCGCTGGAAAGTCCACGTTCTTAAAAATTCTCTCCGGCAGTCTCGAGACGACGAGCGGCGACATCGTAATCACGCCCGGTCAGCGTCTCTCCGTCTTAGAGCAGGATCATTTTAAATACGACAGCTACACCGTCATGGACACGGTCATCATGGGCAATGAGCGGCTTTACCGGATCATGAAGGAAAAGGAAGCCATCTATGCGAAGGATGATTTTTCCGACGAGGACGGTCTGCGCGCAAGTGAGCTTGAGGCGGAATTTGCGGAGATGGACGGCTGGGAAGCGGATTCCAACGCGGCGATGCTCTTAAACGGTCTCGGCATCGGCACGGAATATCATTACGCTCCGATGAGCACGCTCGACGGCAACATCAAGGTCAAGGTACTGCTCGCAAAGGCGCTGTTCGGCAATCCCGACATCCTGCTGCTCGACGAGCCGACCAACCATCTCGACCTCGACGCGATCGCATGGCTGGAGGATTTCCTGATCGACTTTGAAAATACGGTCATCGTCGTGTCGCATGACCGCTATTTCCTGAACAAGGTCTGCACCCATACCGCGGATATTGATTACGGCAAGATCCAGCTCTATGCGGGCAACTATGATTTCTGGTATGAATCCAGCCAGCTCCTCATCCGCCAGATGAAGGAGGCAAATAAGAAGAAGGAAGAAAAGATCAAGGAATTACAGGAATTTATTTCCCGTTTCTCTGCGAACGCTTCCAAATCCAAGCAGGCAACCTCGCGTAAGCGCGCACTGGAAAAAATTGAGTTGGAAGAGATCAGACCCTCCAGCAGAAAATATCCCTATATCGACTTCCGCCCTGACCGCGAGATCGGAAACGAAGTCCTCACGGTAGAACATCTTTCCAAGACGATCAACGGCGAAAAGGTGCTCAACGACGTTTCCTTTGTCATGGGGCATGAGGACAAGATTGCGTTTGTCGGCAGTCAGGAGCTTGCGAAAACGACCCTGTTCAAGATCCTCATGGGCGAGCTTGAGCCGGATGAGGGCAGCTATAAATGGGGCGTTACCACCTCACAGGCTTATTTCCCGAAGGATAATACCGCAGAATTTGACAACGATCTCACGATCACGGACTGGCTGACCGGATACTCTCCCGTCAAGGACGTCACCTATGTAAGGGGCTTCCTCGGCAGAATGCTCTTCGCCGGCGAAGACGGCGTAAAAAAGGTAAAGATCCTCTCCGGAGGAGAAAAGGTCCGCTGTCTGCTCTCAAAAATGATGATCAGCGGCGCGAACTGTCTGGTGCTGGATGAGCCGACGAACCATCTCGACATGGAATCCATCACGGCGCTGAACAACGGACTGATCAAGTTCCCCGGCGTCGCGCTGTTCTCCTGCCATGATCACCAGTTCGTACAGACCACGGCAAACCGTATCATCGAGATTCTCCCGAACGGTCAGATCATCGACAAGGTAACAACCTACGACGAATATCTTGCAAGTGATGAGATGGCGAGAAAGAGAACCGTATTTACCGCAAACAAGGAAGAGGATGAGGACTGATCCCTGTGATGAAACCAATCGACCTTCATGTACATTCCACCCGCTCTGACGGTACGTTTTCTCCGTCAGAGCTTGTTGATTACGCCATACAAAAGGGGCTTGCCGCCTTCGCCCTGACCGATCATGACACGACGGACGGACTGGATGAGGCAATTCATTATGCGGACAGTCTGCGCCGGACGGCTT